>CANJKV010000238.1 GCA_947474855.1 Aurantimonadaceae bacterium | reverse complement strand
GCTCGCCCGCTTCTATCCGCGCGGGCCCGTCGACGTGTCGGAGCGCCTGCGCGAGCTGCCGGCCGACGGCAGCGTTCCCCCGCTCGCCGGCTGGCGCTGGATCCACACGCCCGGCCACAGCGTCGGCCACGTGTCGTTCTTCCGCCAAGCCGACCGGACGCTGATCGCCGGCGACGCCTTCGTCACCACGCGGCAGGAATCCGCCTACGCCGCGATCACGCAGGCGCCGGAAATGCACGGGCCGCCGATGTACTACACGGTGGAATGGGACAAGGCGAAGCGCTCCGTCGAGGAGTTGGCCGCGCTGGAGCCGGAGCTCGTCGTGACCGGCCATGGCCAAGCCATGCACGGTCCTGCCATGCGCGCGGCCCTGAGCGAGCTCGCCGCCCGCTTCGACGAGGTCGCGGTTCCCACCCGGGGGCGCTACCTCGTCCATCCCGCTCGCGCCGAGACCGGCGAGGCCTACGTCCACCCGTGAGGAAGCGGACGAGGCTCAGTTCGCCGGTCCGGCATCGATCCGGATCCGGAGCACGGCGTAGGGCGGCTTCTGCAGGTCCTCGCCCGCATTGTACTCCGGCCGGCGGTTGACCTGCGCGGCCGAAACGTAGAGCCAGCCGTCGGGCGTGATCGCCATCGTGTCGGCCCAGACGAGCCGCGGGTCGGAGCCGACCACCTCGATCCGCCCGTCCGGGGTCCGCCGCCCCACGGCGTTCTGCTCCTGGAGGGTCAGGTAGACGCGGTCCTCAGCGTCGCAGGCCAGACCCCCCGTCATGCCCTTCTCGCCGAGGTCCTCGACGCCCGCCGCGACCTCGGCATCCGAGACGGCGGGGTCGGTCAGCGAGGCGGCGTCCACCGCGTAGAGGTGCCGCCCGATCAGCGGCGCGTAGTAGAGCCGCGTGCCGCCCGGCCCGAGCGCGATGCCGTTCGCCCCGCCCTTGACGAAGCGCGGCGGTCCGGCGCCCTCCGTCCGCATCACCGGCCGGTGCTCGACGAACTTCACCAGCTTCTCCTGCGACTTCGTGCTCGCATGTCCGTCGAGCCGCCGCACCACGCGATCGTTCGAAAGGTCGACGGCGAGGATCGCTCCGGTCCCGTCCTGTCCCTGGTCGGTGACGAAGGCGCGGCCGCGCGCGAGGTCGACGCGCAGGTCGTTCAGCGAGGAGGTCGGGGTGACGCCCGGCTCCAGAGGCACGATGCGGGTCGTGCGCCCCGAGGCGACGTCGATGCGCAGGAGCTTCGCCGCACCCGGCACCGGCGGCCCGGAGCCGTCGGGCAGCCCCGCATCCAGGATCCAGAGCTGGCCCTCCGGATCGAAGACGCCGTTCGGCACGTGAAACAGCCGCGCCTGCGGCATGGCGGGATCGGGCGCGTTGGTCTCGGCGTCGGGGTACGGCACAACCGATCCGTCCGGCCGCACTTCGCCGAGCGTGAAAGGCACGTCGGCCGAGAAGCGCGGCATCATCACGAAGACGCGGCCGTCCGGCGCGATGGCAAGGCCCGTCGGCGTCGAGGGCGCGTTCGCGAGGTGCGCCAGCTCCATCGCCCCCGCGCCCCGCGCCGGGCTCGCCTGAAGCCGGTTCGCGCCCTCCGGCACCGGCGCGACGGACGCCGCGCCCGCCGATTCCTGCGCGCCCGCGGCGCGCATCAGGGGGATGGCGGCCGCCGCGGTCAGCGTGCCCGCGAGGAAGCGTCGGCGAGGAAGCATGGTCGCGCCTTTCGTGGCGGTTGAGGGATCAGAAGCCGCGGCCTTGCGCGCGCATGTTCACGGCGTGGACGGCCTTGCCGGCGGTGATGAACAGGCGCCGCCCGTCCACGCCGCCGAACACGATGTTGGCCGGCGTCGTCGGCGTCGCGATGCGCCCGAGAAGGGTGCCGTCCGGCGCGAAGACCCGGACGCCGTCCTCGCAGGCCGCGTAGAGCCGGCCGTCCGCGTCGGTCTCCAGCCCGTCCGGCACGCCGCTTTCCAGCCGTGCGAAGATCCGCCCCGCCTCGGCGGCGCCCTCCGGCGTCACGCGATAGGCGCGGATCTCGCGCGGCCCCTCCGGGTTCAGGCCGGCGCCGGCATCGGCGACGTAGAGCGTCTGGCCGTCGGGGGCGAAGGCGAGGCCGTTCGGCTGGTCCATGTCCTCGATCCGCGCCTCGACCCGCCCGCTTGGTGCGATGCGGTAGACGCGGCGCATCGCCTGCTCCGGCTCGGCCATGAGCCCCTCGTCGGGCTGGCGGATGCCGAAGACGGGGTCGGTGAACCAGATCGCGCCGTCCGGCCCGAGCGCGCAGTCGTTGGGCGCGTTCAGCCGCCTGCCCTCGAAGGCGTCGGCCAGCACCTCGATCGAGCCGTCCTCGCGCTCGCGCACCACGCGCCGCGTGCGGTGCTCGCAGGTGACGAGCCGCCCTTCCGCATCGAGGCAGTTGCCGTTGGCGTTGTTCGAAGGGTCGCGATAGGCCTGCGCGGCGGCGCCTTCGCGAAGGAGGCTCATCCGGTTCATCCGCGTGTCGGAAAAGACGAGGCCGCCGAGCCGCAGCACCCAGCACGGCCCTTCGCACCAGCGCCCGTCGGAATGGAGCGTATCAAGCCGCGCGTCCGGAGCCACCACCGCCTCGAAGCCCGGCGCCATGGCCTGCGCCACGGGCGCCGCTCGCGCTGGGCGGGGCAGGAACCCGGCAAGGCCGAGGCCGAGGCCGGCGGCGAGCACGCCGCGGCGCGACAGGTTGGCCATGCGATGCTCTCCCCGGCTCAGAAATTCGCGAAGAGCAAGTCGCCGGGGCGGAAAACGATCCCGCCCCGGCTGTCGGAATTTCTACCAGCGCTGGTGAACGTGCGGCGCGATCAGCCGCACGTAGACCTCGCGCACACGAGCCATGGCCTCCGCCGGCAGCGGCGGGAGCGATGCCGCAGCTGCGTTGCCTTCGGCCTGCTCGCGGTTCTTGGCGCCGGGGATGACCACCGACACCGCGTCCTCCATCAGGATCCAGCGCAGCGCGGCCTGCGCCATCGTCGCCCCCTCAGGCACGACCGCGCGCAGCTCGTCCACCGCCTCAAGCGCGACGTCGTAGGGAACGCCCGCGAAGGTCTCGCCGACGTCGAAGCTCCTGCCCTCCCGGTTGAAGTTGCGATGGTCGTTCGCGGGGAACTGGGTCTCGGCCGTCATCTTGCCCGTCAGCATGCCGCTCGCCAGCGGCACGCGCACGATCACGCCGACCTCGCGCGCCTCGGCCTCGGCGAAGAACCGTTCGGCGGGCCGCTGCCGGAACATGTTGTAGATGATCTGGACGGAGGCGACGTTCGGGAACTCGATCGCCTTCAGCGCTTCCTCGACCTTCTCGACCGACACGCCGTAGAAGCGGATCTTGCCCTTCCGAACCAGCCCGTCGAGGGCCTCGAAGACTTCCGGCCGGTAGTAGACCTCGACCGGCGGGCAGTGCAGCTGCACGAGGTCGAGCGTTTCGACGCCGAGATTTCCGAGGCTCCGGTCGACGAAGGCTTCGAGGTTCTGCGCCGTATAGCCGTCCGCCGCGTGCGGGTTCAGCCGCCGGCCGGCCTTGGTCGCGACGACCGGTCTCTCGCCCCCGCGCGCCTTCAGAACATCGCGGATGATACGCTCGGAGCGCCCGTCGCCGTAGACGTCGGCCGTGTCGATGAAGGTCATGCCGGCGTCGAGGGCGGCGTTCATCGCGCTCTTGGCGTCCTCCTCGCCGACCTCGCCCCAGGAGCCGCCGATGGCCCAGGCGCCGAAGCCGATCGCGGACACGCTCCAGCCGGTGCGCCCGAAGCGCCGCTCGGGAATGCTCATGCTCGATTCTCCCAGATGATGGCCCGAGGCGTCCTCACGCCTTCAGGTGCGCCGCGAAGGCGTCCGCGTAGTCCGGATGCCAGCGCGACAGCGGCGGACGGTTGTCGGCGATGTCGCCGGCCGCCCAAAGGATGCGCTTCTCGTCGAGTTCGCGCGGCACGTCGTTGTCGGGGCAGAGGATGTAGAAGTCGCCGGCCTCAAGCTTTTCGATCATGAAGTCCGCCGTCTGCTCGGCCGTCCATGCGCCCGCCGGCTTTTCCCTGCGCTCGCCCGCCGCCAGCGGCGTGAACACGAAGCCGGGGATCAGGAGCGCCGCCGAGACCTGGGCGCCCTCCATGTTGCGAAGCTCGTGCTGCAGCGCCTCGGTGAAGACCTTCACGCCGGCCTTGGACACGTTGTAGGCCGGGTCGCCGGGCGGCGTCGTGATGCCCTGCTTGGAGCCGGTGTTGATCACGAGCCCCGGTTTCTCGCGCGCCACCATGCCGGGCACGAAGACTTGGCTTCCGTGGATCACGCCCCAGAGATTGACGCGCAGCACCCGCTCCCAGCTCTCCACCGGCCCAAACAGCGCACTGCCCGGCTGGATGCCGGCATTGTTCATGAGGACGTCCGTGCCCCCGAAGCGCTCGACGACGCCCCGCTCCAATGCGACCAGCGCCTCGCGATCCCCCACGTCCGTCGCCGAGGCCATCACGTCGCCCGCCCCGCCCGGCGCGACGCTTGCCAGCGCCTCGGCCGCCGCCTCCAGCCGCTCGCCCGCGACGTCGGCGATGCACACCTTCAGCCCGAGCCCGGCGAAGCGCTTGGCAGAGGCGAGGCCGATGCCCGAGGCGCCGCCGGTGACGACGGCGACGTTGCCGGGAACGAGGGCGGGATGGGGCATGGCGGGCTCCTTCGGAAGCGCGATGTTCGGGCGGACCGGGTCCGGCAGCGATATGGCCGGGCGGCCCGGCTCGTCCAGGGGTGTTGCCGGACAGCGAACGCAGGGTCGCCGTACCGGGCTCCATCCGCTCGTGCTATCGAACGATCAGCTTGCCATAGGAGATCACCGATGACCGATGCGCGTTGGCCGGAACTCGACTACCTGTCCTGGCGCGAGACCTGCGCCGCGCTCCATCTTTATCTCCAGGTCGGCGGCAAGTATCGTCTGGCCCACACGCCCTGGATCAATCATTCCTGGCACGCGACCTTTCTCGTCGGCGCGCGCGGACTGACGACAACGCTCGTGCCCGACGGGCCGGGCGTCGAGGTGCTGTTCGACCTCGTCGATCACAAGGTGATCGCCGAGAGCGGCGACGGGCGCCGGGCGGAGATGGCGCTGCGTCCGACCACTGTGGCGGCGTTCCACGCCGAGTTCCGCGACCTGATCGCGGCCGTGGGCGGCAGGCCCGATTTTCACGGCAGCCCGAACGAGGTGGCGGATCCCGTGCCCTTCGCCGAGGATCATCGCGACCGCCCCTACGACGCCGAGGCGGTCACGCGATTCTTCCGCGCGCTCGCCGCGGCGGACCGGGTCTTCAAGGCCTTCCGCACCTCGTTCATCGGCAAGGCGAGCCCCGTGCATCTCTTCTGGGGCTCCTTCGACCTCGCCGCCACGCGCTTCTCGGGGCGCGCGGCGCCACTTCATCCGGGCGGCGTTCCGGCACTGCCCGACGATGTCGCGCAGGAAGCCTACGATCAGGAGGTCTCCTCGGCCGGCTTCTGGCCGGGTGGCAGCGGCGGCGTCGACTACCCCGCCTTCTACGCCTATGCCTATCCCGCCCCGCAGGGCTACGCGCAGGCCGGCGTCCAGCCGGACGCCGCCTTCTGGCACAAGGATCTCGGCGAGTTCGTCCTTCCCTACGCGGCCGTGCGCGAGAGCGCCGATCCGGACGCGGCGCTCCTCGGCTTCCTCGAGACGACCTATGCCGCGGCCGCCGATCTCGCCCGCTGGGACCGGTCGATCCTCGAATGCCGCCCGGGCGCCCCGCGCCGGCCGCGGCCCCTGCACGAGGCGCCGGAAGCCGGCGGCGGTCTGGCGCCGGCGCCTGCGGGAGCGAGCCCGGACATCACCTACGAGGAAGGGCCGGCCAAGGGCCGCTACCTCGCCCGGCTCGACGGGCACGAGGCGGAGATGACGGTGAGCCGGGCCGGCGAGCGGCTTCTCATCATCGACCACACCGAGGTTCCCGACGCGCTGCGCGGCCGTCGCGTCGGCGAGGCGCTGGTGCGCCGGGCGGTGGAGAACGCGCGGGAGACGGGGCGCAGCATCCTGCCGCTCTGCCCCTTCGCCCGCGCGCAGTTCGCCCGCCACGCCGAATGGCAGGACGTGCTGCGCCGCTGACGCCTATTCCCCCCGCGGGAACCGCTGCTGCTCTTCCAGGACGTTGAGGTCCATGTGGTTGCGCATGTAGCGCTCGGAGGCCTTCTGCAGCGGCTGGTGGTCCCAGGGGTAGTAGGCGCCGTTGCGCAGGGCCTCGTAGGTGACGTGGCGGCGGGCCTGGCTGGCGCGCACCTCGGCGTCGAAGCGCTCGAGGTTCCAGCGCGCCTCGGCAGTAGCGCGAAGGCGGGCGAGCGTGTCGGCATAAGCGGGGTCGGCTGCGAGGTTGCGCAGTTCGTGCGCGTCGGCCTCCATGTCGAAGAGCATCTCCGGGTCGGCGCGGCAGGCGACGTACTTCCAGCGCCCGTCGCGGATCGCGACGAGCGGCGCGACCGAGCCTTCCGCGGCGTATTCCATCGGCACGGGCTGGCTCCGCGTCCCCGCCCGCGCGGTGTCGAGGAGCGAGAGCCCGTCCGTCCAGGGCATGATCGCGGACAGGTCGATGCCGGCGAGCGCGCCCAGCGTCGGCACGACGTCGAGCGTCGAGACCGGCGCGTCGATCCGCGCGGGCTCGATGCCAGGCGCCGCCACCATCAGCGGCACGCCCGCCGAGCCCTCGAAGAAGTTCATCTTGAACCACAGGCCCCGCTCGCCGAGCATGTCGCCGTGGTCGGAGGTGAAGAGCACCACCGTGTTCTCCGCCATGCGGCAGCTGTCCAGGACGCGCAGGATCTCGCCGATCTTGTCGTCGACGTAGGAGATGTTGGCGAAGTAGGCGCGGCGCGAGCGGGCGACCTCATCGGCCGTGATCACGTATTCCTGATCGTTGCAGGCGTCCATCAAGCGGCGCGAATGCGGGTCCTGATCCTCGCGCGCGATGCGGCCGACGGGCGGCGCCAGGGCGGGGCAGTCCTCGTAGAGGTCCCAGTACTTGCGCCGCGCCACATAGGGGTCGTGCGGGTGGGTGAAGGAGACCGTCAGGCACCAGGGCCGCGCGTCCTTGCCCCGCGACAGGTCGTAGAGCTTGGCGGTGGCGAAGTGGGCGACCTCGTCGTCGTATTCGTACTGGTTGGTGATCTCGGCGACGCCCGCGCCCGTCACCGAGCCGAGATTGTGGTACCACCAGTCGATCCGCTCCCCCGGCCTGGTGTAGTCCGGCGTCCAGCCGAAATCGGCGGGGTAGACGTCGGTGGTCAGGCGCTCCTCGAAGCCGTGGAGCTGGTCGGGACCGACGAAGTGCATCTTGCCCGACAGCGCCGTGTACCAGCCGGCCCGTCGCAGGTGGTGGGCGTAGGTCGGGATCGCGGAAGCGAACTCGGCGGCGTTGTCGTAGACGCCGGTGCGCGAGGGAAGCTGGCCCGACATGAGGCTCGCCCGCGCCGGCGCGCAGAGCGGGCTCGCGGTATAGGCATGGGGAAAGCGCAAGGATCGCGCCGCCAGCCGCTTCAGGTTCGGCGCGTGGAGGAAGTCGGCCGGGCCGTCGGGAAACAGCGTCCCGTTGAGCTGGTCGACCATCAGGATCAGGATGTTGGGACGGGTCATCGGAGTGCGGCAGCCGGAAGCGTGATGAGGGAGCGGGCAGCGCGCAGAGTGTCAGCCTCCCGCGCCGCGCCGCCCGCTTCATTGCGCCGGGAGCCGCCGCAATGGCAACACGGGACATCCGAGAGCGAAGCGGGAGAGACGGGATGAGCGGGCCGACACCGGAGGAAGCGGAGATCCTCGACTTCCAGGCGCACTGCGACGCCTTTTATCCGCCCGACGCGGTGTCCGCTTCCGTCGAGCAGCAGCGGCGCTGGTACGACGCGCTGTGCGCCGCGTTCGATCCCGGCCGGCCCGAGGGCGTCGCGGCCGAGGACCGGCCGCTCGGCGCCATCCCCGCGCGGTTCTACCGTCCGGCGCATGTTTCGACGGACGCGACGATCCTCTATCTCCACGGCGGCGGCTTCGTCGTCGGCTCGCTCGACAGCCACGACACGGTCTGCGCGGAGCTCGCGCAGGGGACCGGCGCCGAGCTCGTCGCGATCGACTACCGGCTCGCGCCCGAGCACCGCTGGCCGGCCGCCTTCGAGGACGGCTGGGCGGCGCTCTCGGCGCTTCTCGCGCAAGGGCGGCACGTGGTGCTGGCCGGCGACAGCGCCGGAGGCAACCTCGCGGCGGGCCTCGCCGTACGGGCGCGCAACGAGG
>CANJKV010000237.1 GCA_947474855.1 Aurantimonadaceae bacterium | reverse complement strand
GTGCGCCCGCCGGACGGATCTCACGAGGGCCGCACGTTCATGGACAGCTTCATCGATTCCCGGCACGCCTGGCCCATCGGCGGAGGCGAGACCGGCGAGATGGTGCGCCGCCTCGACTGGAGCCGGACGTCGCTCGGCCCGATCGAGAGCTGGTCCCCGCACCTGCGCTTCGAAGTCAACACGCTGGTCAACTCCCCGATTCCGAAGGTCCTCATGTGGGGACCCGACCACGTGATGATCTACAACGACGGCTACATCGCGATCGCCGGCGGCAACCATCCGCGCGCGCTGGGCGGCACCGTGCTCGGCATCTGGCCCGAGATCTGGGACTGGAACCGCCACGTCCTGGAGGAGGGCTTCCGCGGCACGGTGCAGGCGTTCCGCGACCAGCCGATGACGCTCATGCGCAACGGGGTGCCCGAGGCGGTCATGTTCGACCTCTTCTACACACCGATCCACGAGGCGGACGGGCGCGTCGGGGGCGTGCTCTGCACGGTGCTGGAGAACACCGACCGGGTTCGGGCGCAGCGGGAGCTCGTACGCAGCGAGGCGGAGCTGCGCATCATCACCGATGCCATGCCCGTGCTCGTCGCCTTCCTGGACCACGGCCACGTCTACCGCTTCGCCAACCGCTACTACGAGGCCTGGTTCGGCCTCGACCCGGCCGAGATCGTCGGGCGCCATGCCCGCGAGGTTCTCGGCGCGGAGGCCTATGCCGATCGCCTGCCCCTCCTGGAGCGGGCGCTGAAAGGCGAGAGCGTCACCTCCGACGGCTGGCTGCCGCATCGTGACGGCGGGCGGCGCGCCACCGAGATCCGCTACATCCCCCGCGTGTCGCATTCAGGCATGGTCGAGGGCATCCACGTCCTCGTCTTCGACGTCGACGAGCGCATGCGCACCGAGGAGGCCCTGCGGCGGCACGCCGAGGACCTCGAGCGCAGCGTGCGCCACCGCAAGCGGGCCGAGGACCAGCTGCGCGCCCTCAACGAGACGCTGGAAGCGCGCGTCGTCGCGGCGATCGACGAGCGGCGCCAGGCCGAGGCGGCGCTGGCCCAGTCGCAGAAGCTCGAAACCATCGGCAAGCTGACCGGCGGCGTCGCGCACGACTTCAACAACCTCCTCCAGGTCGTGTCCGGCAATCTCCAGCTCCTCCAGAAGGACATTGCGGGCCAGGAGCGGGCCGAACGGCGGATCGCCAACGCGCTTGCCGGCGTGTCGCGCGGCGCCAAGCTCGCCTCGCAGCTCCTCGCCTTCGGCCGGCGCCAGGCGCTGGAGCCCAAGGTCGTCAACGTCACGCGCTTCGTGCGCGGCATGGACGACCTCCTGCGCCGCGCGCTCGGCGAGGGCATCGAGATCGAGACCATCTTCGGCGGGGGCCTCTGGAACACCTTCATCGACCCGACCCAGGTCGAAAACGCGCTCCTCAACCTCGCGATCAACGCCCGCGACGCAATGGAGGGGCAGGGCAAGCTGACGATCGAGCTCGGCAATGCCAGCCTCGACGACGCCTATGCCCGCGCCAACGCGGACGTCTCGCCCGGCCAGTACGTCATGCTCGCCGTCAGCGATACGGGCAGCGGCATGAGCCGGGCGGTGATGGAGAAGGTCTTCGAGCCCTTCTTCTCCACCAAGCCCGAGGGCAAGGGCTCGGGCCTCGGCCTGTCCATGGTCTACGGCTTCGTGAAGCAGTCGGGCGGCCACGTGAAGATCTATTCCGAGGTCGGGCAAGGCACGACGATCCGCCTCTACCTGCCGCGCGCCCTCGAGGCCGAGGACGTCGAGGTGCGCGTCGCCGACCTGCCGGTCGTGGGCGGCGCCGAAACGGTTCTGGTGGTCGAAGACGACGCCGAGGTGCGCGAGACCGTGGTCGAGATGCTGCGCGACCTCGGCTACCGCGTCCTCAAGGCGGTCGACGCGCAGTCGGCGCTCAGCGTCGTCGAGAGCGGGGTGCCGATCGACCTCCTCTTCACCGACGTCGTCATGCCCGGCACGCTGAAGAGCCCGGAGCTCGCCCGCAAGGCCAAGGAGCGCATTCCCGGCCTAGCGGTGCTGTTCACCTCCGGCTACACGGAGAACTCGATCGTCCACGGCGGGCGCCTCGACCCGGGTGTCGACCTCCTGTCGAAACCCTATACCCGCGAGGCTCTCGCCCGGAAGATCCGGCACGTCCTCGCCAACGAGGCGCAGCGCCGCCGCGTCGCGGCCGCGCCCCCGATCAGCGACGAGACCCTTGCGACGGCGGACGAGGCCGAGGACGCCCCGGCGCCGGCGCGCCGGTCCTTCACGCCGCGCACCGTGCTTCTCGTCGAGGACGACGAGCTGATCCGCGCCAACTCGGCCGACATGCTGCAGGATGCCGGCCACGTCGTCGTCGAGGCGGCGAGCGCCGAGGACGCGCTGGTCGCGCTCGAAACGGCGCCGGTCGACGTGCTCGTCACGGACGTCAACCTGCCGGGCCTGTCGGGGCCGCAGCTCTCCCGCAAGGCGCGGACCATGCGGCCGGGGATCGGCGTCGTCTTCGCCACCGGCGACGCCAGCGTGCCGGACGCCGAGGACGCGATCGTCCTGTCGAAGCCCTACGGCGCCCGCGAGCTCGATCAGGCGGTCTGCCGCGCGGCGGAGATGAGCTCGGCCGAACTGTCCTGAGCCGGAACCGGACGGGGCGAACTTCGAGCCCCGTCCGCGCGTTTCCTGCCGAACAGGGAGAGCGACATGACGAGCAATCCGGTTTCCGGCCTCGGCAAGAGGATGAAGGGCGCGGCGAAGGAACTCGTCGCCGAGATCACCGGCGACGCCGATCTGCAGGACGAAGGGCGCCGCGACATCGCGGCGGGGCGCGTCGAGAGCGCGGGGCCGACCTCCGGCCCGCGCCACGGCGAGGCGCCGAAAGAGCCCGCGCGCTGACGGAGCTCAGGCAGCGCCCGCAAGGAGCGGCGCCGCGCCGGCGCCGATCCAGTCGCGGCGGATTGCGGACCAAGGCTGCGGCCGGGCGATGTGGTAGCCCTGGAACAGGTTGCAGCCGGCGGCGCGCGACAGGGCGAGCTGCGCCGGCGTCTCGATGCCTTCCGCCACCACCGCCATGCCGAGCACCCGCCCGATGCGCCCAAGCGCCGACACCACGGCGTCGTCGGCTTCCGAGGAGCCGAGGCGCGACACGAAGCTGCGGTCGATCTTCACCGAGTTGAACGGGAAGGAGCACAGGTTCGAGAAGCCGCAGTGGCCGGCCCCGAAATCGTCGAGCGAGATGCGCACGCCGCGGGCGCGCAGCGCCTCGACCCGCGCGCGCACCGCCGGCAGGGCGTCCATGGCGAGCGTTTCGGTGACCTCGATGACGAGCCGCTGCGGCTCGAGGCCGGTTTCCTGCAAGGTGCGCTCCACCAGGGCGACGACGTCGTCGCGGCGGAACTGCGCGGCCGAGAAGTTGACGCCGACCGGCAGGCGCGCGACCTCGGCCGCGTCGCTGCAGGCCCGCTTGAGCACCCAGGCGCCGAGCGCGTCGATGAGCAGCGAGCGCTCCGCCACCGGGATGAACTCGGACGGCGGGATGAGGCCGCGGGCCGTGTGACGCCAGCGCACCAGCGCCTCGCAGGCGTGAAGCGTCCCGTCGCCGGTGACGATCGGCTGATAGGCGAGCTCCAGCTCGTTGAGCAGGATCGCCGCCCGCAGGTCCCGCTCGATGAAGCGCTGCTGCCGGCGCTCGCGCAGCATCTCGGCATCGAACAGCGTCGCCCGGGCGCGGCCGGCGCGCTTGCTCTCGTACAAGGCGAGATCGGCGCGGCCGACCATCTCGTCCAGCGTTCCGTCGATGGCGGCGACGCCGATCGAGGCCGACAGGCGCAGGTGGCGGCCGTGGAACTGCATCGGCCGTCCGACTTCGGCGAGGAGGCAGCGTGCGAGACGCAGCGGATCGCCGGCCGCCTCGCCGCGGGCGAGAAGCGCGAACTCGTCGCCGCCCAGGCGCCCGAACACGGCCTCCGGCGCGGTCTGTTCCACCGCCGCCGCCAGGTGCCGCAACGCGGCGTCGCCCATGTCGTGGCCGTGCGCGTCGTTGATCTGCTTGAAGTGGTCCATGTCCAGAAGAAGCAGCGCGCCGTTCCCCTCGCGCCCGCCGCGGGCCGCGAGCGCCGCCTCGGCGGCTCGGAAGAAGGCCCGCCGCGTCAGCGCGCCGGTGACCTCGTCGGCCTGCGTGTCGCGCACGGCGATGCGCGAGCGCTCGGCTTCCGCGTGGAGCGAGGCGAGGAAATTCCAGCGCATTCGGCCGAGAAGAAGCAACGACAAGCCGGCAAGGCTCGCCGACGCAAGGATCCAGGCCGCTTGCCCGCCCGCCATGGCCGCGGCCGGGAGGCAAATCGCGATGAGGCAAAGCTGGGTTCCGACAGCGCCGAAATAGGTGCTGCGGAGATGTCGGCGCTTGTCTCCGGTCGTGCTCACGGGGTGTCCGGCTGCTTGCTGTTGGTGCCGGAAACCTCGATCAGGAGTCTGAAAGAATTGGTATAACTCGTGTGAAACCTTTGTGACGGCCGGACCCGCCCGGCGCGGGTCAGGCGGTCAGCGACCACAAGGTCGGCGAGCCGCGCACCACGGCCCGGCGGCCGAGCTCGGTCAGGTGGAGCCGCCCCTCGTTGGTGGCGGCCATCTCCAGGCGGAGGAGGCGGTCGAGATGGGCGGCATAGGTGCCCTCGGACACGAGGCCGCGTCCGATATCCTTGAGCGTGTCCCAGTCGCGGCGGGTGAGTTCGTCTTGGATCGTCATGGTGTCACAGGCTGCGCGTCATGGGGGCGTGAAGGATCAGCCGGCTCGTGCGAAGCCCACGCGGCTGAAATCGGCTCCCAAACGTCGCACGTTGCCGATGGTTCCGAGTTCAGGAAGGATTCTTCAGGGGCTCGATCCGGTCGGCTAGCGCCAGGACGCCGGCCGACAGTTCGGCCGAGGCCATGACGAGGGCATAGCGGGTGCGCAGTTCCTCGATGTTGATGCCGGCCTGGCCGAGATAGGCCGCGAGATGGTCGAAGCCCCCGCGCCCGCCGGGAGCCCGCACGCCGACCTCGACCGCGGTGGCGGCGAACTCCTCGGCCGCGGCCCCGTCGAGGCCCATGCGGCCGGCCATCCAGAGCCCGGCATCGCGATCGGCCCGCGCCCGGCTGTGAAAGGAGCGCTCCTCCCGTATGACGAAGCTCTTCTCGGCGATCTCGTTGCGGGTCACGGCGGCCATCGGTTGTCCCCATCCTTCGTGGTTGCTTCCACAGAAGGACTATGGGTGAGGCCGCTGAATCGCCGCCCAATTGATTCGCTCCAATTCGAGCGATCCGACGCATGCCTCTACGGCAGGACGGGAAAAGTCTTGGCGGTGGTCGCGATCGCTGGTGTAAAGCCAAGACGAAAGAATGGCTTGCGCGGGTTCTCGATACGCTAACCGTTCGGAAGGTCCGCTGCCGCAGCGGCTCGGCGGCCGCCGCGACAGCGCTGGTTTCCTTGCGTCAGCTCTCGTAGCCGACGCCGCCTTTCGGCACTCTGGCCTTGTCGGCGAGATCCGCGTCCGCCACGGCTTCATCCGTCTTCGGGCGGGGCGGGGCGCCCCGCTCGATGCCGCTCGGCCGGCCCTGATGGGTGTTCTGCGCGTCCGCCGGCGAAACGTCGGACATGGGCTTCTCGGATGTGGTCATTCCGGCGCTCCTCGATCCCCGCTGCTTCGATCGTGTGGCTGCGTCCGCGTCAGCGCCGGCCGGGCGAGCGCTGCTGCTCGCCCGTTTCGGCTCCGTCCGCGTCGTCGACCTCCTCGTCCTCGTCCTCGTCGTCCTCGATCTCGTCGGCGTCCTCGGTGTCGGCGAGGAACTCGTCCAGGCTGTCGGCGAGGAGTTCGAGCTGTTCGCGGGTGGCCGTCAGCTCCAGCGTGGCGCCCTTGTCGTCCTTGACGTGGATCTGGGCGCTCTGCGCGTCCGCGCTCGGCTCGAAGCTGAACTCGGCGAGCTTGTTGGTCTTGGCCATGATGGTCGTGCCTCCTTCATCGGGAGGCCGGAACGCGCCGCGGGCGGGTTTGGCTCCGCCCGCGGCGATCGCGCGTCAGATCGAGTGCGAGAAGATGTCCTCATTCTCCCAGCCGAGGAGGTCGAGGCGGACCCGCGTCGGCAGGAACGAGAAGCAGCTCTTGGCGAGATCCATCCGGTCCTCGCGGTCGAGCCGCTTGTAAAGGACGCCCATGATGTCGTGGAGGTAGAGGACGTCGGAGGCCGCGTACTCGATCTGCGCCGGCGAGAGCGTCTCGGCCGCCCAGTCCGAGGACTGCTGCTGCTTGGACAGATCGACGCCGATCAGCTCGCGGGCGAGGTCCTTCAGGCCGTGCCGGTCCGTATAGGTGCGCGTCAGGCGCGAGGCGATCTTGGTGCAGAAGATGCCGTCCGTCATGACGCCGAAGGTGTGGAAGAGCGTGGCGACGTCGAAGCGGGCGTAATGGAAGATCTTCGTCTTCGAGGCGTCCTTGAGGAGCGCGGCGATGTTGGGCGCCTCGCGCTGGTTCTTGGAAATCTGCACGATGTCGGCCGTGCCGTCGCCCGGCGAGAGCTGCACGACGCAGAGCCGGTCGCGGCGCGTGTCGAGGCCGAGCGTCTCGGTATCGATGGCGACCGGGCCGGTGTAGCGGGAAATGTCGGGAAGGTCGTTCTTATGGACGCGGATCGTCATCGAAAACTTACGGCTCCTGCAAGGGCTGAAGGCGGGCCAGGACGCGCCCGAAAACCGTTCGGCACTACCAGCCGGCCGGAGGGCTGACAATCGCGGGCGCCGGCGGCCGGGCAAATCGCTTTCCCGTCAGGGGCTTCCGTTCGGGGGCGGATGGGTCTATGCGCAGGCGCATACCTCGTCGTCCATCCTTCACACGGGATCGCTCCCATGCCGCAGTACCGCTCGCGCACCACCACCCACGGCCGCAACATGGCGGGCGCGCGCGGCCTTTGGCGCGCGACGGGCATGAAGGACAGCGATTTCGGCAAGCCGATCATCGCGGTGGTGAACTCCTTCACCCAGTTCGTGCCCGGCCACGTCCACCTGAAGGACCTCGGCCAGCTCGTCGCGCGCGAGATCGAGAAGGCCGGGGGCGTCGCCAAGGAGTTCAACACGATCGCCGTCGACGACGGCATCGCGATGGGCCACGACGGCATGCTCTACTCGCTGCCGAGCCGCGAACTCATCGCCGACTCGGTCGAGTACATGGTCAACGCGCACTGCGCCGACGCCATGGTCTGCATTTCCAACTGCGACAAGATCACCCCCGGCATGCTGATGGCGGCGATGCGCCTCAACATCCCGGCCGTCTTCGTCTCGGGCGGGCCGATGGAGGCCGGAAAGGTCGTCTGGCCGGACCAGACGGAAAAGAAGCTCGACCTCGTCGACGCGATGATCGCGGCGGCCGACGACCGGATCTCGGACGAGGACGTCAAGATCATCGAGCGCTCGGCCTGCCCGACCTGCGGCTCGTGCTCGGGCATGTTCACGGCGAATTCGATGAACTGCCTGACGGAAGCGCTCGGCCTGTCGCTGCCCGGCAACGGCTCGACGCTCGCCACCCACGCCGACCGCGAGCGCCTGTTCGTGGAGGCCGGCCACCTCGTCGTCGACCTCGCGCGCCGGCACTACGAGCAGGATGACTATTCCGTCCTGCCGCGCTCCATCGCGAGCTTCGCCGCCTTCGAGAACGCCATGACGCTCGACATCGCGATGGGCGGCTCGACCAACACGGTGCTGCATCTCCTCGCCGCCGCCCACGAGGCGGAGATCGACTTCACCATGGCCGACATCGACCGCCTGTCGCGGCGCGTGCCGGTGCTGTGCAAGGTCGCTCCCGCCGTCGCCAACGTCCACATGGAGGACGTCCACCGGGCCGGCGGGATCTTCGGCATCCTCGGCGAGCTCGACCGCGCCGGCCTCATCGACACCAGCGTCGGCTCGGTGCATTCGGAGTCTCTCGGGGCGGCGCTCGAGCGCTGGGACGTCAAGCGAACCGAGAGCCGGCGCGTCCACGACTTCTTCCGCGCGGCTCCCGGCGGCGTCCCGACGCAGGTCGCCTTCTCCCAGGAGCGCCGCTTCGACGCGCTCGACCTCGACCGTGAAACCGGCGTCATCCGCGACCTTGAACACTGCTATTCGCGCGACGGCGGCCTCGCGGTTCTCTACGGCAACCTCGCCGAGGACGGCTGCATCGTGAAGACGGCGGGCGTCGACGAGTCGATCCTCGTCTTCCACGGCAAGGCGCGGATCTTCGAGAGCCAGGACGACGCGGTGAAAGGGATCCTCGGC
>CANJKV010000236.1 GCA_947474855.1 Aurantimonadaceae bacterium | reverse complement strand
TGATGGGTCGACGGCGAACCCGAGATGCTCTCGTGGTGCGTCGACGCCACGACGAAACGGACGCGGCGGGCGGCTCCGGCGGCTTCCATGGAGCGGATGAAGGGCAGCTCGGCGCCCTGCGCGTCGATGTGCAGCATCTCGACCTCGCCGCCGCCGGCAAGCGCCAGGACACCGTTCATGTCCACGCAGGGCAGGAGGTGCGCCTGCCCGTCCGACTCGCAGACGGCCGAGATCTCCTTCAAGCCGTCGCCTCCGACCCAGGCTCGGTGGAAGGCCATGCGATGGGCGACCCCGTTCAGGCCCGCATTGAAGCGCCCGACTTCCAGGTGCGCCGGGTCGGGCTCGACGCCGATGGAGCGCGAGCCGGGGATCTCGTGGAGATACCAAAGCGAGTAGTAGGACCAGAAGGCGCCGAGCTCGACCATCAGCGTCCCGTGTCGAACGAACGGCATGAGGGCGTGGAAGAGCAGCTCTTCCTGCGGCTCGTGGTGCCCGCGCAGACCGCGGATCACCTGCGCCATCCAGTCGCCGTAGTAGCCGCCCGCCTTCACGCGCACGCCGTTGTGCATGATCTGGACGGGTCCCGCATCGGTCGCGACGATGCGGCCGGCATCCGCGACCTTGGAAATCGGATCGCAGTCCCGGCACGAGATCGTCATGATGGTCCGGTCGAGAGCCGTCACAGGCCGCGGGGGCTCGCGCACGGGCTCGTCCGGTGCCGCGGGCGACGCGTCGGCCGCACCCTTCTGGTTCAAGAACCGCTTCAGCATCGCATCTCCGCCTCCACAATCGGCCCGACGCTTAGCAGGGCCGGACGCCCCCGGCCATGGCACGCGCTCCCTCAGGCGACGAGCTTGCTCGCCTGCGTCGCGTCCATCGCAGCCCCCTCGACTGCGGCGCGGTCGAGATAGGCCGCGATGCGCCGCCGGAAGGCCTTCGGCTTTTCCGCGAAGAGCCGCGCGCAGGCCGCGACCGCCTCGCTGCGCAGCTCGCGCTGGCGCGTCGAGGCGAGCGCGGCGATGCGGGCGCGGTGGGTCTGGGCCCCGAACAGGTGAGGCTCGGCCTCCATCTCGCCGAGCAGGACGGCGTAGTCGTGGTCGCTGCCGAGCGCGTCGGCGACGCCGTCCGCCGCCTTGCGGGCCGGCGTCAGCACCTCCGGCCAAGCGTCGGCGAGAAGCTTGAGATGCATCGCGTGGTATTTCGCCCGCTTGCGCAGGTCGTGGAAGTCCTCGGCGTCACCGCTGGCGGTCGCCGTCTTCAGCGCCGTGCGGGCTCGTCGATAATTCTCCTCCAGCCCATGAAGAAGCGAGGAGCGCCCCTGCGACGCGCCGACCGCGCGGCGCTCGCGCCAGTCCTCCAGGGCGCCGTCCAGGACCTCGATCACCTGCGACACGCGCGCCCCGACATCCCCCTCGGCCGCCACCGCCATCTGCCGCTTGTGCTCCAAGGCGGCGCGGATGACGGCGAAGGAGGCCGGCGCGACACTTTCGCCGACATGCTCCCGCAGCGCGTCCAGCGATTCGATCAGCGCCGTGCGGTCGCGCACGGCCGACAGGCTGCGCGCCGCGTCGCGCAGGCGGGCGTTCTCGCGCCGGTACAGGCGCGGATCGCTTTCCCGCGCGAAGCGCAGCAGCCCGCGCAGCTTCTTCAGGCGCTTGCGGACGTCGTGGATCGCTTCTCCCTGATCCGCCTGGGGGTCGCGCAGTTCGGACGCCGCCTTCTCCAGTTCCTCGCGGGCGACGCGGGCGATCTCCTCGGCGGGGGGACGATATGGGTCGAGGCGATAGGCCATGGGATGTCTCACGACTGCGGAGGGAGTGGCGGCGCCTCTGCCAGCGCCAGGGACGAATTCGAGTATGCGCCCTCGCCCGTCACCTCCGGGCCGAGCCAGTCCGGCAGATCGACGGCATGGTCGACCGCCGGCAGCTCGATCTCAGCGAGAACGAGCGGCGCCAGCGCGCCCTCGAAGACGTCGACTTCGACCACGAGCCCTTCGACGCCGAGATCGGCCCGGTAGCGGCGCTTCTCGACGGTTCGCCCGATGCGCGAGGCTTCGAGTTCGCGCGCCTCATCCAGCGGGATCTCGTACTCGTATTCGCCGCGCGACAGGCCGGCGCCGGTCTTCAGCGTCATCACGGCGCGCGCCTTGTCCAGGATGCGCACGCGCAAGGAGAAGCCGTCGCGCACGGCAAGATAGAATTGACGGATGGCCTGGCTGTCGCCGCCGACCTGTCGCCGCCACCCGTCGTCGTCGATCCGGAACTTGCGCTCGATCTCGATACCCATGCGGCCATTACGCGCGGACGCGCCTTTCGTTGCCCGCCGAGCGCGATTTCCGCAGGACCTCGCGGCGGGCGCGCGGCCTCAGCGCACCTCCATCCGCAGGGTCTTGCCGACGAGCGCGGCGAACTGCTGGAGACGCCCTTCCGGCTTCTCGCCGACAAGGCCGCCGAGATCGCGCGGCACGGCCAGCGTAAAGCCGCCGCGCGAATCCGGCATCCAGCGCAGCCGGTTCAGAAGGCCGGGCATCGCCGCCGTGAGGAGGTAGGTGACGCGGAACAGCGAGGCGAGGAGCCGCGCCCGGGCCAGGAGCTTCTCGTCGATCAGCGTCTCGATCTCGGGCACGTGCGACTGCTCGAACGAGCCCTCGTGGCGGTAGTAGTTGGTCAGCCCCAGAAATGCGCGCCCGCGATGGTCGATGGCGGGAAAGGCCGCGTGCGCGATGAAGGACAGGGCCTGCTTGCCGCGATAATCGGGATGGGCCCGCCAGCCGACATCGGCGAGAAGGCAGGCGGCGGCCCGCAGCCGCTCCTGCTCCGGCGTCTCGTCGATGCCGAGCGTTTCGAAGCTGCGGTGGCTCCATTCCACCAGCTCCAACGCGTGCTCGGGCGAGCGGGCGCGCAGGAAGGCCAGCTCGCGCGAGGCCTCGATCAGCGGGTCGAGCCGCTTCTCCTCCTCCGGCAAGCGCGCATAGAGGAACCCTTCGCGCACGCCGAGGGCCGAGACGACGATGGACGACGGCTTGAGGTGGCGCAGCACGGCGTGAAGCGCCACGGCGCCGAAGGCGAGAAGCGCGCGACGCGACTTCGACACGGCGGCGATCCCCGGCAGCTTGTCGACGTCGCCGCGCGCCACCAGCGACAAGAAGGCGTCGGCCGCGTCCGGCGCGATCTCGTAGCCGTGCATGACGTGCAGCGGGTAGTTGCGCTGCTCCATGTGGAGCTTGGCGAGGTTCCGCCAAGTGCCGCCGATGGCGTAGAAGGGTCGACCGCGACCCTTGCGCACCAGATCGCAGCTGGCCACGAAACTGTCGGCGATGAGGCGCGCCTTGGCGAGGTCGCCGCCCGACAGGTCCTGGAGGCGCAGGCCCCCGAGCGGCATCGTGAGACCGCCCTCGAAGATGCCGTCGTGGATGTCCACGAGTTCGAGGCTGCCGCCGCCCAGATCCCCGGCGATGCCGTTCGGCTCGTGGAAGCCGGCGAAAACGCCTTCGGCGGCGAAGCGGGCCTCGTCGGCGCCCGACAGGATGTTGATCGGCGTGCGCAGCGCCGCCTCGGCCGCCGCGATGAACTCGGTGCCGTTCGAGGCCTCGCGGGCCGCGGCGGTCGCGATCGGGTGGAGTTCCTCGACCTCGGCCTGATCGGCCAGCGCCCGGAAACGGGCGAGCGCCGAAAGCGCGCTCGCCATCGCCGAATCGTTCAGGCGGCCGGTCTGGGCGAGCCCCCGGCCGAGACCCGACAGGACCTTCTCGTTGAAGAGCGGCGTCAGAGCCCGGGCGTTGCCCTCGTAGATGACGAGGCGCACCGAGTTCGACCCGATGTCGACGACGCCCACGGGCCTGCGGCCCGGCAGGCGCCCGAGCGCGGGGAAACGGTCAGTCGACACGCGAATGATCCGCGCGCTGGCGCGCGATGAGCTTGGGAGCATCCGATTTCAGGGCCTTGCCGCGACCGGAGAGGCTGGGATTGGTCATGAAGTAGCGCTGCGCGTTGAAAGGCTGTTCGCCGGAAGACGGCACGATCCGGCGCGAGGTGCCGTCGGAGGCCACCGACCAGCTCTGCTGGTTGTCCAGGATGTTGCCGAGCATGATCTGCGACAGGACCTGGCTGTGCACGGTCGGGTTGGTGATGGGGACCAGCGTCTCGACGCGCCGGTCGAGGTTGCGGGGCATGAGATCGGCCGAGCCCATGTAGACGAGGGCCTGGGGCGAGGGCAGGCCCGAGCCGTTGCCGAAGCAGAAGATCCGGCTGTGCTCCAGGAAGCGCCCGACGATCGACTTCACGCGGATATTGTCGGACAGGCCGGCGACGCGCGGGCGCAGGCAGCAGATGCCGCGCACCACGAGGTCGATCTCGACCCCCGCTTGGCTCGCCCGGTACAGCGCGTCGATGATCTTCGGATCGACCAGCGAGTTCATCTTCATCCAGATCTGGCCCGGGCGCCCGGCGCGCTCGTGCACGATCTCGTTCTCGATGAGCTCCAGGATGCGCTTTCTCAGCGTCAGCGGCGACACCGCGAGCTTGCGCAGGTCCGTCGGCTCGGCATAGCCGGTGATGTAGTTGAAGACGAGCGAGACGTCGTGCGCGATGTCCGGATCGGCGGTGAAGTAGCTGAGGTCCGTGTAGATCTTCGCCGTGATCGGGTGGTAGTTGCCGGTGCCGATATGGACGAAGCTCGCCATGCGGTTGTCCTCGCGGCGCACCACGAGGCTGAGCTTGGCGTGGGTCTTCTTCTCGATGAAGCCGAAGACGACCTGGACGCCGGCGCGCTCCAGGTCGCGCGCCCACTTGATGTTGGCCTCCTCGTCGAAGCGGGCCTTCAGCTCCACCAGCGCCGTCACGGACTTACCGGCCTCGGCCGCGTCGATGAGGGCGCGCACGATCGGCGAGTCGTTCGAGGTTCGGTAGAGCGTCTGCTTGATCGCGACGACGTTCGGGTCGGACGCCGCCTGCCGCAGGAACTGCACCACCACGTCGAATGACTCGTAGGGATGGTGGACGATGATGTCCTTCTCGCGGATCGCCGCGAAGCAGTCGCCGTTGTGCTCGCGGATGCGCTCGGGAAAGCGCGGGATGAAGGGCGTGAACTTCAGGTCGTCGCGCGGCGCCTTGCAGATCTGCGAGACGGAATCGAGCGCCAGCATGCCGTCCATGACCGAGACGCGGGCCTCCGGCACTTCGAGCTCGCCGGCGACGAAGTTGCGCAAGCTCTCCGGCATCACCGAATCGAACTCGATGCGGATCACCGAGCCGCGCCGCCGGCGCTTCAGCGCCGACTGGAACATGCGCACGAGATCCTCGGCCTCTTCCTCCACCTCGATGTCCGAGTCGCGGATGATGCGGAAGGTGCCCGCGCCCCGCACGCGGTAGCCCGGGAAGAGCCGGCCGATGAACAGCGCGACGACGCTTTCCAGCGGCACGTAGCGCAGGTGCCCGTCGGCGCTCGCCGGCAGCTCGATGAAGCGCTGGAGAGCGGTCGGCAGGCGCAGCAGCGCGTTCATCTTCTGCGAATCGCGCTCGCGGATGAGCGCCAGCGCCATGGAGAAGCCGAGGTTCGGGATGAACGGGAAGGGATGCGCCGGATCGACCGAAAGCGGCGTCAGGACGGGGAAGATCGTCTCGTCGAAGTGATTGGCGAGCCAGTTGCGCTCGTCGCGCTTCAGGTCGCCGGCCCCGACGATGTGGATGTTCTCCAGCCGCAGCTCCTTCACGAGCTCGGCCAGCGCGCCCTGCTGCTCGGCCTGCAGCGTCGACACCTCTTCGAGGATGCGGTCGAGCTGGCCCTGCGGGGTCAGGCCGTCCTCCGAGCGCAGCGTCAGCTTGGCACGCACCTGCGCGGCGAGGCCCGCGACGCGCACCATGAAGAACTCGTCGAGGTTGCCGGCCGAGATCGACAGGAAGCGCACGCGCTCGAGAAGCGGATGCGCTCGGTTCTGCGCTTCCTGAAGGACGCGGCGGTTGAATTGCAGCCAGGAGATCTCGCGGTTGATGTAGCGGTCGGCCGGCAGCTCGGCCGGCTTCTCCGCGGCCGGCGCGGGCGCCGGCTCTCCGATGATGACCGGCGGCGATTCAAGAATGACGGCCGCTTCCATCGCACCCGATTCCACGATCGGATCGGCCATGATGACTTCCGCGGCGAGCGGATGCTCGGCGGCGTTCCCGTCGGGCGCGGCGCCCGTCGCCGCCCGCGGCTCGACCTTGGGGTGCGCCGCACGCCGCGACGTGCGCTTCGCACCGCCGCCAGCCTTCGGCGCGACGCTGCCCTTCGATGCGAGCTCGACCTTCTGGGAATCAGACACGGGCGTCCTCGTCCTCCTTCGTCCGATCAGTCGTGCAAAGGCGCACGTCGTTCGCCTTTGCTCATAACGGCAGCCGGCTGACGGTCAAGCACCCGCTTGACGAGCGACAGGTTTACCCCGGACTTGGTGGAGAGCGCTTCCCGGTCAACCGCGTCGACCAGATGAACCGCCTCGGCGAGCGAGCGCTCCATGCGGGCCGCGAGAAACGTCAGGATGCGGTCCTCGACGAGGAGCTGCCGGTCGGCGAAGAGCTTGGCGAGGACGCCGATCAGGAGCTCGTCGTCGGGCGCTCGGATCGGCACCACGGTGGCCGCGCGCAGGCGCGAGGCGAGGTCGGGCAGGCGCACCGGCATCGCCGCCGGCATCTGCCGGGCTGTCGCGAAGACGGTGCCCTGCCCCAGCCGCGCCGCGTTGAGGATCGCGAAGAGCTGCGCCTCGCTGAACCGACCGGAGTCGACGTCGTCGAGCGTGGCGGCGAAGGGCCCGGCGGCGAGCACGGCATCGACCGCGTCCGGCGTCAGGACGACCGCCTGCGCCTGCTCGGTGAAGACCTCGGCGAGATGCGTCTTGCCCGATCCTTCGGGCCCCACCGCCACCACCACCGGGTGCGGCCAGGCGGGCCAGGAGTCCACCGCGCCGACCGCGAGGCGGTTGGCCTCCGACACGACGAGATCGTCGCGGGAGTTCGAGGGGCTGTGCGGCAGGTCGAGCGGGAGCTGGCGCGGGGTCATGATCATGCGGTCCGTCAGACGGGGTCGCCGCCGAGGCTCGGATCCTCCGGCGACGGAGACAGGTCGGCCTCCGCGATCGCCGCGGGCGCCGGGCGCCGCGCGGACTCGATCCCGGTCCGGCCGAAATACATCTCGCTTTCGAGATACTTCACGATGGCGAAGCGGACGAGAACGCCGATCGCCGCGGAAGCCGGGACCGCGATCAGCAGCCCGACGAAGCCGAACAGCGCGCCGAAGGCGAAGAGCGCGAACATCAGCCAGACAGGATGGAGCCCGACCGAGGCGCCCACGAGCTTGGGCTGGAGGATGTTGCCCTCGATGAACTGGCCGCTGAAGAACACGGCCGCGACCGCCACGATCCACGGCCAGTCCGGCCAGAACTGCACCATCGCCACGCCCAGCGCGAGCACCAGCCCGACAAACGAGCCGACATAGGGAATGAACGAGATCAGCCCGGCGAAGAGCCCGATGAGGAGGCCGAAGTTCAGCCCGACCAGCGACAGCCCGACCGCGTAATAGGTACCGAGGATCAGGCAGAGGCTGCCCTGCCCGCGCAGGAAGCCGGCCACCGAACGGTCGATTTCGCGCGCCAGCCGCCGGACCGTCTGCGTGTGCTGGCGCGGCGTCAGGGCGTCGATCCCGGAGATCATCCGGTCCCAGTCGAGAAGGAGATAGAAGGCGACGACCGGCGTGACGACGAAGAGCGAGACGAAGTTGACCACCGCCAGCGACGAGGTCCACAACCCCGCCACGAAGGTCGTGATCATGCCCGTTCCCTGCGACACGAATCCCGCCACGTCCTCGCGCAGCGTCGTCTCGTTGTTCTCGAACAGGAAGGCCAGCGGTCCGGTGCGCAGCCCGGCCGCCAGGAGCTGGAGGCGATCGAGATAGTCCGGCAGGCGCGCGGCGAAGCTCGCCACCTGCGATACGATCACCGGCACGAGCACCAGGATCACCGTCATCAGCGAGATGATGAAGAGCCCGAGGATCAGGATGCTGGCCGTCAGGCGCGACAGCCCCCGCCGCTCCAGCCAATCGGCCACCGGATCGAGGAAGTAGGCGATCACCATGCCCAGCACGAAGGGCAGAAGAATCGAGGAGAACAGCCAGACGAAGGCCGCGAAGCCGACCGCGGCGGCGCTCCAGAAGGTCAGCTGCCGGCGAAGCAGCCGGCCGCGATCCCGAGTTCTCATGCCCGCTCGCCCTCTGCCGCCGCCTTCGATGCGCGGCACCCGTCGAGATAGGCGGCGGGTGCTCGGGCCGTCAAGCGCTT
>CANJKV010000235.1 GCA_947474855.1 Aurantimonadaceae bacterium | reverse complement strand
TTCAGCTGGCGCACCTCGCTCTTCAGCGCGTCGACGTCGAAGCCGGGCGCCAGATCGCGCTCGAGCCTGACGACGATGGCGAAAGCCGCGGTGCACTCCTCGTCGGTCGGCGCGGCGCCGGCCGCGAAGTGCACGAGACCAGGCGCGACCTGACGCGTCCTCGCCCCGAAGCTATCCAGCATCGACAGGGCCGAGGAGAGCGGCGAAGGCGTCGTCGAAAGCGGCGTCGAGCTCGTCGGCATGATTGCGACGCCCCGAGCCGGTGGGATGGCTCGACGGGCCGCGAGATCGTTGGGCATGCTCGCCTCCTCTGGCGGTGGAACGGGGATCGTCGGTGTTGCTGGCGCGGGCCGGCTTCGCCGCCTCGATGCGGCGATCCCGCGCCTCGCGGACGGCGCCAGCGAAGTAGGACCAGGACCTGATCGGCGAGCCGCGGCTCCGAGCGGCGAGCCCGGCCACGGCCGGCAGGATGTCGAGCTCGAGGTCGCAGCCGGCGGCCAGCCAGCCGATCGGCTCGGCGAGCACGAGGAGGCCGGGCGATGCCGAGTTGATCGACGCGCCGGCCGCGTCGCGGAGCCGAGCGCCGAGAGCGTCCGTCTGAGCCCGCGTCCAGGACGGCACCTGGGCGGCGGGTTCGGCGGCAGGCTGGGGCGGGCGACGAAGCGGGACGGCACCCGCCTCCTCGATCACCTCGGCCGGACGATCATCGTTCGCGGGCGCCGCAGGCAAGCAGCGCAGCTTTCCGGAATCGGAAGGGGCCGTTTCCTGAAGGGGTCGTTCCTTATGGGTGGGACACCCAGGTGACGCAGGGGGTGCGCCACCTGGGTGACCATGGGGGGGCGTCATTTTTGACGCAGGGGTGCGCGTCTGGCGGGCCCGTGTCGGCTTCGCCGATGCCACCTTCTCGCCGCCGAAGAGGTCGAGCTGATCGGCGCGCGCAGCATCGTCCAGCACGACACGATATTCGTTCGCGGCCTGTCCGCCGTCCCGCCGCGTCTTGTGCCGCACCTCGACGTAGCCGGCCTCTACGAGGCGCGAGAGCGAGCGCTGCAGCGTCTTGCGCGCGATCCCGAGCTCCTCGGCCATGCGGCCCTGCGCCCGCGTGCACCAGCCCGCGCGGTCGATGTGCTTGCCCAGGAGCGCGAGCACGCGGAAGTCCGGCCCAGTCAGGCTGTCGTCCGTCACCGCATCGGCAGGAATGATCGCGTAGCGCGGCCCGCTCATGCCGGGGGTACCCACGGCACGAGGGGGGTGTCGTAGGCGCGCATGAGCGGGTGGAACGGGTGACCGTCTCCGCAGGCCTCAAGGCACAGCATCGGCTTGCCAGAGGCCTCGATGATCGCGACGACTGCGCGCCAGCGATCGCGCAAGGGGCCCGGCGGCACCTTCACCAGCGCGCCCCAGGCCACGATGACGATGTCGTTGTCAGCGACGGCCTTGGCGATCCAGGTGTCGTTCAGCGGCCCGACAGGATCCTCCGCGTGGCGGAGCGCGGCGACGTTCTTCGAGCGCAGGGCGAACTTGTTGACGACCGTAAATCGTCCGATGTCGTTGCGGACCGCGAAGCCATAGAGCTTGCGGATGGTGTGATCGTCCTCCTCGGCATCGGCCGTCGACGGGTTGATCATGACGATCGCCGCCGACCGGGCGGGCATGCCGAGGTCGCGCGTCAGGCAGTAGCGGTAGGCGCCGTCGATCACGGCGCCGCGGGTGATGAGGAGGTCGCTCACGCCGGCACCATCCAGCTGCGGGAACTTTTCGCCGTGTCGCGCGTCTGAAGGCCGTTCCGTTCCTCGTTCACCAGGAGCTTGAGATGGGGCACAGCCGTTTCAGAAAGCCCGTACGCGTCGCTGTCGGACTGCAGGCGCCGCGCAACATCGAGACGCCGCTTCAGGCGTATTCCTTCCTCACTGAGCACGCCGGCGATTTTCAGACCCTGCCGCACAGGCTGGCTCGTAACGCCTGCCTCGGCGCCATCGAGGGCGGGTTCGATGCGGAGGTCGCACAGGCCGCCTTCGTCAGCTTCGCAAAGCGAGCTGGCATCCTCGCGCCCGAGGTCGACGATGTGGTCGCCGCGAGAGCAATGCAGAGCCACAGCGGGCAGCCGCTGAGCTGAGAACCAAGCACGGGCGCCGGGCTGGATGATCCGGCGCCCGTCGTGGACGAGCGCAGGTCGACGGGAGCGCGTCACAGCTTGCGGTCCGATTCGGCGAGAATGACGTGGAAGTCGGAGGCGGCACGGTCCATCGCCTCTGCGAAGGTGGGGACCGCCGGGCGAGTACCGAGGGCGACACCGTGGACGGCCCAGCTCCGATGGTTGAGGACCCAGATCTGGCGCTCGGTGACGAGGAAGCCGCGCTCGGCGGCGAGCCGGCGGCGCACCTTGCGCAAGCCGGCCGCCGGAATGTCGTTGCTCGTCGCCTTCGTCAGCATGAGGGAGACCTCACCGCTGAAGCGCCGGCCGGTGAGCTGCTCACCCGTCGGGCGTGACAGGTGCGGTCCGAAGGGCGTGTTCCAATCGCGCTCGCGTGCCGGCAGCGCGTCGATGAGGCTCGGCGCAGCACTCATGGCCGCACCTCGACAATCTCGATCGCGCGGGCGCGGTTCGGCAGGCGGCGGATGCGGCCGCGCTCTTCGAGCCCGTCAAGGAGGCGGTAGACGCCGCCCTTCGACTTGAGGTCGAGCGCGACCATGATCTCGCTGAAGGTCGGGGAGCAGCCGTTCTCGTCGGCGAAGTCGCAGATGAAGCGATAAGCGTCGCCCTGCTTCTCCGTCAGCCCGGCGGTCGAGGCACGCGCGACCGACGGCGCCGACGGCTTGGCCGGGCCGAAGAGCGCCTCATGGGCTGCCCTCACCGCGTCGGGGTTCAGCATCATCCATCCGAGGAGGTCGGGCGGGCCGGACTGCCGCAGATGAGCGGCGCGCAGCTCCGCGGGATGCTCGAGCATCCACCCGATGATGCGAGGATCGAGGCGGCGGTTCATGGCGCGTCCGCCTGCGCGATGACGATGACGCAGCCGGGCTTCCTGCCCCGCACCCACTCGGGCTTTACCCAGCGGACGATCTGGCTGTTGTCGTCGGAGATGACCCGGTGGGTCACCAGGAGGTCCATGACGCTTTTGGCGCAGTTATCGGCGTCGCGGCGCCGATCGTCCGGCGCGGTCAGCTCCAGGCCGACCGTCACCGGGCCGATCGTCGGGCGCGGCCGCTGGATCCGCAGCTCCCAGCCGGCCTCGCTGATCCAGGCCTTGTAGCAGTCGGACTTCCGAATGCCGCTCTTCGAGCGCGCGTACATCGTGTTGACGGAGACGGGGAACGGGATGGCGTAGCGGGCGAGCTCTGTCACAGCGCGCCTCCGAAGAAGTCGGACTGTCGCGCGTCGACGCGGTCCAGCATGAGAAGAGCGGGGGCGCCGCGATGGGTGCAGTCCCAGACGAACCAAGCGTTCAGCGCCGGCGAGGCCCCCTGCCCCGTGAAGTCGACCCGCCAGCGCATCAGGTAGACGCGAGCCGGCGGAAAGCGGCGCCAGAGGTCGGCGAGTCCTGCCGCACCTGGCCAGCCCCACGGCAGCAACAGCGCCATGTAGGCGACGCGCAGACGCTCCAACGCGTGATAGATCCAGCGGGCCTTTGCGCCCTTGCACGAGCACTGATCGAAGGGAGGGTTCGTCACGATCGCCGCGGCCGGCGCCTCGTCGAAGGCGTAGAAGTCGCGGACGATGGCGCCGCAGCCGCGATCGACGAGGTCGGAGATGATCACTGGCAGACCCACGGCCTCGAGCTCGCGCACGATGGCGCCGTTGCCGGCCGCCGGCTCCCAGATGGCAGGGAACTGCCGCAGCCGAACGCCCTCGACGGCTAGGACCGCGCGCGTCGGCTCGGGTGGTGTCGCGTAAAACTCGCCGGCCCGGCGCTCGAGCACGGGAGCGGTGACGATGTCGCCGGTCAGGGAATCACGCGTGTGGACCGGCTTCGAGCGCTTTCCGGTGACGTGGAAGAGGCCGCGAGCCGAGGCGGTCACGGCGCCCGCTCCGCACGATAGCCGACGCCGACGCCCGACAGCGCGCCGATGATGTTGACGACGCTCTGCCGGCTTGCGGTCGGCAGCGCCGCGACCTGGCGAGCGATCTCCACCGTCTCGTGATCCGAAGAGATCTCGCCAGCCGGCCGCAGCGCTCGTTCCACCTCGCCGACGATCTCGACGGCGGTGCAGCCGAGCGCCTCGGCAATCTTGAGGAGCGTGCCCGTCGAGACGCGGTTCAGCCCGGTCTCGTATTTGCGGACCTGCTGGTAGGTCAGCCCCAACGCCCGACCAAGCGCCGAAGCCGAGAGGCCGGCGGTCTCGCGACGTTGCTGGATGATGCAGCCGATGGCCTGGTCGGCGTCGATGATGGAGCGATGGGGGGAAGCGGACATGGGGCAGCCTCGGACGTGACGATAGAGAGGAGGACGGGCGCGGCCGCGGCGTCGTTGGCCGGCGGCGGGGGCATGGAGGCGAGCCAGTCGGCGGCCGCGCGCAGCGTCGCGGACAGGAGCGCATTGGCGCGCACGGGAGCGATGCCGGCGAAGGGCACGACGACGCCGGGCACGTGCACGAAGGCGGCGGGCAGCTTCGCGCCGCGCTGCCCGCTGTCGAATTGGTAGCGGGCCTTCGGGAAGAGCGCGTCGAGGAGGCGATCGGTGGCCGTCAGGTCGCCGACGAACCCGCCGCAGAACGACACCCAGATCGCGGTGCGGGCCTTAGCCGGATCGTCAGATTGGAAGCCCGGGACCTCGCCGAGCCAGTCGGCGATGTCCTCGTCGAGGTCGACGTTGGCCGCGCCCGACAGCTCGACGCGATGCGCGAGCACGTCGCAGGCGTTCGCCAGGCTGCCGGGCGCCTGGACGATGGCAGAGGAGCGCAGCGCCTGCACGGCTCAGGCTCCCATCACCGCAGAGGCGAAAACGACCGGCACCGAGCCGGGCGAAGACAGACGCGGCAGCTTAAGGGCGGCGCGCTCGGCCGAGGAGCCGGCGCCATGCGCCATGCGCGCGTGCGTGTCGCAGTAGGAGCGTTTCAGGTCGCCCGTCGCGCGCCCGCAGCAATGGACGGCAACGCCGAACCGGCTCCGGCCGGCGGGGTAAACGGGCCAGCGGCATGTCGCCGAGGCCGCATCGACGAGCGCGACGGGCTCGAAGCCGGGAAGTGGCCGGAAGGCATCGTCGCGCGCCGGACGATCGTCCGCAGCCTCGACCGGTCCCGTGTTGATGTCGGCAACGCTCAAGGGGACAGCGTCAACCGGATCGGCCGGGATCGGCGCCGAAACAGGCGCCGCGTCAACCGAAACCGGCGCTTCGTCAACCTCGATCGAGCGTTCCGCAATCTCGGGCGCCGAGCCGTTCCTGCTGACGCGGCGACGAGCGGCCACGGCGCGGGCGCCGGCGGAACGGTCGCGCTGCGGAAAGCGGACGCGGTCGGCGCGCATCCAGCTGGCCAGGGTCGGCTTCGGAACGCCGATCGCCGCTGCGACGTCGGCGATGCTCTTGCCTTCGGCCCACAAAGCCGCGGCCGTCACGAGCCGCGGATCGGGCGCGGCCGGCTCGACCGAGTGCGGCGGGAACGCCACCTTGTCGAGCATCCAGGTCTTCACGGTCTCGGCCGATATGCCGAGCTCGGCCGCGATCTGCGCCCGCGATGCCTTCTCGGCGTGCAGGTTCATCGCGTGCGCCTTGCGCTCGGCGGCGACGGCTTTGCTCGGCCGGCGGCTCAGCTTGCGGCCCTGCCCCGTCGGCGCGGCGACGGTCTCGGCGGGCAAAGAGGTGACGTTGCGCCGGACGGGTGCCATCGGCGTTCTCCAGTTCGGTGGTGAGGAAGGGTGCCGGCCCGCCTGGGAGGAGGATGGCGGGCCGGCGGTACGCCGCGCGCTACGGGAGGAGGATGCGCGCGCGGGCGATCACGGGATCAGGGCGGCTGCGGGAGCGGCGCGAGCTGCATCAGCGGCCAGCCCCACTCACCGGTCGAAAGCCTGCGCTCTTGGTGACCTCAGCGATCACGCGCGCCTCGATGCGGCGCAGGTTCTCCATTTCCGCGCGGAGGGCGGTCAGGATGTCCTCGGCCTCGCGGCCGTCGATCTTCAGGTCCTCGACGGCCGCACCGATGGTCTCAACGGTATGCGCGCCGAGCAGCGTCTTCTCGACGATCTTCTTGGTCCAGCTGGCGCCGGACGGCGTCACGGTGCTCGGCACGAACTCGCCACCGGCCAGGCGAGAAAGGTCCTCGGCTGCATCCGAAACGCCGAAGTGCTCGGTGAGGAGGCGCAAGCGCGCGAAGCTGATCTCGCCGTCCTGGTCGGCGTCCATCCACTTATAAACGGTGGTTGTGCCGACGCCGAGAAACTTGGCGACGACGGTGACGCCGTTGGCGCCTTCGCGCGCTCCGATGGCATCAATAACCTTGGCGACGACCTCGTGGGTGCCGAAACGGGGCCTGCTCATGGCAAACGGCTCCTCACTTTACCGATGACGTGGCCGGTCGGCCGCTGCATGTATTGTCCAACCCCGCCACCACAACTTCGGCGATGGAGCCGCCAAACATGGGATCTTGCGATGTGCCGAATGCGTCAGGCCGAAGCTCGTGAATAGTGACGCCGGTTGCTCGCTCAATGGCGGGGCAATAGTCGGCGGGCACGCCCTTTTTCGCCCGATTCATCCAGAACCAGACGTGACCTTGAGTTACGCCGATCAAAGCCGCGAGCGCGGTCTGGCCGCCGGCGATGTGGATAGCGCGTGCGAGAGCGTCATTTGCCATGAGCGTCATCATACTAATTTGTTAGTTGATGGCAATAGCAATTTAGTGGGGCGTCGTAGTGATCGCGGTGTTACAAAAATCCTTGTGACGACACCACTTGACACCACCACGCTAGCGGCCCGCGTCAAAGAGGCCCGCGAATCACTTGGGATGTCGCAGCCCGAGTTGGCCGAACGCGTCGGTATGAGCCAACAAGGTATAGGCGCCATCGAGGCCGGCCGGTCGAAGAGGCCGACCAAGCTGAGAGAACTCGCCCGCGCCCTTCAACGCTCGGAAGCATGGCTTCTCGGCGAGGACGACGGAGCCTCCGCCACGGTCGGGGCAACTATCCCTGCTGGTGCGCCAAAGCCATCTCCGAACTCGAGCTACCCGCCCGTCTTCTACCCGTTCTCAGGCCGGCGAGTCCCGGTTCTCGGCCTCGCCGCCGGAGCCCCCAACGGCCGCTTCATCATGAACGGTCAGGAACTCGGCACCGTGTTCTGCCCACCGATCCTCGACGGGATCGACGGAGCCTATGCCGTGTATATCCATGGCACCTCCATGGAGCCTAAGTTCGAGGCTGGCGAGACAGCCTGGATCCATCCCTACATGCCCGTCCGGCGCGGCGACTACGTCGTTGCGCAGATCGGCAGCGAGGATGAGGGCGGCGAGTTGGAGGGGTACGTCAAACAGTTTATCTCGAAGACGTCGAGAGAGTTGACCCTTCGCCAGTTCAACCCCGGCGAGGGCGAAACGGAGCTAATGACGTTCCCCGCAGAGCGGGTTTTCTCGGTGCATAAGATCGTCTTCCATCAGCTGGTGTGACGGCCTCACAGCGCCAGACGACGCTGAATTCGACATGGTCTCGGCGACGCAGATCCTTCGGGCACGAGCTGCAGGACAGCCGCCGCTTGAGATCGCCGTAAGTATGCACCCCCTTGTCCTGCAGGCTTCGTAGCCGATCCCATCCTACGGCCGCTCCATGTCCACAGACGCGGCATCGAAGCGTGACGGTAGCAATCTCTGAAAGCATCCGTCGCGCTTCACGCCGCGAATCATCCATCTCGAACACCCGATGTTCATTGTTCGTTCTCAGGGTTCATGATGGCGCTCGGCTTGTCGATAGGGTCGGAGCCGACGTGGCTGTGCACGCCTGTGGATGAACTACTAATAAGTTAGTTGACACCCTAAAAGAATATTTGTAGGCTTCCCTCATCACTGAGAGGAGGCCTCATGCTTCGCGATCTAGCATCGTTAGTTGTGGCAATCGCTTTTGTCGCGTCCGTCGCGACGTCGGGCAATCGCTCCACGTCGGCACCCATTGGGCACGACATCGTTCAGCTGGTGAGCGACGCTCGATGAGCGAGATGATCGCCGAGTTCGCCCCTGCCCTGCCGCGCGCCGGTCGAACGCCCGGCCTCATCCGTCCGGCACATACCGGCGACGCCGGCCGGGACCTTTCCTGCCGCCTCTACTCGGCCGAGACCGGCGCTCTCGTCGCGAACACCGAAAGCGGCCAGCTGCCGCGCGGCGACGACGAGGCCAACGCCGCCTTCATCCGGCT
>CANJKV010000234.1 GCA_947474855.1 Aurantimonadaceae bacterium | reverse complement strand
GTCTCGGCCTCGGCGAGCGTCAACAACGGCATGCTGGAGCTGATGGTCTGCGATACCGGCATCGGCATCGCGGCTCCCGACCTCGCCCGGCTCGGCCGACCCTTCACCCAGGTCTCGGCGGGGCTCGCGCGCCGCTACGGCGGCACCGGCCTCGGCCTGTCGCTGGTGCGCGGGCTCGCCGAACTCCACGGCGGCACGCTGACGCTGCGCAGCGAGCCGAACTTCGGCACCGAAGCGATGGTGTCGATCCCCCTCGACTGCGCGCACCGTTCCGACGAGGCGCCCCCAGAGACGGAAAACATCGTTGCCCTCAGCCATGCCCGCCCGAAAGCCAACTCCGACGCGCCGCTCGAACGTCCGCACCGTCGCTCCGCCTAGCCTGGGCGAGCGTCTGGGGGCCGGAACGTTGCGCCTGACCGGCTCGGTGGGCGCGCTTCTCGCGCGCGATCCGGTCGTGACCCTCGGCATCGCCGCCTTCGGCCTGTTCACGGCCGTGGTGGCGACGAACGCGATCACGGCCCAGCCGGGGCGCCACCCGCAACCGATGTTCTCGACGCGCACGACGCTGTCCGGCAACGCGGCGGCGGTGCAGGCCGATCCGATGATCCGCACGGTGCAGGAGGGGCTGATCAGGACCGGCCACTACCGCGCCGCCGTGGACGGGCGGACGGGACCGGCGACGGTGGAGGCGATCAAGGCCTTTCAGAAGGAGTGGGGGCTCGAGCCGACGGGTCGGGCGACGCCGGCGCTCGTGGTCGCCATCGACAATGCCGCAGCCGTCGCGGTGACCGGATCGGTGGAAGCGCGGGCCGCGAGCCTGGAAGACCGGATGGGCGCGGTGCCGATGCCCGAGCCGGCGCGCACGGCCGCCCCGGCCGAGACCCGGGCGAGCGTTCCGGCGGACCTGCCGGAAAAGGAGCTCGTGCGGCGCATCCAGGCCGGGCTCGCCAACGCGCAGGTCGCTGAGCTCACCGCCGACGGCATCGCCGGCCCGGCGACGCGCCGCGCGATCGAAGCCTTCCAGGCCCTCGAAGGAATGAACGTGACCGGCAAGCCGGACCTGAGCGTGCTGCAGCGGCTGGTGGACATCGGCGCGACGAACTGATGAAGGATCCGCCATGACGCGGATCACCACCGAACTCTTCGTTTCCCAGCTCGTCCGTCGGGTGTTCTCCGCCGGCGGCTTCGCCGCGATCGGACGCAAAGGGGCGGAGATGGCGGGCGCGGTCTTCGTGATCGCCCGCCCGCCGGGCGAGCCGCCGACGCTCTACGCCCCGGCAGTGCAGACGCTCGCGGACGAAGGGGGCGGGCGCCGCTTCATGCGCGAACCGGCCGCGGACGACGCGGCGATCGCCGCGCGGCTGGAGCGCGAAGCGCGCTTCGATCCCGATTACTGGCTCGTCGAGATCGAGATCCGCGACGCGGAAAGCTTCATCGACGTGGCGGCCGAGAACTAGGTCTCGTCGAACTCGACGTCCGCCACCGGCGCGCCTGGCAACTCCTTGTCGAGACTGGTGCGGAAGGCGACGCAGCCGCGCATGAACGTCGGCCAGGGCGGAACGGCGAGGCTCGGCGCGATCGGCTCCGGCAGGAGGCTCCAGAGTTGCGGGTGATACCAGCAGAGATCATGGCCGGAGCTGTCGCGATGCCGCCGGATCCCGGCGCGCAGGCGCCGGACCTCCGCGACGAGGGCGTCACGGGACAGGGTGTCGAGGTCGTCGTCCATGGCATGCTCGCAGCTCGTGCCCGGCCGAGCCGGGCGGAACCTGCGAGGCTAGCACGCAACCCGTGACGGCTTGGAGGCGTCCGGTCAGCCGGCGCTGCGGTCCGACTTGTCGGTGGGCGCCTCGCGGCGGCGGCCGAAGCGGGGACGCTGGGCGGGTACGCGATCGAGCGGGCGCAGTTCCTCGGCGCGGGGGCTGAGCGGCGGGACCTGCGCGATGCGGCGCTGCCGTGCCGGCGCGGCGGGCGCGAAGCGGCGCCGACATTCATCCTCGTTCAGCGAGGCGTAGAGGGTCGACATCGTCTCGAAGGCGACGAGGTCGAGGCCGACCGCCGGCTTCACCATCATCAGGACCGTCATCGCGTCGCCGCGGCCGAAGCCGGCGGCCTTCAGGACCATCGCGAGGGCGTGCCCCGACACCTCGTCGCGCATCACGGCGGAGGCGGCGGGGGAGAGGTCGAGCCAGGCGTCGAGGCTCGCGAACACGGCTTCCGACTGACCGGCGGCTGCGAGCGCCTTGAGATCTTCGATGCGGTCGCCCTTGGTCGCTTCGCCCGAGGTCGTGGGTCGGACGGGCGGCCGGGGACGGGCGAGGCGGCGCAGCGTTTCGCGCGCCTGCGTCACGGCCGGTGACTCCGCGGCTGGCGCACCGAGGGACTCTGGGGCGGTGGATGCTCCGGCAGAGGGCGCCGCGGAATCTGCCGGGATCGGTTCGGGCGCGGCATTCGTGGGAGCGGAGGGCGGAGCCGCGGCCTCGCTTTCCGCCTCGGCGGAGCGGCGCTCCTGCGACGAGCGGGCGAGGGCGTCTCTCGCCGAGGCGCGCAGGCGTAGCAGGCGGACCATGCGGGCGTCGCCCGCGATCTCCAGCGCTGCGAGGTCGTCGGCGGTCAGCGCGTCGCTGGTCGCGAGGAACGGGGCGGAAATCTCGATGGGCGAGACGATCAGGCGCTCGACGATGCCGCGCGGGACGAGCGGGCTGGAGGCGAGGCTGGCGGCCAGCATGCGGCGGGTTTCGTCGGACAAGCGGCTCCAGACCGGCTCGACGAGACGGCCGAAATGCTGGGCCTGCGCCTCGGTCGGCTTGCGCAGGGCGCTGTAATTGGCGAGCGCCGCCCGCACGATCATGTCGAAGCCGTCCCGGCCGGTCTCGTGCTCGAGAGATCGGAAGATGCGCGGAGAGGCGTCCTGCATGGCGTCCGTACTGGTTACCGAGTCGTTTTTCCGATGGGAAGGTTTACGCAAGAAAGATTTAGGACCTGTTAACCGCGCCGCGCTTTGGTGTGCGCCGAAGCAAGTGTCGAAGCCGGGCAGGTCCGGCGAACGAGGGGACGAAGGGTCATGTCGGTGGTTGTCAGCCTTGCCGCGCGAAAGGGGTCGCGCCAGCCGGACGTCGCGCGGCGACGCCTGCCGGACGGCCGCAGCGCGCAGATCGTGATCCTGCCCTGCATCCGCCGCGAGGCGCTGAGGGACGACATGCGGGCGGGACGGTCCGGACCCTGCGAGCGGGAAGGCGAGCGCTGCGCCTGAGGGGCGGCCTCAGTCCGGCTGAGCGGCGGGCGCCGCAGGCTCGCAGACGACGGCGCGGGTGAAGGCCTCGACGAGCGGCCGGGCGCTTTCCTCGCGCACGAGGGCCCGCAGCGTCAGATAGCCCTCCTCGACGGGAAGCCCGACGGGGATCGCGGTGTCGTCGGAGGCATCGACGTCGGCGCGCGCTTCGAGGATCTGCTCTGGCGTGCCGACGAGAAGGTCGAAGAGCCCCTCGACGGCGGCCCGGTTGTTGATCGAATAAAGGTTGTCGCCCTCGCGGCTATAGATCGAGGCCGACCAGAAGTCCGTTTCGGCGTCCGCGTAGAGGCGCACCGGGCCGTCGGCCAGCGAGAAGCGGCAACTGACCGTCACGAAGGCAGGATCGATGAAGGCGAAGTCCTGGCGCTCCGAGCCCGTCGCCTGGGCGGCCGGCCCGCTCCCGCCTTCGCGCAGCGGCTCGATACGAACGATCTCGAACATCGGCCCGATGCGCGACAATCGGCCCCAGGCGTTGTTGTCTGCCATGCTCGGCACGAGGAGCACCACGGCGATGTGAACGATCGCCGCGCCCACGAGGCCGATGATCACGGCGAGAGCGAGCCCGAGAAGGAAGCGCAGCACCGATGAGCCGAGGCGGGGCCGCGTCGCGGATGCCGGGCGGTCGGACGACGAGAGGGCGGATGACGGAACTCTACGCATCGAGGCAGTCGGTCCGAACGATGCGGGGAAGGGTCAGGTCGCTGAGCCCGGAGGAGGCGCTCGCCGGCGTATCGTAGAGGGTGAGGGCGAGAAGGAAGTCGCCCGTGCCGCCGAGCGCCAGCCAGTTGCCGGGCGCGGCGCGGGGGCCGAGCTGGATGGTGAAACCGTTCGACTCGTCGCGCAGCAGGCTGTCGGACAGGAGCCAGCCGGGGCGTCCTTCGCCCGGCTGGAGCAGGCGGCCGTCGGCGGCATAAGGAACGAGCGACCAGACCTGCGCGACGGGCAGGGCACCTTCGAGGCGGTAGCGGCAGGTGCGCCGAAGGCGCAACCCATCGGAATCGGTCTCGGCGCGGAAAACGATGCCCTCGCCGATGCCGAGCGTCAGGTTGCCCGTGCGGGCGAGGCGCGCCTTGGCATAGGGGTCGGCCTCGACGGACCCAATCAAGGGATCGGCATGCCAGGCGCCCACGCGGACCGTCCCGATCTCGGCCGATTGCTCCAGCGCCCAGCGCGCCGAGGCGGCGCCGAGACCGAGCGCGATGCTCAAGGACAGAAGCAGGAACAGGATGAATCGCATGCGCTCGGGCGGAGTTCGAAAGGCCCGAGGGGCTTACTGCGTCGTGCGGGCAATGTCATCTGGCGCAGGCGCCGAGGCGACCTCCTGCTCCGGCGCGACGGGGGGCGTCGAGGCGAGGAGGTCGGCGATGTCGCGCAGCACCTTCTGGGCATTGGAGTTGAGGGTGGCGGGACGCGCTGGGGGCGCCGCGCCGTCCTCGCCGGTCTGCGCGACCTTGTCGGAGCGCGCGGGAAGGGGGTCGGCGATGAAGGGGATCGGCAGGAGCTCGATCCCCTGGTGCGCGGCTTCCATGAAGCGGTGCCAGGTCATGGCCGGCAGCGAGCCGCCGGTGAGCTTGTTGGTGGGACGGAAACTGTCGTTGCCGAACCACACCGCGGCGGTGAAGTTGCCGGTGAAGCCGACGAACCAGCCGTCGCGATAGCTCTGGGTCGTGCCGGTCTTGCCGCCGGCACGGGTCATGGAGACCGCCGCCTTGCGGGCGGTGCCGTTCTCCACGACGCCGACGAGCATCTCATTCATGGACTTGGCGGCCTCTTCCGACAGGATGCGGCGGCGGGGGCCGAGGTCGCGGCTCGCGTCCCAGAGGACGTTGCCTTCCGAGTCGGTGAGCTGGAGAACGGCGTGGCGGTGGGCGTCCATGCCGCCGGCAGGAAACACGGCGTAGCCCGTCGCCTGGTCCATCACGGTGACCTCGGAGGTGCCGAGCGCCATGGTCTTGTCGCCGCGCAGGGGGGATTCGACGCCCATGGCCTTCGTCAGTTCGGTGACGGCCTTCATGCCGACCTGCTGGCTGAGGCGCACGGCCGGGATGTTCAGCGAGCGGGCGAAGGCGTTGGCGAGGGTGACGCGGCCGTTGAAGGAGCGGGCGTAGTTCTGCGGCGACCAGCCGCCGATGGTGATCGGGCTGTCGGAAACCGTGTCGCCCGGCTTCATGCCGGCCTGGGCGGCGGCGGCGTAGACGTAGGCCTTGAAGGAGGAGCCGGGCTGGCGCAGCGCCTTGGTGGCGCGGTTGAACTGCGAGACGCCGTAGTCCTTGCCGCCGACGAGCGCGCGCACGCCGCCCTCGTTGTCGAGGACGACCATCGCGCCTTCCTCGACGTCGTAGGTCTTGCCGAACTGGCGCAGGTGGTATTGGACCGAATCCTCGGCGAGTTGCTGGAGGCCGACGTCGATGGTGGTGCGGGCGGTGAAGGTGCGGGTCGGAAGCGTGGCGGCTAGGCGCTGGACCTCCTCGAAGGCGAAGTCGAGGAAGTAGTCGGGCGAGGCGTATTCGGACCGATCGACGGCGTCGGCCGGATGACGCCGGGCGGCGATGACTTGGCCTTCCGTCATGAAGCCCGCCTGGACCATGTTGGTCAGCACCTCGTTGGCGCGGGCGCGGGCGGCGGGAAGGTTGATGTGGGGCGCGTAGTTGGTCGGCGCCTTGAAGAGGCCGGCGAGCATCGCGGCCTCGGCGAGCGATACGTCGCGGATGTCCTTGTTGAAGTAGAACTCGGCCGCGGCGACGGCGCCGTGGGTTCCGCCGCCCATGTAGGCACGGTCGAGATACATCGCGAGGATCTCGCGCTTCGACAGGTGTGATTCGAGCCAGAGCGCGAGGAAGGCCTCGTTGATCTTGCGATCGAAGGAGCGCTCGTTGGACAGGAAGATGTTCTTGGCAAGCTGCTGGGTCAGCGTCGAGCCGCCCTGGACGACGCCGCCGGCGCGGGCGTTCTCGCCCATGGCACGGGCGAGGCCGAACAGGTCGATGCCCCAATGCTCGAAGAAGCGCCGGTCCTCGGTGGCCAGGACCGCCTTGATGAAGGGGTCCGGCATCTCGTCGATCGGAATCGCCTCCGAGCGCAGGATGCCGCGCCGGCCGATCTCGTTGCCGTGCCGGTCGAGGAAGAGGACGGAATAGTCGGTCTGCATGGGCAGGCCGTTCTCCGTCATCTTCATGGCGGGCTGGGCGAGGAGGAGGAGCGCCACGAAGCCGACGAGGCCGAGCGTCAGTCCTTCGCAGAGAAGCTCCACCGTCCAGCGCTTGTAGCCACGCGGACGGAAGCGGCGCGACAGGATCGCGAGGCTCTCGCCCCCGCGTCCGATCGCCTGCGACAGGCGCCACAGCGTCGTGTCGATCCAGGCGTCGAGCTCGATCAGCCGTGAGGGCGAGCGACGCTTCGATTTGCGCAATTGTTCCGTCACGAGCCGTCCGCCACACTGTCCCGGCATGGTAAAGGTCGGAATGGAACCTGAGGTTCCAACCCAACGGCATCCAAAACCTGGTCCCCGCGTCTTATATTATGTCATGCGTCGATCGGCGACCAACCGAAAATGCAACAGTGCCGGCCGAAGGCGCTCGCGACGACGAGCGGCGGTCGCACGCGGCGGGTGGTTGATCCGGCAGGCGCAGATGAGCCAAAATGCGTTTATCGTCAAAGAATTGCAGGATGGTTTCGAGCGCGTTGCGCCGGAATGTCGAGGCTGCTGAACCGGCGGAAGGGCCAGGATTGGCATGAACGATCGCGAGACGGAGCCGTTCTGGCGCCGCAAGACGCTGGAAGAGCTCGACGCGGCGGAATGGGAGTCGCTGTGCGACGGCTGCGGCCGCTGCTGCCTCAACAAGCTGGAGGACTGGGACACCGGCGAGATCGCCTGGACCAACGTCGGCTGCCGCCTGCTCGACTGCCAGTCGGCCTCGTGCCGGAGCTATCCGAATCGGCGCGAGATCGTGCCGGACTGCGTGCCGCTTGACGCGGCGACCGTGCGCACGATCACCTGGCTGCCGCCCAATTGCGGTTACCGCCTCGTGGCCGAAGGGCGGGACCTCTACTGGTGGCACCACCTCGTTTCGGGCGACCGCGACACCGTGCACCAGGCCGGCATCTCCGTGCGCGGCCGGACGATCAGCGAAGAGGGCCTCGAGCCGGAGGATCTGGAGGACCACATCGTCGACTGGCCGGGCGAGCTTCCCGAAGGAGCGCGGGCGAAGGAAACGGCGAAATAGGAAAATAGTCCTTGACTGCGTGACGGTGCTCGGATAGGGTTCAGCCATAGTCGAAGAACTGCGGACGGCGGGGCGCGAAAGCGTCGCCGCCGTTCTCGTTTGCGGCGGGGGCGGCGAAGCGTGGTGGCAGGCGAGGGCGGCGGGGACGAGCAAGGCGGGGCGGCGGGGGGCAAGGCGAAACCGAAGACGCGGCCGGTCGAGACACTCCTGACGGAGCGGCTCCTGGCGGTGCTGCGTCGGGAGGTGAGGGCGCTGGAAGGCGGCGCGGAAACCGGCGAGAAGGCGCGCATCGACGCCATCGCGCTGGCCACGCGCACGCTGGAGAAGCTGATCGAGCTGAAGCGGCTCGACGGCGCCGAGGCGGCGGACAGCGAGGGCGACGAGGCGGAGGGGCGACGGCTTCGGGACGAGCTGATGCGGCGGCTGCGGCTGATCGACGAGGCGCGGGGCGGCCGGCTCCTCGGCGACGCCGGGGCGGCCCGTGGCTGAACCGGAGGGCGCGGACGAAACCTTCTGGAGGGCGGTGCGCGCCGCGGTGGACGACACGCCGTTGACCGGGCTGCGGGCGGCGATGGTGCCCTGGCCGGCGATCGCGCGGAGCCAGCAACTGCCGCCGCCGGGCGACTGGCGGCAATGGCTGATCGTGGGCGGGCGCGGCTCGGGCAAGACGCGGGCCGGCGCCGAATGGGTGCGGGCGCTGGCGCTGGGCGAGGCGCCGCTGGCGAGCCGCGTTCACGGACGCATCGCGCTCGTCGCGGAAACGCTGGGCGACGCGCGCGAAGTGATGATCGAGGGCGAGAGCGGGCTGATGGCCTGCGCCGTCGGGCGCCGGCCGGTGTTCGAGGCGGGCCGGCGGCGG
>CANJKV010000233.1 GCA_947474855.1 Aurantimonadaceae bacterium | reverse complement strand
CGCGAGGCGGCGCGGGCGGGCAGCACGCTGCCGAGAAGGGCGGAGAGGAGGCCGAGGCCGAAGAAGCCGAGGGCGGCGAGCGGCGAGACGACGACCTTTGTCGCCGCGCCGGAGAAGTAGCCGGCGCCCAGATCCCCGCCGAACCAGCGCAGCGCGAGGGTGGCGAGGCCCCAGCCGGCGAGGAGGCCGACGACGCCCCCGACGACGCCGATGAGGAGGCCTTCCAGCGCCACCGCCGCGACGATGCCGCGTCGCGGCAGGCCGAGGGTGCGCACCAGGGCGAAGGCGCGCAGGCGCCGCGCGACGGAGAGCGACTGGGCTGAGAAGACGAGGAAGCCGCCGGTGAGAAGCGCGACCAGCGCCAGCATGGTGAGGTTGATGCGGTAGGCGCGCGACAGGTTGGCGCCGCGCGTCGCCTCGCTGTCCTCGCTGGACAGCGTCGCGCCGGCCGGCAGGAGAGGGGTGAGGGCGCTTTCGGCCGCCCGTCGGTCGGCGAGGGATAGATCGATGCGGTCGAGCCGGCCGAGCCGGTCGAAGCGCCATTGCGCGGCGGCGATGTCCATGGTGCCGACCGCCTGGCCCTCGCCGACGCCGTCGAGGATGCCGGCGATGCGCAGGGGAACGGTGCGGCCGTTGGCCGAGACCTCCAGGGTGTCGCCGACCGCCCGGCCGGCGGCGGCGAGGGCGGCGCGCGACAGGAACAGCGTTTGGGCGGAGAAGATCGAGTCGCGGCTGCGGTCGGGGCCGCTGGAGTTGAGGCCGACGAGGCTCGGGCTGACACGGGCGGCGCGGATGACGTCGAGGCCGAGAAGGGTGAAGGCGGCGCCGTTCGCCCGCGCGTCGAGAACCACGACCGGGCTCGCGTCGGAGACGCCTTCGGCGCGGGCGACGTCCGGGTAGAGCGCTTCGTCGAAGCCGAGGCTGCTCGCGGCGCGCACCTGGAGGTCGGCCGCGCCGTTGACGCTCCTGACCGCCCCTTCGAAGGAAGCGAGGGCCGAGCCGTTGACGAGGTGGACCGCGAAGCCCAGCGCGACGCCGACCGCGATCGCGACCGCGGTCAGGAGAAAGCGCGCGGGATGGGCGCGCCATTCGCCGGCGATGAGCCAGCGCAGCGCGAGGCGCGCCGAGACGAGACCGGCCCGCGAGGGCGAGGGTGCGGAGAGGGCGCTCACGCGTCGGCCGGGCGAAGGCCGCGCGCGGTGAGCACGAGGACGCGGTCGGCGATGGCTGCCGTGGCGCGCGAATGGGTGACGATCACGGCGGCGGCGTTGCCCGAGCGCACCTCGCGAGCGAAGAGGTCGAGGACGCGACCCGCGGTTTCGGGATCGAGGTTGCCGGTCGGCTCGTCGGCGAGGATCAGCGCCGGTTCGTGGACGAGCGCGCGGGCGATGGCGACGCGCTGCAGCTCGCCGCCCGACAGGTCGCGGGCGTAGGAGGCGCCGCGATCTCCCAGGCCGACGGCTTCCAGCATGGCCAGCGCGCGCGCCTCGATGCGGAGCTGGTCGGCGGACACGAGGGCGAGCGGCAGGGCGACGTTCTGGGCGAGGGTGAGATAGGGCAGGATGTGGAAGGCCTGAAAGACGAAGCCGATGCGCTCGCGCCGCAGGCGCGTGCGGCCGGCCTCGTCGAGCGGCCCGATCGCCGCGCCCTCGATGCGCACCTCGCCGCGGTCGGCCTCGTCGAGGCCGGCGAGGATGTTGAGGAGCGTCGACTTGCCGACGCCGGACTCCCCGACGATCGCGACGACCTCGCCCGGCGCGACCGCGAGGTCGAGCCCGCAGAAGAGCTGCCGCCCGCCCGGCACGGACTTGGCGAGGCCGGACACGGCGAGGATGCCGGCGGTGCGGGCGGGAACGATCGGCGGCGGGGCGAGGGCGGTGTCGGAGTGCATGGGCGGGAGGTAAGGGAGCCGTGAGGCGCTGCAATGCGGCAAATGCGGTCGAAGGGGCGATCCATGCCCCTCCGAGAACGGCGCCGTCCCCTTCTCCCCACGGGGGGAGAAGGGGACGGCAGGCGGAAGAGGGTCGGCGGAGCCAAGCTGCGGCCCGCCCGCCTCAGGTCCCGCAGAAGGTCTGGAGGACGCGCTCCTCTTCCTGGGGCGGAGCCATGAATTCGGCGTGCTCGGGCTGGTCGTCGAAGGGGCGGGCGAGGATGGCGAGGAGCTGTTCGAAGGGGGTGAAATCCTGCCGGTCGACGGCGGCGCGGATCATGGCCTCGACCCGGTGGTTGCGCGGGATGAAGGCGGGACTGACGCGGCGCATGGCGGCGCGGCGCTCTTCGGCGGCGATCTCCGGCTCCTCGCCGAGGCGAGCGCGCCAGCGCTTCGCCCATCCGTCGAAGGCGGTGGGGTCGGCGAAGAGGGCGCGCACCGCCTCGTCGGCGGCCGGGTCGGCGGCGGCGTCGGCGAGGCCGCGGAAGAGAAGGGTGAAGTCGGCTCGGTTCGCCGCCATGACGTCGAGGAGGTCGTGCGCGAGGTCGCCGTCGCCGTCCTGCTCGGTGGCAAGACCCAGCTTGGCGCGGAGGCCGGCGCGGTAGTTGGCGTTGATGCGGGGCAGGACCGGCGCGAGCGCCTCGTTGGCGGAGGCGACGGCCTTCTCCGCATCGTCGTCGAGGAGCGGCAGCAGGCATTCGGCGAGGCGGGCGAGGTTCCACTGCACGATCGCCGGCTGGTTGGCATAGGCGTAGCGGCCCTGGCGGTCGATGGAGGAGAACACCGCCATCGGATCGTAGTGGTCCATGAAGGCGCAGGGGCCGTAGTCGATGGTTTCGCCGGAAATGGCGGTGTTGTCGGTGTTCATCACGCCGTGGATGAAGCCGAGAAGGAGCCAGCGCGACACGAGGTCGGCCTGGGCCGCGGCGACCGCGTCCAGGAAGGCGCGGTAGGGGTTCGGGGTGTTCGCGGCGTCGGGGTAGTGGCGCTCGATGGCGTAGTCGGCAAGGGCGCGCACGCCCTCCTCGTCGCGGCGGGCCGCGAAGAACTGGAAGGTGCCGACGCGGATGTGGCTGGCCGCGACGCGGGTGAGCACCGCGCCGGGCAGGAGCGTTTCGCGCACCACCGTCTCGCCGGTGAGAACGGCGGCGAGGGCGCGCGTCGTCGGCACGCCGAGGGCGTTCATCGCTTCGGACACGACGTATTCGCGAAGCACCGGTCCGAGCGCCGCGCGCCCGTCGGCGCCGCGCGAGAAGGGCGTCGGGCCCGAGCCCTTGAGCTGGAGGTCGCGGCGGCGCCCGTGGACGTCCACCACCTCCCCGAGGAGAAGGGCGCGCCCGTCGCCGAGCTGGGGCACGAAGTGGCCGAACTGGTGCCCGGCATAGGCGAGCGCGATCGAGGCCGCGCCCTCCGGCGCGCGCATGCCGGCGAGGATCTCGGCGCCCTGCGCGCTGTCGAGGGCCTGCGCGTCGAGGCCGAGCTCGGCGGCGAGCGGGCGGTTGAGCTTGAGGATGCGGGGTGCGGGCACCTCGCGCGGAGCCACGGGCACGAAGAAGCGCTCGGGCAGGCTCGCATAGGAGTTCCGGAAGGGGAACGGGACCGTCATGGCGCGCTCCTTTCGATGAGGTCCGAGGGAAAAGTCCCCGCAGTCGCGGATCGTTGCGTCGCCGTTTCCGGACGTTCGGTGGCCGGCTCTCGCGTGAAGCGCCTCGCGCAGTCGCGGATCCAGTCGGCGACGAGGTCGGGCTGGGAGACGAGCAGCATGTGGCCGCCCTCAACGAGGTCGAGCCGCGTGGCGGGATGGGCGGCGACCATCCGCTCGCCGTGAAGCGCCGGGTCGAGGATCGTGTCGCCCCGGCCGAACAGGATCGCGACCGGCACCGACAGCTCGTCGTAGCGCGCCATCAGGCGCGGCAGCTCGGCCTCCAGCGCGACGAGGTCGGCGGAGGCGGCGACGAAGCTCGCGGGACGCAGCGCCATCAGCCCGCCCGCCTTGAGGCCGAAATCCTCGGGTGGGGCGTCGGGAGCGAAGACCATGTCGAGCGTGCGCCGTCCGCCGCGAAGCCCGAGCGGCGTCGCGATCGTCCAGGCGACGAGGCGGCGCGCGAGCGCCGAGCGCAGCGCCAGCTTGGCGAGGGCCTTGGGCACCTCGTCCGGCATGTGGGTCAGAGGCGACAGGAGCGCGAGGCCGCTCGTCGCGCGGGGATGGTCGAGCGCCAGCGCCAGCGCGACGCCGCCGCCGAGCGAGTGGCCGACGACGAGCGGGCGCTCCAGGCCGAGGCGGTCGATCAGCGCCGCGATGGCCGCGACCTGGGCGGGCATGCTTTCCATCTCGCCTGGGCGCCGCGTGGAATAGCCCGAGCCCGGTCGGTCGACGAGAACGACGCGGAAGGAATCGGACAGACGATCCAGAAGCGAATGCTCGAAATTGCCGGTCTGGCCGCCGAGACCGTGGATCATCACGATCGCCGGGCCTTCGCCCTTTTCGACGTAATGAAGGCGCGTCGAGCCGAGGTCGACGAAGCCGCCCCGCGGCGGCAGGGCGCGGGTCACGCGCAGGGCGACGACGAGGGTGACGAGAACGAGGCCGAGAAGGCAGAGGGCGGCGAGCGCGAGCGCCGCGGCGAAGAGCGAGGCAAGAAGGGTCACGGCCGGGCGGCTCGCAGGACGAAAGCGGGAGCGGCGCTCCGGACGAACAGGCAGGCGGGGCGCGCGTGCCGAGAGATAGGGCGGACCGATGGCCGGGACACGGCCGCCGGTCCGCCGGACCGCCCTCGTTCAGGCGGCGAAGTCTTCGTCCGGCTCGCCGGTCGGGCGGTCCTCGGCCTCGCGGCGCACGGTCTCGGCGATGTCGTCGAGGCCGTCCTCGGTTTCCTCGTAGCCCGAGGTCTCGCGAACGCCCTCGATGTCGCTCACCGGCTGCGTGCCGACGTCGATGCGCAGGTCGTCGTCGTCGTCGATCGTGCCGGGCTGGCGGTCGGCGGGGTCGCGGGCAAGCTCGGCGGTGGCGCTTTCCAGAAGCGCGCGGTCGGCCGGGCTCAGCTCGCCCTCGTCGGCATAGTTGCCGCTGTCGGCGGTGGTCGGGTCGCTCTGCTCGGGAAATTGGCGGGGCATGTCGGCTCCTTTCAGCGGTTCGAGGCCGCGCCGCGGCGCACCTTGGCCGACTGGACGGCCACGGAGTCGAGCGCGTCGTCCTGGCTGCTCGTGTCCTGTCCGTCGGCGTCGTAGGTCGCCGTCCAGTTGGGGCCCCGCGGCCCCTCGCCGAGATCGGTGAGGCCCGGCACGTCGCCCTGGTTCTCGAAGGCGATGGCCGGCTCGACGGGATCGTCCACCGTTTCCTCGAGCGGGCGCAGGGTCGAGCCGAAGCTGTCCCGCAGGGCGACGATTTCCTTGGCCTCCTCCCAGTGCAGCGCGGCCCTGCCCTCCGGCCGGCCCTCGGCTTCCCAGAGCTCGTGCGCCTTGGCGCGGATGCGGTCCTCGTCGTCGTCTGTCCTCGGGTCCATGGTCGTCCTGCCTGGTTGGCGCGCCGCTTGTCGTTCGGCGCCTCGTTTGAAGCGACAATCGCCGGGCGCGCCGGATCGTTCCTCGCGGCATCTTGAGCCGTCCATGGGCGCCGGGCGCCGCCGCCGCCCTATCTCGCGCCCTCATGACCCGCCGCCTTTCCCTCCGCCGGGGCGCCGCCGCGCTCCTCGCCCTGTCCTTGCTCGCCGGCCCGAGCGCCGGGCGCGCGCAGGAGCCGCCGCCGGCGCCCGCTCCGGAGGCCGAGGCGCCAGCCGCCGAGCGGCCCGCGCCGGCGGGCGGCATCCTGTCGCTCCTGCCGGCGCCGGTGCGCAGCCGCCATTCCGTGACGGTCGGGGGCACCGTCATCCCCTACGAGGCGGAGGCCGGCACGCTCTCGCTCCTCGGCGGGGCGGGCGAGGTGACGGCGGAAATCTTCTACACCGCCTATCGGCGCGACCCGCCGGCCGGCGAGGCGGCGCGCGATCGCCCGATCACCTTCGTCTTCAACGGCGGGCCGGGCGCGGCCTCGGCCTATCTCCACATCGGGGCGCTCGGCCCCCGCATCCTCGCCACCGAGCCCGACGGCGGCTTCGCCCCGCCGCCGGCGCGGCTTCGCGACAATCCCGACACCTGGCTCGACATGACCGACCTCGTCTTCGTCGATCCCGTGGGAACGGGCTACAGCCGCGAGGCGCCGGGCAAGGCCATCCGCGACTTCCTCGGCGTCGAGCAGGACGCCGCGGCGATGGGCGCCTTCATCCGCCTGTTCCTGCAGAGCCACGACCGCACGGGATCGCCGGTCTTCCTGGCCGGCGAGAGCTATGGCGGCTTTCGCGCCGCGCTTCTCGCCCGCACCCTCCAGGAGGACGTCGGCATCCGCCCGAGCGGCATCGTCATGATCTCGCCGGCGCTCGAATTCTCCTTCGTCTACGGCGACGAGTACCAGCCGCTGACCTACGCGCTGACGCTGCCCGCGCTCGCGGCGGCGAACCTCGAGCGGCAGGGCGTGAGCGGCGAGGCGCTGCGGCGCGGGATGGCGGAGGCCGAGGCCTACGCGCTCGGCCCCTATCTCGAAGCGCTGGCGAGCGGGCTCGAATCCGGGCGGGACCGCGCGAGCGGCGAGGTGGCGCGGCTGACCGGCCTGCCGGAGGAGGTGGTCCGCCGCCGCTTCGCCCGGCTGACGCCGGACGTCTTCGCCAAGGAGCGCGAGCGCGGTTCTGGCGAGGTGCTGAGCCCTTACGACGGCACGTTGGCGAGCCCCGACATCGCGCCGGAATCGGCCTTTCCCGTCGGTCCCGACGCGGTTCTCGACCGGAGTGTCCCGGCGCTGACCGCCGCCTTCGTGGATTACGCGCGCGACGAGCTGGGCTATCGCACCGACCTCAGCTACCGCCTTCTCAACCGCGAGATCGGCCGCGATTGGGACTATGGGACGACCCCGAGCCGTCAAGGCTATGCCGGCGTCCTCGACGACCTCCAGGCGGGACGAGCGCTGAACCCGGCGATGGGCGTTCTCGTCGCCCACGGCTATTCCGACCTCATCACGCCCTACACGGTCTCGGCCTATCTCCTGCGCCAGCTGCCGACGCTCGCGGGCGCGGAGCCGATCCGGCTCTCGACCTACGAGGGCGGCCACATGATGTACTTCCGCGACGACTCGCGCGCCGCGCTGAAGCGCGACGCAACGGCCCTCTACGCCGATTGAAACGGGAGCCGGACATGGTCGCGCGAAGCGAGAACGGAGACGGCCTCAGGGCGATGGGGGCGGCGCTGCGGCGCTTTGCGGCCGCGGGCGGCGGCTGCGGGGAAGGGAACGACGGAACGGCGCCGGCGGAGCTCTCGAGCGCCGAGATCGAGCGCCGCCTCGGCCGGCGCATCGCTTGCGCGTTCGCCGCGCTCGGGAGGCGGGCGGAGCCCGTGCCGAGTGATGCGGGAGCCCGCGCCGCGCTCTACGACCGGCTCGCCCGAACGGCCGCCGCGCAGATGTCGGAGGCCGACGCGGATGCCTTCCGCATCGTCCTCGCGATCGACCTTTGCGCCTTGGAGGCGGAGCTCGAAACCCGCGCCGGGCGCGGCTGAGACAGGCCCATCGCGCGAGGGCCGAAGCGCCGCCGCTGCACCCTGCGAATGTGGGTCAGCCACATAAATATGATTAAGATTTTTGACGAATGTGAAGGAACTCCGGTGTTTTCGACCCATTTGACCCTGCGATCGCGGTAACCTTCCGGTTGCCGAACGGCGAGGCTGGCTGTGCTGTCTTTTCGGCCGAAACCGGTGGGCGTTCTGCGTTGTGCGAACCGGGATCTTCGTCCCCTCGCCGCGACGATGCCGGCCCCGAACCGTCCGCCGAGCGTTCCGGTCTTCCCGCAGGATCGAGGCGGGGGAGCCTGACGGCGCCCTCGCTGCCGCGGCCGCGCTGACGCCGGTCGGGGAGCCGGGTTGCCGGTCCGATCCCATCCGCCGCGGCAAGCGCGGGTCGAGGTCGACGAAATGATTCCGGGGGCGGCAGGCTCGCCCTCGGCGCTCCGCGAAGGGATGTCTCGGACGCAGCCACCACGCGCCGGGACAAGGGACAGGGCAGGGCAAGTCGAGCGTCGTCCCGCACGGGGGCGGCAAGGGTAATCCTTTGACAGGCGGACGCGCAGAATGACTGAAACTTCCGGCATCGATCTCGATCGCGTTCTTCCACGCCGGCGCCGTCCCTCGCTGGGCCTGAAGCGGCGCATCGAGAGCCTTCCGGCGCCGATCCGACTGCTGCGCCCGCACCAGTGGGTGAAGAACGCCTTCGTGGCGGCGCCGCTGTTCTTCACGCCCGAGGCCCTCGGCTTCGACAACGTCCTCCGGGTCGCGGCCGGCATCATGGCCTTCTGCCTCGTGGCGAGCGCCGTCTACATCCTCAACGACTACATGGACCGCGAGGCCGACCGGCGCCATCCGGTGAAGCGGGCGCGCCCGATCGCCAGCGGCGCGGTCTCGCCCAACGAGGCGCTGTGGCTCTTCGCCCTG
>CANJKV010000232.1 GCA_947474855.1 Aurantimonadaceae bacterium | reverse complement strand
GCGATGGCGTCGATATCGGCCTGCAGGGCAAGGGTCACCACGTCGGCGTCGAGGCCGTCGATCACGGTGCGGGCCTGGGCACCCGAACCACCGTGCGACATCTGGACGGCGACGGCGTCATGACCCTCGGCCTGCCAATGCTTCGAGAATGCGGCATTGTAGTCGCGATAAAGCTCGCGGGTCGGGTCGTAGGAAACGTTGAGGATGGTCTGCTGGGCGAGGGCCGGCATGGCTGCCCCGACGGACACGAGAAGGGCGAGCGCGAGAGTTCGAAAGCGGGGCATCGTTACTATCCCTATAGAGAAGATGGACAATGCTGATCAGGCGTCCATCATCGTGTCAACGAGCCCTTCGCAGAAAGCCTTCGGCGAACTCTTCTTCTCGGCGCAGCGGGAAAAATCTTCCTCCGGTCGAAATCTCGGCCGGCAAGTTGTTCCGCTGGATCGAACACCTCTTCGGTATCCGCAGCGGAAGAGGGGCGGCAACGAGATTCCCGGAAAGGAGCGGCCCGTTCTTCAGGGCGGATCCGCAGGGCGGCTCGCGTCGGGAAACGGGTCGGACAGTTCGGAGCCGGGACGATGCGAACGGGCATCCCATCTCGGAACGCCCGCCGCGCCGAAGCCCCTCGGCCGCGTCGAGAACTGCGCACCCCGCCTTGTCCGGGAGGTGGGGCGGGACACGGTCCCGGGAGGCGCTGGTGGCGGCCGAACATGCCCGGCGTGCCTGAGCGTCGGGTGGGAAAGCGGAAACCATCCTGCGCTTCCTGAACGGCGGCTTCAGGCTCGGTTCAGCAATCCCATGGTTCTATCGCTTGGAAGGCAAGAAACGCCTCGATCGCGAAAGGTCTTGAGCCATGACTTCGTATGTTCGTGTCCGCGATGACGCTTGTTCCGCCATCTCGCTCGGGTTGATGCCGGGGGCGAGCTACCCGCTCTACAGGAACGGCGCGGGAGCCAACTCTCTCCAGGTCGTCACCATCTCCGGTGACCAGGTCAGCGTACCGAAGAAGCTTCTCGAACTGTCGGCTGCCTAAGAAGCCGACGCGTCCTCCCTGGAAGGCTGTCGCAGCGCTCGTGAACGGCACGCGCCGCACCGCATCAGCCCGAGGACGGGTCCAGACAAGGGCGCAGAGCCGCCGGAGACGCGGAAGCTGCCCGATCAGGCGTGCCATTTGCGGCGAAGGGAGGCGCGGGGCCGCTCACCGAAAGCCTGCCGGTAGCGGCGCGAGAAGTCGCTGAGATTGCTGAAGCCCCAGCGGTAGGCGACCTCCGAAACACGCGGCGACCAGGCAGGATCGGTCAGATCGAACCGAGCCCGCTCCAAGCGCAGCATGCGGAGGTGCTCGACCAGGGATTCTCCCGTCGCTCGGCGAAAGACGATCTGGAGCGTTCGCAGCGGGATGCCGCTGGCACGAGCGATGTCGGCGACGCGGATCGGCCGGCTCATATTGGCACGCATGAATTCGCGAGCCCGGGCGACCGCCACCGGCTCGGACGGCTTCACGAAACCCGGCTTGCGGATGTTGTTCGGGCAGAGTTCGATCATCGCGCCGAGCGTCATGTCCTTGAGCGAAGCGATGGCGAGGGGTGAGTAGGCAAGGGGCGTGTCGTCCAGGATGGCGCCGGCGAGCGTCGCCATGACGAAGCGCAAGCCGCGCTCGTTGGGGCTGTCCGGCGGCACGGCGAAGAATTCGACGCGACCCGTGGGCTCGGAGCCCGTCAGCACTTGAACGAAGCGCGAAAGATCGTCCTGCCGGATCGTCGTGACGACGATATCGAGGTTCGACGCATGTTCCACGTGATGGAGTTCCGCGGAACTCCAGGTGAAGACGGAGCCGGCGGAGAAAACGACGTGGCTCGAACCGGTGCGGTAATCGATCCGTCCGGATCTCATCCAATGCAGAAGGACATAGCTGCGCTGGGGCTCGACCGAGGCGACGAAGCCCGACGGCGAATTGACCGACCAGCAGCCCAGGCCCGCGACGCTGGAGTAGACCATGTCCAAGTTGATGCCGAGGCCGGCAACCGGGAGTTCGCGCAGCTTGATGATGCTGTCGGCCGATCGCGACTCGACGTGTGAATCATCGCCGCGGATCGAATGCGTGAGCCTCAGCTGAGGGGCTTCGAATGCCATGCTCTACAGATAGATCATCAGGTAAGTCGCGACCATGCCGTGCAAGATCGTCCTACCGACCCGAGCATGCGATTGCAACGCCGTCGAAGTGCCCCGATCGATTCTGGTGCAATAGCGACTGGCCGCTAATGTGGTACTTGGGGATCATGTTTGAGCGGCGTCGTCGGCCGGTTGCATCTGTCTCGCTTGCAACTGTGATTGTCCCCTATGCATGCGGATCGAAGCTCCCGTTGGGAGAGGCGGTCACCGAAGCGCGTCGTGAAGATTGCCGGAAGAACAAGCCGGTGCCGTCGTCGGCTGCAAGAAGCTGACGCCGCGCGGGGCAGAGGACGTGCTGAGGACGCTCGGCGAATACGCCGTGGCGGTGGGGTGCCGGAGCAGGGACGTCCTCAGGCGGGCCGCCAAGTCAGATCCGCGATCGTCTCAGACCGGCAGATCCACGTCGGTGAAGGCGACGTCGAGCGCTTCTAAAGGAACTGTCCACGAGCGATGCAGGACGTGCATGTCGCCGAGGAGCTTTCCCTGGCGGCCGCTCTCGCTCTCGCGCGCCCTGACTTCGACGCCGCTGGATTTCCAGCCACCGAAGGCATCGGGGCCGTAATCCGTCGCGGGCCGCCCGGCGGATATGGCGGGAACGAACTGCCACATTCCCCGAACGGTCGGGCGAAGGGCCGGCTTCTATGACGTTCTATGACGAAGGATCTACAGCAGAAGCAATGCTTTGAGTGCGGCATTGGAGGCCTCGGCCGGAATCGAACCGGCGTGCAAGGATTTGCAGGCTTCTACCCGGCATTGATTTTGCTCGGCTTTTCGGCCGCGTGTCGCAGCCATGTTGCAGTCAGCCGAGAAGGGCCCTCGCGGCGGCGGCCAGTTCCTCGGCGTCGTCGGACCTTGGGAAGAGGTGGCCGTAGACGTCCATCGTCATCACGATGGAGGCGTGGCCGAGCCGCTCCTGGACCATCTTCGCCGGTAGGCCGAGGCCGCCGTCTTCCTTCCGGTTGATCAGCCACGAGGCGTAGAAGTGCCGCAGGGCGTGCATGCCCGTGTACTTCGCCGCCATGATCGGCTGACCATCCCTGTCGACCTCGACCGTCGGCACCGTCACGCCCGCGCGGATCATGGCCGGCACGAGGCCGCGGTCGATCGTGTTGGTGTGTGAGCGCGGCTTGCCGTCCGGATTGGCGAAGACGATCTCGACGCCTCTCGCCTGGCGCAGCTTCTGCTCCTTCAGCGCCACCACCACCGGCGGCGGCACAGGAATCGTCCTGGCGCCGGCCTCGGACTTCGGCGGCCCGATCTGCCCGAACTCATCGACGCGCTGCCGGACGTGGATGCACGCCTTGCGGAGGTCGATGTCCTGCCAGCGAAGCCCGCGCAGCTCGGAAGATCGCATGCCGGTGAACACGGCCGTTAGGAGGAGGGGCCTCCAGTTGTCGTCCAGGGCGGCTACCAGCTCGCGGATCTCCTCGCGGGTGGGAATGTCTACCCCGACCTCCAGGCGGCCCTTCTGGCGCCTCTCAGCGCGGCGCTCGCGCCCCTTCCGGCTGCCGCGGATGTCGCGCACCGGGTTGCGGGTGGCGAGGCCGCGCTCATTGGCGTCGGCGAAGATCGAGCCCAGCGACGTCAGCACCTTCTTCGTCAGGATCGCCGAACGACCCTCCTTGCGCATCCGGTCCTCAAACTCGCGGACCAGCGGCACCGTCAGCTTCGAGAGCAGGGTAGGGCCGATCAGTGGCGTCAGGTGGACATCGAGGTGCGCGCGACGCTGCTTGATGGTCGACCGCTCAAGCCCGGCGCTCTCCCCGGATGCAATCCAGAGCTCGCCCGCCTTTGTCACCGTCACACTTGCGCTGTCAGCGACGTGGGTGCCCTGGCGCACCTCGACGTGGGCCGTGGCGGCGAAGGCGTCGGCCTCCTTCTTCTTCGCGAACGTCTTCAGCCGGCGCTTCCCGGCCGTGTCCATGTAGTCGACGACCCAGGCCGTCTTCTCCTCGCCCTTCGGCGTAGTCCAGGCGCGCTTGCGGACGGACATCAATCATCACTCGGGGTGATGAAGCGGCGCTTGGCATGCTCTTCAACGTGCTTCTCTACCGTCGCCCTGTCCTCTTCGGTTCCTTCCCCTGAGCGAGCAATATCGCTCATCAGGTCGTCAAGGCCATCAGCAAGAACCAAGAGCAGACTATTGCCTCTGAAGCGCTTCAAGAGCCGGATCGTCTCCTGAATATCCCGAACCGTATCCTCAAGCTTGACGGGCTCGGGATAGTGATACTCCAGGGTCTTCACGATCTCAGCGTTCATCGAGCGATTGTTCTTCTCGGCTACGGCTTTGATGCGGTCGCGCATGCCGTCTGGCAAGCGAAGAACGTACTTATCCTGCGGCTGAACGGATTTCTTGCTCATACTGGCTACCAGCCACAACTTTTCGCTTGACGCAACAGATGGCTATCAGCCATGTTCTGATAGTGGCTGATAGCCATCAAGAACGTGTTACGGAGCGCAAAAGAATGGAAAAGCTGCAGTCGCTAGACCTCATATGGGGTGCTGGCGCGATTGCGAAGGTCATCGGTCGCAGCCCGCGCGCGACCTTCGACATGCTCGACAAGGGCGAGCTGCCGGCCAAGAAGGTCAACGGTCGATGGGTGATTGAGCGCAACAAGCTCGTCACCTTCTTCACTGGCGACGCTGCCTGATGGGCGGTGCTCGCGAGACCGCATCTGTTCACGGTGAACAGATGGCGATGTCCGCCGCGGCGAACAAAAAGAAAGGCCCGGCAGAGGCGGCCACCTCTCCGAGCCATGGTTCCAACACCCACCACCAGGAGAGCGCTATGAACGAGCGCATCAATACCATTTCGCCCGCGGATGCCGCAAGGACTCAATCCGCAGCCTTCGACTACGGCCCTCACTTCGAAGGCTTGGAGCCGCTGGTCAGAAAGGTGCAGGCTGCCGCTCGCCTGTCTGCCCACCTCGCCCACGAGTGCTTCGGCTCAGAGAGGAGCGGCGAGCGCATCGTCAGCGATCAGCATCTCGAGCTGCTCCAGTTCGCCGCGCAAATTTCCGAGGACGCTGCCGATCAGCTTCAGGACATCTGGCTTGAGATCCACAACGCTGCCGCCAAAGCCGGCTGGCTGGCTGCTGGCGTGCCGGCCGATCAGGTGCCGGCATGAGTGCGGCGTCCAAGAAGGTGAGCGTCGAGGCTGCGGATGTCGCGACGCTGCTCGCCTCAAACGACAGGCTGGCAGACGGCATCGGCGAAGCGCTGGACCTCGCATCGGAGGCCTTCGATCAGGTCAGCGTGGTTTTCGCACTCGGCTGCCACTTCCTCGATCGCGAAGCGAAGGACGGCTTCTTCGTTGTCGACAAGGAGAACGCGAACACGTTCATGTATGCGCTCGGCAAGGCGGTCGACGCCGCGCGAGCAGTCAGGACGCACCTTGACGAGGTATCCGGCTGATGGGCGCCGAGACTTATCGTGCGGGCACGATAAAACGGGAGCGGCGCTCGCTCGCCCGTGTCGAGCAGCTCGACGAGCAGATCCTGGAGGTGCTCCGCGAGGATCACCCTCAGAGCGTCCGCCACGTCTTCTACCGCATGACGGACCCGCGCTTGCCGGAGCCCGTCGAGAAGTCGGAACGCGGCTATCGGCACGTTCAGGACCGCATGGTGAAGCTCCGGCGGGCCAAGCGCCTGCCGTTCTGGTGGATCACCGACGCGACAAGGCGCGGGCACTTCACGCCGACCTACCGCGACAAGGCGGACTTCCTGCGCAGCATGAAAGGGCATTACCGCGCCGACCTCTGGCGGCAGTCGGAGTTCTATTGCGAGGTGTGGACGGAGAGCCGATCCATCGCCGGCGTGCTCGAGGACGACTGCCGCGAGCTCGCGGTATCCCTGTACCCGGCTGGCGGGTTCTCCAGCATCACGCTGGCTTATCAGTCGGCCGAGACGATCAACCACTACGCTGACGGCCGGCCGGTCGTGATCCTCTACATCGGGGACTATGACCCGGCCGGCGTGCTGATCGACATCGCTCTCGAGCGAGAGCTGCGGCAGCACCTGGACAAGGGCATCTTCCTTGAGTTCAAGCGCATCGGCATCACGCCCGAGCAGATCGTCGCCTTCGATCTTCCTGCCAAGCCTCGGAAGATGACGGATCGCCGGGCCCTGCACATCAAAGAGACGGTGGAGGCCGAGGCGATGCCGGCTGGCGTCCTCCGCGACCTCCTGAGGCAGGAGATCGAAGCGCTTCTGCCGCAGGATGCGCTTGCCGTCGCGAAGGTCGAGGAGCAGTCTGCCCGGGATCACTTCGACCACCTGGCGCACATCCTCGGCGGCGGCGCATGAGCAGTCGGAAGGCGCCCCCTACCGACGCGACGGGACGCTCGCGGACCGCTTCCGAGCAGTTCGCGAAGCTCTTGCTCCAAACGATGGAGGAGCCCGCCTGGCGGGCTCTCTCCACCGCGGCGCAGGCGCTCTATCCGTGGCTGAAGCTCGAATGGCACGGCCCTAAGGCGAACAACAATGGGCGGATCAGCCTCAGCGTTCGGCAGGCGGCGGAGCTGATGGGTGTGGCGAGAGACACCGCTGCCGAGGCGTTCCGCGATCTCCAGAGGAAGGGCTTTATCGTCCAGACGCAGGCGGTGTGTCTCGGGGTCGATGGGGCGGCCAAGGCGCCAGCCTACGAGTTGACCGAGCTCACCATGCCGGGTGCCGAGCGGGACGGGCGCAAGCTCTATCGCGAGTGGCGGCCCGGCGCCGAATTTCCTGTGGTCGCATGGTCCGCTAACAACCCGACGGGCAGGAACGGGAGGGGCGCACGCCCTGTCACGAAAATCAGGACGATGGCGGGCGAGGTTCTGTCATGATTTTCGTGACAGGCAGAAACGAAACCCTGTCATGGAATTTAGGACAACGCGTCATGAAAATCATGACGGTCGACGTCTCGCCTGTCATGAAAACCATGACGCGCTGTCATGAAAATCATGACGGAATGGACCGTTTTTGGCCCCCGCCTGTCATCAAAATCATGACATCCTTAATCTACCACCCCGTGGTGCGGGTGCGCACCGCATGAAACCGGCCACCGCCCTCCGCTCACTTGCCAATCACCTCAGCACCGGCGCGCCGCGCCAGTCTGACGAGCGCTGCCCCTTCGATATCCTCAACCCAGCAGCCGATGGAGAACGCTGATGAGCGCCCATCCTCTGCCGGTGCTGATGCGTCCCTGGGACTGCATCGACGTGAAGAAGGCGGCCGACCACGCCCGGCGCGACGACAAGACCATCCGGCGGTGGGTCGAGCGCTACGGCATCGGTCGACGTGCTGGTCCGGGGTCGCCGATCGAGGTCAGCGCCCCTGCGCTGGAGATGGTGCTCCACGGCGACGACGAGGCGCTCGAGCTTCTGCGCCGTGGTGTTCGCTCGGCGCCGCAGGTGCGGCGTTACCTCGACTTCCTAGGGCTAGCCGAATGAGCTGTGCGGAACGAGGAGGCCGACGCCAAGCCTTATGATCAGCTTTACCTGCCATACACGCCTATAAGAGATGGTCTCCCAGCTAAGGAGACCTGCGTATGGGTGGTATGGGAAAGCGGCTGTGCGGGCTATGGCGCGAGAAAGGCGGCAATTTCGCTGTGATGTCCGCCTTCATGCTCGTGCCTATGACGCTGGCCGCGGGTGGGGCGTTGGACTTTGTCTCCCACGAGCGCACAAGATTGGCTTTGCAGGATGCCCTTGATCGCGGAACGCTGGCGGCAGCATCCCTCACGCAGACACAAGAGGCCAAGGCACTCATCGAGAGCTACGTGAATGCGGTGCCAGAAATCCGAGGGGCGCAGATTGCGGTTACGGACGACCACAAGATCAACTCTCGCAAGGTGTCTGCCTCGGCCGAGATCCTGATTGATACGTCGTTCCTGAAGCTCGCCGGCATGAACTCACTGGCGGTTCATGCGTCCTCCACCGCCTTGGAGGAGCGCCCGAACATCGAGCTTTCCCTCGTGCTCGATATCTCAGGCTCCATGTATGACAACGGCGGCATGACGCAGCTCAGGCCGGCGGCGAAGTCCTTCCTCGACGTCGTTCTGAAGGACGAGGTGAAAGACGTCACATCAGTCAGCATCGTGCCATTCGCGGGAACTGTGAACCTTGGCTTCGATGCCTACAATCTCTTGTCGGGTTATGTTCCCTCGGACAAGGAGAAGAAAAACGGGCCGAGCCCAAGTGGCAAGTGCGAGCCTGACGCGTCATCGAAGTACACCCGCCTCCACTGCTATTCGTCGTGTTTCGAACTCGTAGATGCCGACTTCAACGCAGGCGTTCCTGACTTTCCGAAGCGCGCGCAG
>CANJKV010000231.1 GCA_947474855.1 Aurantimonadaceae bacterium | reverse complement strand
CGGTGCGTGTTGCCGGTGACGTCGACGAGAAGGTTGCGGAACAAGCGGTCGACGAGCCAGGGCGGCGTCGCCCAGCCCTGCGCGTTCGAGACCTGCGCCATGGCGATCTCGAGCTCGTAGAGCTGGTCGTGGCGCGCCTCGTCGATGCGCGGCGCCTGGCTGGTCGGACCGATGAACAGGCCGGAGAAGAGGTAGGACAGCGAAGGGTGGCGCTGCCAGTGCAGGACCAGCGACTTCAGGAGATCGGGACGGCGCAGGAAGGGCGAGTCGAGCGGCGTGGCGCCGCCGACGACGACGTGGTTGCCGCCGCCCGTGCCCGTGTGCTTGCCATCCACCATGAACTTGTCGGTGCCCAGGCGCGACTGGCGCGCGTCCTCGTAGACGCCGGTGGTGATCGCAACGGCCTCGTCCCAGGACGCGGCGGGGTGGATGTTGACCTCGATGACACCGGGGTCGGGCGCGACCCGGATGACGTTGATGCGCGGATCGTGCGGAGGCCCGTAGCCCTCGATCTGGACAGGCAGGCCGCGCGCTTCGGCGACCTCCTCGACCGCCGCCAGGAGGTCAAGATAGGCCTCGGTGGTTTCGAGCGGGGGCATGAAGACGCAGAGCTTGCCGTCGCGCGGCTCGATCGCGAGCGCGGTTCGCACGGCCCCGTGGATCTCCGGCACGCCGTCCGCTTCGACGCTTGCGCCGGCGGAACGACCGACCGTCTGCCCGGGCTGGAGCGGCTCGAGCGGCGGCAGGCTCTGGCTCATCGAGCCGAGCGTCTGGCTCATGCCGTTCTCGTTCGCCGTCTGCATGGCGATGCGGCTCGTCGGCTCGGAAGGCTGCGCCTGGACGCGTCCCTGCGCGGGCAGCGGCGAAAACGACTGGGTCGGGTCCTGCGGATAGCTGTGCGGATAGGCGGTGCCCGGCAGGTGCGGCAGGCCGGAAAGCGGCAGGCGATAGCCGACGGACGAGTCGCCGGGAACGAGAAACAAGCGCTTGCGGCGCGTCGACCAGCGCTCCGAGCCCCAGCGCAGGCGCCGGTTGGCGCGCCCCTGCCAAGCCTGCAGCGGCAGGACGTAGCCGGTCGGGTTCGACAGGCCACGCGCGAAAACCTGGGCGATGCGGGCGCGCTCCTCCCGGTCCTCCAGCTTGGAATCGAGCGGGTCGACGTTCTCGGGCAGCTGGGCTTCGCGAGCGATCCAGTAGGCGGCGTCCTCGAAGGCGGGAAGCGCGTGGTCGGGATCGACGCCGAGGGAGGAGGCGACGTCGCGCAGCAGCAGGCCCGCCTCGTCGGGGCCGACGGGCGCATCCGCCTTCTCGCGGGCGAAGAGGTCGGGGTTGCGCCAGATCGGCACGCCGTCCTTTCGCCAGAACAGCGAGAAGGTCCAGCGCGGCAGGGTCTCGCCAGGATACCACTTGCCCTGGCCGTAGTGGAGGAAGCCGCCGGGAGCGAAGCGCTCGCGCAGGCGTCGGATGAGGTCGTCAGCAAGAGCCCGCTTCGTCGGGCCGGTGGCGTCGGCGTTCCATTCGGGCGATTGGAAGTCGTCGATCGAAACGAAGGTCGGCTCGCCGCCGATCGTCAGGCGCACGTCGTTGCGGCGCAGTTCCTCGTCGACCTGTCGGCCGAGCGCGTCGAGCGCCTGCCAGCTCTCGTCGGAGAAGGGGTAGGACACGCGCGGCCGCTCGGCGACGCGGTCAACCGTCATCTCGAAGGCGAAGTCGACCTCGGCATAGTCGACGCCGCCGGAGATCGGCGCGGCCGAGCGATAATGCGGCGTGGCGGCCAGGGGCACGTGGCTCTCGCCGGTGAGGAGGCCGGAGGTCGGGTCGAGCCCGACCCAGCCGGCACCGGGGAGATAGACCTCGGCCCAGGCGTGCAGGTCTGTGAAGTCGACGGCGGTGCCCGCCGGGCCGTCCAGCGCGACGATGTCGGGCTTGAGCTGGATGAGGTAGCCGGACACGAAGCGCGCGGCGAAGCCGAGATGGCGAAGAACCTGGACTAGAAGCCATGACGAATCGCGGCAGGAGCCGGACGCCTTTTCCAGCGTCTCGTCCGGCGTCTGGACGCCCGGCTCCATGCGCACGAGGTAGTCGATGCGCTGCTCGATCGTGCGGTTGAGGGCCACCAGGAAGTCGATCGTGACCGTTTCGGTGCGGTCGATGCTCTCGACGAGGCTGCGAAGGCGCGGGCCGGCGGGTTCGGGGGCGAGATAGGCGGCAAGGTCGGCCTTCAGCGCCTCGTCATAGGCGAACGGCCATTTCTGCGCGTACTCCTCCACGAAGAAGTCGAACGGGTTGTAGACGGTCATGTCCGCCAGGAGGTCGACCTCGATGCGGAACTCGGTCGTGGGATCGGGAAAGACGAAGCGGGCGAGCCAGTTGCCGAACGGATCCTGCTGCCAGTTGACGAAGTGGTTCTCGGGCAGAACCTTCAAGGAATAGGAGGGAACGCGCGTGCGCGAGTGCGGCGCCGGGCGCAGCCGGATGACCTGCGGGCCGAGCCGCACCGGCCGGTCGTAGCGATAATGCGTGACGTGGTGGAGCGCGGCGAGAATCGACATCGAACATCCCTGAGCCAGATCGCGACCGGCTGGGCGCGGCGGGGTGAGGCGAGTGTAAGTATCTTCCGCCGGCGAACAAGCGGCCTGACGCGCCTGCGAGACGCAAATGCGAAGTCACGTTCCAACGATGCGGCGGAGGCGGGAACACGTTCAGCGTTCATGCGTTGACGGGCAACATCGATGCGTGCGTCGAATGCGCTCGGTTTGCGGGGGCTGCTTTAGCCATTGCAAGGCCGACCGGAGACGCGGGAACGATGACGCCATCAACCACGTCGAATCGGGGCCGCGCGCAAGGTCGCCGGTCGTCGACGCGCGAGGACGCCACCCCATGAAGCTCTTCTCCTGCCCCGCCTGCGACCAGGTCGTGTTCTTCAACAACGTGAAGTGCGAGCGCTGCGGCCACGCGCTCGGCTACGAACCCTTCTCGAACCGCATGCTGGCGCTGGAGCCAGACGCCGAAACCGGCTTCTGGCGCTCGGTCGGCAAGAAGGGCGCGGGCGACGCCTGGAAGTACGACGACAACTACCAGTACGGCGTGTGCAACTGGCTGCTGCCGGCCGACAGCCCGGAGACGCTGTCGCTGGCCTCCTCCTTCAACAACGTCATCCCCAACCTGTCGAACCCGGACAACGTCGCGCTCTGGCAGAAGATGGAATTCGCCAAGCAGCGTTTGATCTACACCCTGATGCGGCTCGGCCTGCCGATGCCCAGCCGCACCGAGCATCCCGAAGGACTCGCCTTCGAGTTCCTGGTGGACGATCCCGACAGCTCGCAGCACGTGATGACGGGGCACGATAACGGCCTCATCACCATCGCTCTGGCCGAAGCCGACGATGCCGAGCGCGAGAAGCGGCGCACGGCGATGAACGAGCCCTACCGCACGCTCCTCGGCCACTTCCGCCACGAGATCGGCCACTGGTACTGGGATCGCCTCGTGCGCGACGGCGGGGCGCTCGCCGAATGCCGCGCCCTGTTCGGCAACGACGAGGAGGATTACGGGCAGGCGCTGCAGAACCACTACAACAACGGCCCGAAGCCCAACTGGCAGGACGAGTACGTCTCGACCTATGCCGGGGCGCATGCCTGGGAGGACTTCGCAGAAACCTGGGCGCACTATCTCCACATCGTCGATACGCTGGAGACCGGCGGCTCCTGGGGCATGACGCTGCACCCGCGACTCGACAAGGAAGGTATCCTGACCACCGACATCGACTTCAAGGTCTACGACGATTCGACGACCATGGAGCAGATCGCGGACGCTTGGCTCGCGCTGTCGTCGGCGCTCAACTCGCTGAACCGCTCGATGGGACACCAGGACCTCTACCCCTTCGTGCTGGCGCCGCGCGTCATCGAGAAGCTCGGCTTCATCCACGATCTCGTTCACGGCCGCGTCGGCACGGCCGCCCGGCCGGCGGGAACCGGAACGGCCAATCCGACGGCCGAGGCCTACATCCAGTCCCAGCAGGCTGCCGAGGCGGCCGAGTAGGCCTGCCTTCGACCTCTTCGATCCGCGACCGATTCGGGCCCCCACCGCCGGGTGGGGGCCTTTTTCGCGCCAAACGAGTCTGTCCTGGGGACATCCACGCAAAATTGCCGCATCGCACTCTGGAACGCTGCGATCCTGCTCCAATTACCAAGACCGAAGGGACGACGACCAAGGTGGATCGATTTCGCCGCGCAACCGAAGGTGCGGCGAGCCTGATCGCGCGTCCTGCCGTTCGATGACCATTCCGGGTGCCGGTTTCTTCGCGGTCGAGCCATGTGCCGGCTGCCCGGTTCAGGACAGAGGCCGCTGCCATGGACACGATTTCCGACACGACCCCGACCGAAGCCGCGAGCTTCGATACCACCTGGGGTACCCATATCAACGAGGACGGTCGCGCGACCTTTCGGCTTTGGGCGCCGACTGCGGCCAAGATCGAGCTCGCCATCGGCGACGAGGACGGCAAGGCCGCACGCTTCGAAGCGATGGAGAAGGCCGGCGACGGCTGGTGGACGCTGACGAGCGACGCCGTGAAGGTCGGCGGCGGCTACGGTTTCCGCGTCGACGGGGATCTCGTCGTTCCCGACCCGGCGGCGCGGGCGCAGATCGGCGACGTCCACGGCCTGTCGCGCCTCGTCGATCCGGAAGCCTTCGAATGGAAGGTTCCGGAGTGGAAGGGGCGGCCCTGGCGCGAAACGGTGTTCTACGAGCTTCACACCGGCACCTTCACGCAGGAAGGCACCTTCGACGCGATCATCGACAAGCTCGACCATCTCAAGGAGACCGGCGTCACCTGCATCGAGCTCCTGCCGGTGGCCCAGTTCGCGGGCAATCGCGGCTGGGGCTACGACGGCGTTCTTCTCTACTGCCCGCACACGGCCTACGGCGGCCCGGAGGCGCTGAAGCGGCTGGTGGACGCGGCCCATGCCAAGGGCCTCATGGTCTTCATGGACGTCGTCTACAACCACTTCGGACCGGACGGGAACTACATCAACGCCTATGCCAAGGCGTTCTTCCACGAGGAGATCCACACTCCCTGGGGGCCGGCGATCGCCTATGACGAGCAGCCGGTGCGCGACTTCATGATCGAGAACGCGCTCTACTGGCTGAAGGAGTTCCGCATCGACGGCTTGCGGCTCGACGCGATCGATTCGATCAAGGACACGACCGACACGCCGCTGGTGAAGGAACTGGCCGCCCGCGTACGCGCCGCGTTCCCCGACCGGCACGTCCATCTCACCACGGAGGACGACCGCAACATCACGTGGCACATCGAGCGGGGCGAGACCGGCCGGCCGCTCCTCGTGTCCGGCGAATGGAACGACGACTTCCACCACTGCGCGCACGTTCTCGCCACCCACGAGGATGAGGGCTACTACGGCGACTACGCCGCCAAGAGCGTCGAGCAGATGGCGAAGAGCCTGGCTACCGGCTTCGTCTTCCAGGGCGACTTCTCGACCAAGCGCGAGAAGAGCGTCGGGCATTCCTCCGCCCATCTGCCGCCGACGGCCTTCGTCAACTTCCTTCAGAACCACGACCAGATCGGCAACCGCGCCTTCGGAGACCGGCTGACCGACCTCGCCTCGCGCCGGGCGGTGGAGTGCCTCCAGGCGATCCTGTTTCTGTCGCCGCAGATCCCCCTGATGTTCATGGGCGAGGAATGGGGCGCCACGCAGCCCTTCTGCTTCTTCACCGACTTCCACGGCGAGCTCGGCGAGGCCGTGCGCGAGGGGCGCCGCAACGAGTTCAAGAAGTTCGCGGCCTTCCGCTCGGGCGAGGGACGCAATCTCATTCCGGACCCCAACGCCGAATCGACCTTCACCGCCTCGCGGCTCGACTGGACCGCGGCGGATCGGCCGAACGGCAAGCGGCGCCTGTCCATGGTCCGCGACCTCCTCGCCAAGCGCCAGCACCACGTCGTGCCGCTCCTTCGCGACGTGCCGCCGAACTGCGGCAGCTTCCACGTGTCCGATTCGAGCCGCGCATTCGCCGTGTCCTGGCGGCTGAAGGACGAGACGGTGCTCAACCTCTTCGCCAACCTCGACGACGAGCCTTGGACGGTGCCGACCGAGGTGCCGCACCGCGACTACGATTCGGGCGAGCTCGTCCACGCCCATCCCCCGGAAGCGGCCGACACGCTGAAGGAGGGGGTTCTGCCGGGACCGTCGGTGGTGGTGCGCCTGTGCCGGCCGGCGCTGATCGGAGGACCGGCCGTTGCGTGAGGGCGAGGGGGAGAAGCTCGAGGCGCTGGCCGAAAGCCACGGCATACAGACGGCCTACATCTCGGAGCTCGGCGAGCGCCAGGTCATTTCCGGCGACGCGCAGCGCGCGCTGCTCGGCGTCCTCGGCGTGGACCCGCAGACCGGAGACAAGGGCGGCTTTTCCGAGCAGGGCGAGCGGGCGCAGCCCTGCCTTATGCCGGACGCCGTGCGCGCCCGGCGCTTCTGGGGCGTCGCCTGCCAGCTCTACGCGCTGCGCTCGCACCGCGATCTGGGCATCGGCGACTTCGCCGACCTCGCCAGGCTCGCGGTCGTCGCGGCGGATGCGGGAGCGAGCTTCGTCGGGGTCAATCCACTCCACGCGCTCTTCTCCGCCGCGCCAGAGCGCTTCAGCCCCTACTCGCCGTCGACGCGGCGCTTCCTCAACCCGCTCTACATCGCGGTCGACGAGCTGGAGGGCGGACCCGAGGCGATCGGGGCGCTGCGGGACGCGGAGCCGGAGCTCTTCGACGGGCTCGACGGCGAACTCGTCGACTACGGCCGCGTCGGCCGGCTGAAGATCCGGCTCCTGCGCGACGTCTTCGAGAGCCGCATCGAGGAGATCCGCGACGCGCAGGCCTTCGAGCGCTTCTGCGCGGGCGGAGGCGACGCGCTGCGGGACTTCGCGCTGTTCGAGGCGATCTCGGAGGCGCAGGTGGCGCAGGGCGGCCATGCCGGCTGGCACAACTGGCCGGAGGAGCTGCGCGACCGCCGCTCGGACGCCGTCGCCGCCTTCGAGGCGGAAAATGCCGACGCGGTGCTCTTCCATCGCTGGCTCCAGTTCGAGGCGGACGAGCAGCTCGCCGAGGCCCAGGCGCGCGCCAAGGGTGCCGGCATGGCGATCGGCCTTTATCTCGACCTCGCCGTCGGCGTCGCGCCGGACGGCGCGGAAACCTGGGCGGATCCGGAGCTGACGGTGCGATCGGCGCGCGTCGGCTCGCCGCCGGACATGTTCAACTCCGCCGGCCAGGACTGGGGCCTCGCGCCGCTCTCGCCCAAAGCCCTGGCGGAGCGCGACTACAAGCCTTTGCGCGAGGCCTTCGACGCGCTGACGTCCCATGCCGGGGCTGTGCGCATCGACCATGCCATGGGACTCGCCCGTCTCTGGTGGATCCCGGAGGGCGAGCAGTCGAAGGGCGGCGGCTACGTCCGCTATCCCCTCGCATCGATGATCGACGCCGTTTCCGACGCCTCGCGCGCCAACCGCTGCATCGTCATCGGCGAAGATCTCGGCACGGTGCCGCCCGGCTTCCGCCACACGATGGAAGAGGCCAACATCTTGTCCTATCGCGTGCTTTATTTCGAGCGGCACCGCGGCTCGGAGTTCCTGCCGCCTTCCGCCTATCCGCAGCTGGCGCTCGCCTGCATCTCGACCCATGACCTGCCGACGCTGGCCGGCTGGTGGACGGGCGAGGACGTGACCTTGCGCGCCTCCACGGGCCGCCAGGACGAGGCGGCGACGGATCGCGACCGGCACTCGCGCGAGCGCGACCGCATCGCGCTCCTGCTCGCGCTCAAGGAAGAAGGGCTCCTGCCGTCGTCGCTCGAGGGCGCGGCGTCCGGAGAGGACAATCCGCCGGCCGACATGTCCGGCGACCTCGCCGAGGCGATCCACCGCCTCGCGGCCCGCACGCCCTCGATCCTCTTCGCCGTGCAGCTCGACGATCTCGTCGGCTCCGAGCGTCAGGCGAACCTGCCGGGGACGACCGACGAATACCCCAACTGGCGCATCCGCTCCGACGTCCCCCTGGAGGACCTGGCCGGCAACGAGCGCTTCAACCGCATCGCCGCCGCCGTCCGCTCCGAACGCCCCGAGGCTTCATGACCCCTTCGCCCGTCGCCACCTATCGCCTGCAGTTCCGCGAGGGGACGACCTTCGAGACGGCGGCCGATCTCGCGCCCTATCTCAAGAAGCTCGGCATCAGCCACCTCTACGCCTCGCCGATCTTCTCGGCCTCGCCGGGCTCGACGCACGGCTACGACGTCACCGACTACAACGCCTTCGAGGCTGATCTCGGCGGCGATGCTGGCTTCCTGGCGATGAGCGACGCGCTGGCCAAGCACGATCTCGGGCTGATCCTCGACTTCGTGCCGAACCACATGGGCGTGTCGCCGAAGAACAAGTGGTGGGAGGACGTGCTGCGCTGGGGCGCGGACAGCCGCTACGCCGACGTCTTCGACATTTCCTGGGT
>CANJKV010000230.1 GCA_947474855.1 Aurantimonadaceae bacterium | reverse complement strand
GCGAGACCGGCGGCATCGGTCTTGGCCTGTCGATCGCCCGCGCCATCGCTCGCCAGCACGGCGGCGACGTCGTGCTCTCCCCACGCCAGCCCGGCCTCAAGGCATCGGTCGTCCTCCCCGCCTGAGGCGGTCGCACGCAAGCGTTGGCAACTCGTCCGCGGCTTCGTCGGAGCACGTTAGGGTAGAGCGTCGCGACGGTTCTGATGCACTTACTCGTAAACGGGACGCGCTTAATGCGCGGCGATCCGCGACAACTGACCCGGCATCGAATCCTTCCGCCGCACCTTTGACCGAACGCGCGGTTGAGATTTCGCCGGATAGTCCGCCATGACGCGCCTATGGCACAGCGGTAACCGCTATCCGTCCGCCGTGAAGCAAAAGCAACCGGCACTGAAAGGTCGGTAGCGGATAGACTGCTTCCGGGCAACCGCTTCGCCCGCAGCTTGAGACCAGACGGGGTGGAAAGCGGCCTGTCTGCTTCCGGATTAGAATTTCGAGAAAGCTGCCTTCGCGCCGAGCGCTACGAGTTGGGAAAGACTCGATGACCGTCCTGTCGTTTGGAGTTCCCATCATCGGCCTGGAGAGCTGACCAACTGGTTGCCGGGGATCTTTGGCGGGTCGGTGAGACGTACAAGCAGGGCGCACGAGTCATCCTGTCTGGAGCCGAGCTAATCGTCCCGTTTGTCGAACTCGACCTGTGCTTGCTGAAGTTCAGGCCCACGCTTGAGCGCCCACGCGTAAAGCGCTTCAAACGGCTCCTGTAGGGAGTGACCGAGCGGGGTGATGGTGTACTCGACCCCGATGGGCGTCGTGGGCAAGACCGTACGCTTGACGAGACCGTTGCGCTCCAGTCGCTTGAGCGCATCCGCCAGCGCCTTGTGGGTGATGCCGTCGAGGCGGCGCATGATCTCGTTGAAGCGGGACGGTCGCGTGCACAGGACGGTCAGGATCAGGACCGACCACTTGTTCGCGATGTGCTCCAGGATCGGCCGCGTCGTGCGGGCATCGATCAGAGCCTCGTCGGTTGCGTCGTGCGCCCGGGGACGGTGTTTCGAAGGGCGCATCTCCGATGAGACTTCGGACATAGGTATACTCCCGCATATCTGCGCTATATATAGTGCGTAATTGACCGTAGGTATAGGGACTATATCGTTGCGTCCATCAACTTCGATGGATGAGACATGACCAGACTACAAGACAAGATTGCCGTCGTGATCGGTGGCTCAGGCGGCATCGGAGGCGCGATCGCAAATCGTTTCGCGAAAGAGGGGGCGACGGTCTACGCCACCAGTCGATCCACAGAGACCGAAGCAACCACCCCGTCGGCGGCGCCGGGTTCGCTACGGTCCGTGTCGGCCGACGCCTCCAAACTCAGCGATCTCGACGCGGCGATTACTCAGATCCACCGGGATGCAGAGCGCATCGACATTCTCGTTATCAACGCGGGTCTTGCGGAGTTTGCGACCCTCGACGGCCTCACCGAGGACCATTTCGACCGAACCTTCGGGCTCAACGTCCGCTCGCTCGTCTTCGCTGTCAAGCGCACCGCGAGGCACATGGGTGACGGCGGCTCGATCGTTCTGGTCGGATCCATCGCCGGGGCTATCGGCACGAAAGGCTACGGTTCGTACGGAGCGACGAAGGCCGCGGTCCGGTCCTTTGCTCGGACATGGGCCAACGAGCTCGCACCCCACGGCATCCGCGTCAACGTCGTCAGTCCCGGCCCGACCGACACGGCGATGTTCGCCTCCGCCTCCGACGAGATGCGGGAGACGCTTACTGCGATGATCCCGTTGGCACGCATGGGACGCGCGGACGAGGTCGCGGCCGCTGCTCTCTTCCTCGCCAGCGACGAGGCGAGTTTCGTCACGGGAGCCGAGTTGCCCGTCGATGGCGGCATGGCGCAGGTTTGAGGTTTTTCACGATGTTTTTCTCTACATTCGCATTCCGTCTTCGTTCCCTTCCCGTCGCCGCCGGCCTTCTCGTCAGCATCGCGTCGACAGGTCCGCTCGCCAACTCGGACGCCTGGGCCGCAGACGGCCTGAACGTCACGCTGCGTTCCGTTGCGGAGCACGCGGTTCCGGCTGGCTTCGACGCCGATGCGAAGCTGCTCGTCCACACGATGCCAGACATCCAGGGCAGGCAAACCCCGGCCACGACGCTCCTGTTCGTCCCCAAGGGCGCGGCGCCGACCGGAGGCTGGCCGATCGTCGCTTGGGCGCACGGCACCTCGGCGCCAGGACAGAAGACATGCGCGCCGACCCTTACCCCGGAGCTTGATGGAGGCCTGACGCGGGACGGCTTCCCGAGCGACTACGTCTACCAGATCGGCGAGCTTCTGAGTGCAGGCTATGCCGTGGTTGCGCCGGACTTCGAAGGATTGGGAGCGCAAGCCATCGGTCCCTATCCGTATTTTAGCGCCTCCAGTGGGGCTTTGTCCCTAATCTCCGGCGTCGAGGCTGCGAGGCTCGCCGATCCAGACCTGTCCAACAGGTATGCGGCCATGGGGCACTCCGACGGAGGCCACCTCGCCCTCGGCGTCGAGGCACACGCCCATGAAGCGCCGGAGCTCGAGTTCGTCGGCACGGTCGCGTCTGTGCCCTACACCTCCATCGCCGCGACAGCCGACCATTTCGGCGAAGCAGCACGGACGGCAACCGACGGTGTGGCGGCAAGCCAGGCACGGATGATGCGCGAGTTCCAAGGAGCACTCATGACGGTGGGCCTCACCGCCGAGAAGCCTGCCTTCGACCCAGGGGCGGTCATGGGCGAGGACTTGGCCCGGCTACTGCCGGAGTTCCGCTCCCTGTGCTCGGTGAAGGCGATCGGCACCATCGACGCTGCCGTCAAGACGAAGGGGGAGGCGTTCGACGGTCTCAAGAATGACTGGGCATCCAACCCTGACATGGCGGCCTTCCTTGCCGCCAACGATCCTGCGGCTTCGCACGATTTCGAGCTGCGCCGACCGACTCTTGTGGTGCAGGGAACAGCCGACGGCTTCGTCCTCGAACCCCTAACGACCGCCTTCGTGGAACGGCTCCGCGGCAACGGAGCCCCGGTCATCTATAAGACATATTCCGGCGCCGACCACTTCTCGATCATCCGCAGTGCCAATGCCGACGTCCTGGCCTTCCTGCGGGAACGCTTCGACCGTTAAGGCCGGCCCAGGCCGGCTGTGCCGAGAGCCCACGGCGCCTTTGCATCGAAAGGGAATCAAGGATGACAACGCACATCGCGAACCGGCGGGTCCTGTTGGTCAGACGGCCCCAGGGTGCACCGCGAACGGACGACTTCACGGTCGTCGACCAGGAGCGACCTCGGGCTGGGGAGGGCGAGATCCTGCTCCGCAACCTGTTCCTGTCTCTCGATCCTTATATGCGCGGCCGCTTGAACGAGGGCGATGGATCCTATGCCGAGCCCTACGCTCTCGGCGAGCCGCCCGGGGGCGGAACGGTCGCCGAGATCGTTTCGTCGGACGTCGACAGCTTCCGCTCGGGCGACTTGGTGGTCGCGAACGGTGGCTGGCAGGAATACGCAGTCTCGGACGGATCGGACCTACATGCGCTGCCACACGGCATGGACCGTCCATCGCTCGCCCTCGGCATCCTTGGCATGACGGGATTTGCCGCATGGCATGGGCTAACCGCCATCGGCTCTCCCCAGCCTGGTGAGACGCTGGTTGTCGGGGCGGCGACTGGCGCGGTCGGCGCCGCGGTCGGCCAGATCGGAAAGATACTCGGCTGCCGCGTGATCGGCATTGCGGGCGGGGAGCGCAAGTGCCGCCATGCGGTCGAGGTGCTCGGGTTCGACGCATGCCTCGATCACCAGACCCCGCACCTTTACGAACGTCTGGCAGAGGCTGCCCCCTCCGGCGTCGACGTTTATTTCGAGAATGTCGGCGGCGCGGTTCGAGCCGCCGTGTGGCCGCTGCTGAACGTGGGTGCGCGGGTGCCCGTCTGCGGGCTCGTGTCCGGGTACAACGGCGACGTAGCCACCGACGGGAGCCCGCACGACCTGATGATGTCGCTGATCGTCAAGCGCATCCGGATGGAGGGCTTCATGATCGGCGACCACTACGGCAGCAGGTTCGAGACCTTCAGCCAGCAGATGTCGGGCTGGGTGGAGGCCGGGAGGATCCACGCCGACGAGGACATCGCGGACGGGCTCGAGAAGGCTCCCGAGGCGTTCGTCAGGATGCTCTCGGGCCGCAACCTCGGAAAGACGCTGGTGCGCGTCGCGCATCAATGACGCACGGGTGGTAGATCGTCACGACCGGACGTGAACTCCGGTGCGGCTTCTAGCGCATGAGAAGTGAGCGCCATACTGGAGCTGGGCCACCGAGGCCGCTCAACGCTCCAGCGATCAGGACGGACCCCAATCATGGGGGGCTCCCTCGAACAGGGGAAGCACGTTACGCTGCCGCACCCGGAGGACCGTCCGCCGTCGAACGCCAGATTTCTACCTGATCACGCGAATCAAACGCCAGTGGACGATCCGCGCTCATCTACCCGCGTCGTCCTCACCCGGTGGCCACCGGGCTCGGCCCACGTTCAAGATAGGTCGACAAGGCGATGTAGCTTCTCGTGCCCTTGAAGCCCTCGATGGAGTGGATCCGCTCGAGGAGGTCTTCAAGAGCCTGCGTGTCTCGCGTCCTCACCTTGAGGAGCATCGCGCTCTCGCCTGTCACGGTGTGGATCTCCTCCACTTCCGGCAATTCCTTCAGGGCCAGCAGTTGGCGCGTCACCGCCCAGCTCGTCGTGTCGATGTGGACGAAGGTCAGCAGCGGACGCCCGAGCTTGGCCCCGTCGAGGACGGCCACGTTCGCCTTGATGACCCCGTCCTGCCGCAGCCGCTTCACGCGTTCATGGACGGCGGGCGCCGAGAGGTTGAGGAGCTTGCCGAGGTCGGCGTAGCTGCGTGTCGTGTCCTCGGCGAGCAGCCCTAACAGCGTTCGGTCCCGGTCGTCCAAGCGAGCCGGCGGCGCGAGGCTTGGCCGAACGCGGTTCGTATCTTCGCTCAACGCTCCGATCCTCCTTGGCGGCGAATGTCGTTCGGCATTATCACCTCTTGATCTTACCACATCCGGCCTCGTTGCCGCATCAGTACCGGACGATGAAGCATGTTCGACACAAAGGTCGCCATCCTGGTTCTGGACGATCTCGCGACCTGGCAGAAGCTGAACGTCACCGCCTTCCTCGCGACCGGTATTGCCGCCGCGGCGCCGGAGGCCATTGGCGAGCCCTACGAGGACGCCTCCGGGCGACAGTTCGCCAGCCTTCTCGGCCAGCCGATGCTGATCTTCGCCGCCGGACCGGACGAGCTCCGCCGAGCCCACCGGCTCTCGGCGGAGAAGGGCCTGACCGCGGCCGTCTACGTCCGCGCGATGTTCTCGACCGGGCACGACGCTGCGAACCGAGAGGCGTTCAGAGCCGAGCCGGCCGACGCGCCCGACCTCGTCGGCATCGCGATCCGCGGCCCGAAGAAGGACGTCGACAAGGCCACCAAGGGAGCGAGGCTGCATCCATGACCGTCCATTCGATGAACCTCGTTCAGCAACTCCTGCCCTTCGTGATCTTCGCCTTCGTCGCTTCGATCACGCCCGGCCCCTCCAACCTCCTCGTCCTTGGGAACATTGCACGCTACGGCTTCGTGGCGGCCCTCCCGATTGTCTGGGGCTCGTGCGCGGGAGCGGCAGCCCTCGTCCTGGTCGTCGGCTTCGGCATCGGCGGATGGCTGGCGGAGCACCCGAGGATCCAGGCCGCCATGAGCTGGGTGGGAGCGATCTGGATGAGCATCCTGGCCTGGCAGATCGCGTCGCAGCCCGTCGCGGTCGCCCGCTCGGCCGCCGACAAGCCGACGGGCGGCATGACCGCGGCCGCGCTCCAGGTGGTGAACCCGAAGACCTGGGGCATGGCGCTCGCCGTTGTCGGCGTCTTCGCCGGAGAGAACCCGGACATCGGGCGCTATGCCCTCTTGTCGGGCGTCTTCCTGATGGTGTCGTTGCCATGCCTCGGCATCTGGGCGGTCCTTGGTTCGCGGGCTGCAACCCACGTTCGGTCGGAGAAGGTCACGAGAGCCTTCAACCTCGCGCTGGGTGTTGCCCTCCTGGGCGCGGCGTGGATCGGCGTCCTGGAGCACGGCTGAGGATGATCGGGAACGGCGATCAGACCTCGACGTAGCTCGCCAGCTCCTCAGGCGTCCCTTGCGGGAATGCTTCTTTCAGATGGTCGAGAAACGCCAACACGCGAGCGCTGAGGAGCCGACGGCTCGGGTAGAGCGTCCACAGGGCGATCTCGGGTCCCTCGACGTCGCCCCACGAGACGAGCCGCCCCGCGGCGAGATCATGGCCGACGAGGGAGATCGGCAGTCGCGCGATGCCGACGCCCATCCGCACCGCGTCCCGCACCATGATCATCGACGACAGGCTCAAGGCGGGGCGAACCTCGATTTCGGATCGCCCTAATGCCGTGGTCACGGTCCAGGTCTCGCCTGCGCCCGCCGTCCCTCGCACCACGGCCGGGATGGGCAATCCTTCCGTCGGCGCCTTTGTCCCCGGGCGCCCGACGACAACCAGTCGGTCGCGCAGGAAGACGCGCCCAACGAGGCTCTCGTCCTGTTCGGGGTTCACCCGGATCACGAGATCGTAGGCTTCCTCGACCATGTCGACGGCGCGGTCCTCCGTGGTGACCTCGAGCCGGACGTCCGGATGCTTGAGCGCGAACCCGGCTGCAAGCTTGCCCATGGCGGTCTGCGAGAAGAGTAGAGGCGCGCTGATCCGCAGCCGGCCGCGTGGCCGATGCCCTCCGGAAGCGATGGTGGATGCGGTCTCCTGAAGGTCGGCGAGAAGCACGCCCGTGCGCTCATAAAGGGCTCTTCCTTCTTCCGTGAGCTTCAGCGCCCGCCCGCCGCGCTCGAACAGGCGCAGGTCGAGGCTGGCCTCGAGCTCTGACACACGCCGCGACAACGTCGCCTTAAGGTCGCCCCGTGGCGCGGGCGGCCCGGCCGAACCCTTCGTGGCGGGCGACGAGGTTGAAGTCGGCAAGGGCTAGAAGATCCATCCGTTCCACCTGCGAGACGGGGCGTCCAAAATGCGTGTCTATTGGAATGATCCTGGATCACCGATCTTGCAACCGTCACCAACACGAACCGGAGTGATCCCAATGACCATCCTCCTTACCGGCGCCACGGGCACCGTCGGCCGCAACGTCGTCGAGCAGCTCGTCTCCCGGGGCGCAGATGTGCGCGCCCTCGTCCGCAAGCCCGACAAGGCCAACCTTCCGTCCAGCGTCGCTGTCGTGCAGGGCGACCTCCTCGACGTCGACGCCCTGCGTGGCGCGCTGTCGGGCGTCTCGACGCTTTTCCTCCTCAACGCCGTCGTGCCCGACGAATTCACCCAGGCCCTGATCGCCCTCAACCTCGCCCGGGAAGCAGGGGTCGAGCGCCTCGTCTACCTCTCGGTGATCCACAGCGACGTCTACGTGAACGTGCCCCACTTCGCGGGCAAGTTCGGCGTCGAACGGATGATCGAAGCGATGGGGTTCGGCGCCACGATCCTGCGCCCCGCCTACTTCATGAACAACGATCTCGCCATCAAGGACGTGGTGACCGGCTACGGCGTCTACCCGATGCCCGTCGGCTCCAAGGGCCTGGCCATGGTCGACGCCCGCGACATCGGCGAGATCGCGGCCATCGAGCTGATCCGCCGCGAAAGCTCGGCGGCGGCGCTCCCCCTCGAGCGCATCAACGTCGTCGGCCCCGACACGCTCACCGGCGCAGACATTGCCGCCATCTGGACCGAGGTGCTGGGCCGCACGATCGCTTACGGCGGCGATGACACCGCCGCCTTCGAGCAGAACAGCCGCCAGTTCATGCCGCCCTGGGTGGCTTACGACATGCGGCTGATGGCCGAGCGCTTCCTGACCGACGGCATGGTGCCGGAGGCCGGCGACGTCGAGCGCCTGACCGCGATGCTGGGACGCCCGTTGCGCTCCTACCGCGACTTCGCCGCCGAACTCACGGCCGCGGCCTGACCGCCGCGTCCACTACGTCCCGAGAAGCGGGCGGTCGATGCCGTCCCAGAGAACACGGAGCAATCCCATGATCTATTCCACCGCGACCGTCCCGGTGAACCCGGACGACGAGACCAAGCTGACCCGCGAACAGGTGTGGAAGGGGCTCGAGCTCAAGGCGCGCGATGCCCGCGAGTTCCTGCCGCCCGGCCTCTGCACCCGCTGCGAGGTCGTCGAGGAGAGCGCCACCCACTTCGTCCGCGAGGCCACCATCGCCGGAGCCGACCTGCGCGAGATCATCATCCTCGAGCCTCTGGCGAAGGTCACCTTCTTCCAGGCCACGGGGCCGCGTGAGGGCGCCATCGTCAACGAGCTGTTCGAGGACGAAGCCGGTGCGCTCCAGCTCCGTTTCTACTGCTACCTCGGCCTGCGAGGAAAGGAGCCGAACGGCCCCGAGGAACAAGCGGAGCAGGCGCAGTTCGACAGCGACAAGGGCTACCGGGGCGCGCTCGT
>CANJKV010000229.1 GCA_947474855.1 Aurantimonadaceae bacterium | reverse complement strand
TCGACCCGCTCGGCATCTACATCCCGCCCTTCGCCTATGCCGAGATGCAGATCCTGGAGCGCGCGGTGACCGAGGTCGGCTCGCTCGACGACGGCGCGCTCGCCGACTTCATCCGCAAGACGACCTTCGACACGGTGGTCGGCCAGATCACCTTCGGCGAGCGCGGCGAGTGGGCGGCCCCGCGCATCCTGACCTGCCAGTTCCAGGGCATCCAGGGATCCGACGTCGAGCAGTTCGGCCAGGCGGGCAAGCAGGTCATCCTGTTCCCGCCCGAATACAAGTCCGGCGAGCACCGCCATCCCTTCCCGGCAAGCGCCTGAGACGGCCATGTCGATGGAACTCTTCGGCAACGCCCTCCTGTCGGGCCTCCTCCTCGGAGGGTTCTACGCGGCCGTGGCGGTGGGCATCACCATCGCCTTCGGCATGCTCGACATCGTCAACATCGCGCATCCCGCCTTCATCATGCTGGGCGCCTTCGTCGCCTACTGGCTGAACGTCGAATACGGGCTCGACCCGCTCCTCGCCGCGCTCATCGCCGCGCCCTTCGCCTATCTCCTGGGGCGCGGCCTCTACCGCTACTACAACGGCGTCTTCGAGCGGCGCTCGGACGACTCGCTCCAGGGGCTCGCCTTCTTCTTCGGCCTCCTCTTCGTCGTCGAGGTCTCGCTCCTTCTCGTCTTCGGCGTCGACTACCGCTTCGTTTCCGCCCCCTATATCGGCCCCAGCCTGACGCTCGGCGACTATTCCGTCCCCTACCGCATGCTCGTGCCGTTCCTCGCCGGCCTCGGCGTCGTCGCGCTCATCGCGCTCTATCTCGGGCGCACCTTCACCGGCCGGGCGATCCTCGCCGTCAGCCAGGATCCCGGCGCCCTGCGACTCGTCGGCGGCAATCCGATCAAGATCAAGGAGGCCGCCTTCGGCCTGTCGATCGCCACCGCCATGCTCGCCGGCGCGCTTCTCGTGATCATCCAGCCGATCGAGCCCTCCATGGGGCGCGAGTTCATCGGCCGCGCCTTCGCGATCTGCGTCCTCGGCGGCATGACGAGCCTTCTCGGCACCGTCGTCGCCGGCGCCATCCTCGGCATCGCGGAGGCCATGACCACGACCTATGTCGGCGCCGCCTGGGGGCCGGCCGTATCCTTCGGCCTCCTCCTCGTCACCCTGGCCGTGCGGCCGAGCGGGATCTTCGGCCGATGAGCAGCCTGTCCACGCCCTACGTCGAGGACCGCCGCGGCGGCCTACCGCGGACCCTGGTCTGGCTCGCCCTGGCCGCCGCCATCGGCGTCGTCCTCTTCACCGTCCTCGGCCGGTTCAACTCCGAATACGCCTATCTCGCGGCCTACGGCGTCCTCCAATACGTCGTGCTCGCCACGGGCTGGAACATCCTCGGCGGCTATGCCGGCTACGTGAACTTCGGCGCGGCGGGCTTCTACGCCCTCGGCGTCTACGGCTCGGTGTTCCTCTACAAGCTCTTCCCCGACCTGCCGGTGCCGGTGATGGTGCTTGTCGCAGCCGGCGTCGGCGCGCTGTTCGGCCTCGGCATGGGGTACCTTACGCTCCGCCTTCGCGGCGTCTTCTTTTCCATCGGCACGCTCGCCCTCTCGGTCATCCTCCACACGGTGATCGTCAACTGGGAATTCGTCGGCGGGGCGCGCGGCGCCTATATCATCCGGCCCGAGGAAGCCCCCGTGCTCGGTTCCTACGCCGCCTATCTCTGCCTCCTGATGTTCGTTCTCGCCGTGATCGCCGTCGCGATCGCGCGCACCGTCCAGCATTCCTGGCTCGGCCGGGGCTTGGCGGCCATCCGCGACGACGAGACGGCGGCGGAGTGCTCGGGCGTCGCCAGCCTCAAGCTCAAGCTCGCGGCGACCTCGCTGTCGGGCGCGGTGCTCGCCATGGCCGGGGCGCCCTTCCCCTTCTTCATCACCTATGTCGACCCGGCGACCGCCTTCAGCCTGACGGTCGCGGTCAACACCATCGCCATGCCCGTGATCGGCGGCATGGCGACATGGATCGGGCCGGTGGTCGGGGCCGTCCTCATCGGCTCGCTCCAGCAGCTCGCCACCGTCACCATCTCGTCTTCCGCCAACCTTCTCATCGTCGGGCTCCTTCTCGTCGTGTTCACCTCCATCGCCCCCTTCGGCATCATGGGCCTCCTGTCGCGGCGGCGGCGCAACGTTCGATGAGCGCCCTCGCCCAACCCGCTACCCCGCTCATCCTCGACGCGAGCGGCATCGTGAAGCGCTTCGGCGGCTTCACGGCGCTCGACGGCGTCGACTTCACCGTGCGGCCCGGCGAGCGCGTCGGCCTGATCGGGCCGAACGGCTCGGGCAAGAGCACCTTCGTGAACTGCATCACCGGCGCGCTCGTGCCGGAAGCCGGGCGCGTCCTCTTCGAGGGCGCCGACGTCACGCGCCTCTCTGCCCATCGCCGGGCGCGCCTCGGGCTCGCCCGCTCCTTTCAGATCCCGCGTCCCTTCAAGGGCATGACGATCCGGGAGAACATCGAGATTCCGCTGACCTTCGCCGCCGGCGAGGCGAGCCGGCGCAGATCCGCCGAGCGCGCCGGCGAGATCCTGCACTCGGTCGGCCTCGGCACCCGTGCCGCGGACCTTCCCGCCAGCCTCAGCCAGGTCGAGCTGCGGCGCCTGGAACTCGGCCGGGCGCTCGCCGCCAATCCGCGCCTCCTGATCGCCGACGAGGCCATGGCGGGCCTTTCGGACTCGGAGGTGGACGAGATCCTCGAACTTCTCGTCCGCCTCAACGGCGAGGGCATCGCCGTTATCCTCATCGAGCACATCATGCGGGCCGTCACCGGCTTCTGCGAGCGGATCGTCGTTCTCGTCGCCGGCAAGAAGATCGCCGACGGGGCGGCGGCCGAGGTGATGCGCCACCCGGACGTGGAAAGGGCCTATCTTGGGCAATAGCTTGAGCGTCGAGGGCCTCCATGCCGGCTACGGCGCGGTGAAGGTCCTCACGGGCATCGACATGAGCGTGCGGCACGGCGAGACGGCGGCGCTGCTCGGCACCAACGGCAACGGCAAGTCGACCCTCCTGAAGTGCCTGACCGGCCAGATCCGCCCCACCAAGGGGCGCATCACCGCCACGATCGACGGCGCGACGCACGACCTGTCGACCCTGTCGACGGAGGCGATCGTCGCGCTCGGCATCGCGCTCGTGCCGGAGGGACGACGGCTTTTCCCGAAGCTGACGGTGGACGAGAACCTGACGCTCGGTGCGATGCCGCAGAATGCCCGCGCCGGCATGGAGGAGCGCCGCGCCTTCTGCTTCGAGGCCTTTCCGCGCCTCAAGGAGCGCCGCCGCCAGCTCGCCGGCTCCATGTCCGGCGGCGAGCAGCAGATGCTCGCCTTCGGCCGGGCGCTGATGTCGGCGCCGAAGATCCTCCTCGTCGACGAGCCCTCGGTCGGTCTGGCCCCGATCCTCGTCGCGCGCATGATCGACAAGATCGCCGAGCTGAAGGCGGCGCTGGGTCTCACGGTTCTGATGGCCGAGCAGAACTTCAACCAGGCGATCCGCATCGCCGATCGCGGCTACGTTCTCGTCCACGGCGAGATCGCCCACGCGGCGGAGGACGCCGCCAGCCTCAAGGCCAACGACGTGGTGCGCCGCCTTTACCTCGGCGTCGATTGACGGGCGCATCCGCGCGGGCGAAGGCGGGAGCCATGTCGAGCACGATCCTCCTCGCCGTCGCCGCGCTCGTCGCGGCCGGCTGCGCCCTGTCCATCCAGGGTCCGATCAACGCGGCGCTGGCCCGCGGCGTCGGCGACGCGGGCGTCGCGGGCTGCCTGTCCTTCTTCGTCGGATTCGCAGTTCTCGCCGTCGTCTCGACGGTCCGCGGCTCCTGGCCGGCGGGCGGCTTCTTCGCGACGAGCGTTCCCTGGTGGGCCTGGATCGGCGGCTTCTTCGGCGCCTTCTACGTCTCCATGCTCATCTGGAGCGTGCCCAAGCTCGGCGTCGTTTCCACCGTCGCCGCCCTCGTCTTCGGGCAGCTCGCGGCGGCTCTCCTCATGGACCGCCTCGGCCTCTTCGGCCTGCCCGTGCAGCCGGTGTCGTGGACACGCCTCGCCGGCTGCGGGCTGGTGCTGGCGGGCCTAGTGTTGACCCGCCTTTGACCGAGATCAGGCGGCTCGCGAGGCCCGGCCCGCGACCGCGCCGCGGTACCAGGCGGCGATCTCCTCGCCGGTCATCCAGGCCACCTTGTCGTGACCGAGGATGTGGTCGATCAGCTTCTCGAAATAGCCGATGCGGTGCGGCACGCCCGTCAGATACGGGTGGAGGCTGATCGCCATGACGCGGGCGTTCTCCTCGCCGTCCTGGTAGAGCCGATCGAACTGGTCGATCGTGCGGCGCATGAAGGCGTCGGACGGCAGCTTCTCGACGGCATGGACGACGATGTCGTTGGTCTCGACGCTGTAGGGCACCGAGAGCATGGGCCCGTGCTTCGTCGACAGCTCGCAGGGCAGGTCGTCGACGACCCAGTTCGCCACGTACTCGATGCCGGCCTCGCGGAGATGATCGAGCGTGTCCTCGGTTTCCGTCAGGCCCGGGCTCTCCCAGCCGACCGGCCCCTTGCCGGTGAAGCCGCGGATGGCCTCGACGGTCTTGGCGATCTGGTCGCGCTGGTCCTCCAGGTGGTGCATGGGGCGCTGGACGAAGCCGTGGCCCATGAACTCCCAGTTCGCGTCCCGCGCGGCCTCGGCGATGCGGGGATAGGAGTTCACGACGTTGCCGTTCAGCGCCATCGTCGCGCGCAGGTTCCGGCTCTGCAGAGCCTTCAGGATGCGCCAGAAGCCGACGCGCATGCCGTATTCGTGCCAGGCCCAGTTCGGCAGGTCGGGCATCAGCGGCTGGCCCATCGGCGCCGACAGGACGGTGCGCGGCATCGGCCGCTCGATCGACCATTCCTCGACGTTGACGATGAACCACACGGCCACGCGCGCGCCGCCCGGCAGCTCCAGCCGCGGGCGGTCGACGAAGGCTTCGTAGGGAATGCGGTCGCTCATCTTGGGCATGCTCGGTCTCCTCCCGATGCTTTGAAGAATGCGAAAGCCCGGCCGCGCTCTTCGACGCGGCCGGGCTGCTGGTCAGACGACGATCAAGCCGAAAGGCCGAGGAGCTTCAGGGCGGTGAGGCCCGCCACCTTGGAGCGCTCCTCGTCCGAAAGCGGGGTGGAGAGGATGTGCTCCACCGGGTCGTAGTCGGCCATGTCGTAAGGGTAGTCGGTGCCCATGACGATCTTGTCGGCGCCGTAGAGCTTCACGAGGTATTCGAGCTGATGCGGCGTGAAGACGACGCTGTCGAAATAGACTTTCTTCAGGTACTCGGTCGGCGGCTTCGGAAGGCCCGCCCGCGAGTCCTGGCGCGCGCCCCAGGCATGGTCGATGCGGCCGGAATAGGCCGGCAGGAAGCCGCCGCCGTGGACGGCGAGGATCTTCAGGTTCGGCAGGCGCTCGAGAACGCCGTCGAAGATCAGGCGATGCAGCGCGACGGTGGTCTCCAGCGGGTTGCCGATGACGTTGGAGAAGTAGTGTTCCTCGAAGCGCCGCCCCTCGGTGAAGCCGTTGGGATGGATCATGACGAGGCAGCCGAGCTCCTCGGCCTTCCGCCAGAACGGCTCGTATTGCGGCGCCGACAGCTCGTTGCCGTTGACGTTGGTGAGGACCTGGACGCCCTTGAGGCCGAGGTCGTTGACGCAGAAGGAGAGTTCCTCCGCCGCCGTCGCGCCGTCCTGCAGCGTCACCGTGCCGAGGCCCGCGAAGCGGTCCGGGCGCTTGTTCACGAAGGCGGCGATGCCTTCGTTGACGATCTTCGTCGCCTTCACCGCCTCTTCGGTCCGGAGCGTGTAGTAGCACTGGAAGGGCGGCGGGGCGACGAGCTGGAAATCGATGCGCATCGCGTCGAGGACGGCGATGCGGTCGTCCATGTCCGTCATCGCGACGGTGCGGTCCTTGTCCTGCTGGCCGTTGATCGACTTCGTCTGATCGTTCGAGTGCCGGACCATCGGGATGTCGGTGAGGGTCAGGTGCGGCTGTGCGAAGCGCGCGGCCTCCGGCACCGCGATGTGCGAGTGGATGTCGACCGTCTTCGTCTTGACGCGACCCTTCTCGGGCGAGGCCTTGCGGGCGGCGGTGGCTCCGTAGCGGTTGACGGCGTCGCCGAGCGAGGCGGTGTCGATGACGGAATGCGGCATGGAACTGTCCTTTTGCGAAGATGAGGGTGCCCGGTCCGCGGCGCGAGGCGCGCGAGCGAACGGGGCGGTAGCGACGAGATGGAGGGCGGCCCGCCGCGCGGCGGCGGCGAGCCCGCGGCTCACATGTTGGCTTCTTTCCAGGCCGCGACGTCGGCCTTGACCTTCTCGCGGTCGAAGTCGTTGGCCGGGCCGATGAAGCGGTCGTCCAGGAAGGTCGCGGGGTCGACCTCGCCATCGATGGCGCCGACCTTGATCATCGGCGGCTGCACCTGCTTCCAGACTTCGGTCTGGAGGTCGCCGAGGCGCTCCGTCTGCGAGCGGTTCATCGGCACCGAGGCGTCGAAGAAGGCGCGGCCGAACTCGTCGTTCGCCCATTCCTCCGGCACGGCGGCCTTGGTCATGGCGGCGACGGCGTCGGGATCGTAGTCGGCGGCGATCATGCCCTTCGACCAGGCCCGGAAGAAGCCTTCGAGCGGCTCCTTCAGCTCCTCCATGCGGCTGCCGGCGACGGCGAAGGAGTTCGCCGGCTGCACCGAAACCTCTTCCGGCGTGATCGTGCGGATCTGGAGGCCGGCGGCCTGCATGGACAGCCAGTCCGGCACGGCGCCCGAGATCGCCGACACCGTCTTGTCGCGCACGGCCGCCGCGAGCGTCGGACCGGCCTCGCCGACCACGACGGTGGTGACGTCGTCGATCGAGGCGCCGCGCGCGTCAAGGGCGATGGTCAGCGTCGTGCGGTCGCGGTCGGCGACGAGGCCGACGGTCGTGCCCTTCAGCTCGGCGACGTCCTTGTAGGGGCTGTCGGCGGAGACGAAGATGCCTTCGGGCGCGCGCTGCATCACCTCGTAGACGATCTTGAAGTCGGCGCCGGACTGAGCCGCCTGGAAGGTCTGCGGCGCGTCGAGCATGGCGATGTCGGCCTGCCCGTTCTGGACGAAGGCGATGAAGGGGATCGCCGTGGAGGACGGCAGGAGGTTCACCGAGACCCCCTCCTCCTCGAAGTAGCCGAGCGCCTCGCCGGCGATCAGCGGATAGAAGTTCGCCGAGCGCGGCAGCGGCATGATCACGTTGAGCTGCTTCACCTCCTGGGCGAAGGCGCTGGCCCCCGGCAGGATGCTGGCGGCGCCGAGCAGGAGCGCGGCAAGGGTCTTCATAGGCATGTCGGTTCCTCCACTTTGTTTTTGCTTGAAGTCTTTAGTCCTTGCGCGCGGCGGCGGGTTTCGTCCGCCAGGACAAAGCGCGCCTCGCCCGCGCCTTGCCCACCGCCGCCATGCGCGCGTCCCGCCGCCAGAACACGATCCGGTCGTCGAGGATCTCCATCAGCGTGAAGAGCAGCAGCCCCATCAGCGACATCGAGAGCAGCGTGGCGATGGCCGAGGCCATGTCGAGCTGGAAGGAGTAGCGGTTCATGAGGACCCCCACCCCTTCGGTCGCCTGCGTGAATTCCGCGACGATCACGCCGACCAGCGCCGAGGTCATGCCGATCTTGAGGCCGGCGAAGATCATCGGCATGGCCGCCGGCAGGCGCAGCTTCCAGAAGAGCTGCGTGTTCTTCGCGCCGAGCGAGCGGAACATCTCGTGCCGGTCGGCGTCGGTCTCCATGAGGCCGGTCAGCGTGTTCACGAAGATCGGGAAGAAGGCGATGATGGCGCCGAGCGCGATCTTCGAGCTCCAGCCGAAGCCGAACCAGGCGATCACGATGGGCGTCAGCGCCAGGGCCGGCGTCACGTTGAGAACCACCGCGTAAGGGGCGACGTAGCGGCGAAAGCTCTCATTCAGCGCCGAGGCGACAGCGAGTCCGACGCCCACCGCAGCCGCGACGAGGAAGCCCGCAACGGCCTCGAAGAGCGTGACGAAGAAGTGCCAGTAGATGGCGCCCTGCGTGACGTAGAGCCGGCCGATGGCGGTCGCGATGCGGCTCGGCCGCGGCACGAGATAGTCGTTGAAGAGGCCGAAGCGGCCGGCCGCCTCCCAGGCCGCGAGAATGCCGAGGAAGATCACGAGGTGGAGGCCGACGCGGCCGAGCATGGCCGAAAGGTTCCACCAGCGAAATCCCGCGCGGGTGTCGATGTGGGTCATGTCTGTCATGGCGTCAGGCTCCCCGGGCGATCGCGGCGCTGCGGAACGCGTTGGCCCGGCGCTTCCCGACCGCGACGGCGCGGGCGTCCGAGCGCCAGAAGACGAGACGCTCGTCGAGCCGCTCCATCGAGCGGAAGATCAGGAAGCCGAGCGCCGTCAGGGTGAACAGGCAGGCGAAGGTCGCGTCCATGTTGAGCGTCGAGGTGTAGCGCTTGAGAAGGACGCCCATGCCCTCGTTGGCCGAGATGAACTCGGCGACGAGCGCGCCGCTGAGCGCCGAGGCCATGGCGAGGCGCAGGCCCGCCATGATCATCGGCATGGCGTCGGGCAGCATCAGCTTGCG
>CANJKV010000228.1 GCA_947474855.1 Aurantimonadaceae bacterium | reverse complement strand
TGGCTGTACTGCAGCAGCCGGATCGACTGCAGCAGCTGCGGCGTCATGACGAGCGACTGCGTCTGACGGAGCTGGAGCTTGGCGGACAAGGCCATCGGACGCAGCGTCCTCCCTGGAGACCGGGTCGGCCGCCCTCCGAAGGGCGATCGACGCCAAGCCATCAAAGCTGGTCCGGAACTTGCCTGTCAATCGGCCGCTCCCCGCTGTTCACGGGGTCGTGGCCACAACTTGTCAGAAGGTGAACTGATCGCCGAGGTAGAAGCGGCGCACGTCGGCGTTGTCGACGATCTCCTGCGGGCTGCCCTCCGTCAGGACGGCACCGGCATGCATGATATAGGCGCGATCGATGAGGCCGAGCGTTTCGCGCACGTTATGGTCGGTGATGAGAACGCCGATGCCGCGCCGCGTCAGGTGGCGCACCAGCGCCTGGATGTCCGCCACCGCGATCGGGTCGACGCCGGCGAAGGGCTCGTCGAGCAGCATGAAGCCGGGGCGCGTGGCGAGCGCCCGGGCGATCTCCAGGCGACGGCGCTCGCCGCCCGAAAGAGCTGTCGAGGGCGATTTCCTCAGGTGCTCGATGTGAAATTCCTCGAGAAGCGCGGTCAGCTGCTCCTCGCGAGCCCGGCGGTCGGGCTCGACCACCTCCAGGACGGCGCGGATGTTGTCCTCGACCGACAGGCCGCGGAAGATCGAAGCCTCCTGCGGCAGGTAGCCGATGCCCAGCCGGGCGCGGCGATACATCGGAACCCCGGTGATGTCGTGCCCGTCGAGGTGGATGCGGCCGGCATCCACCGGCACGAGGCCGGTGATCATGTAGAAGCAGGTGGTCTTGCCGGCGCCGTTCGGCCCGAGGAGGCCGACCGCCTCGCCGCGCCGCACGACGAGGCCGACGTCGTGGACGACGCGGCGGCCGCGATAGGTCTTGGTGAGGCCGCTCGCCGACAGCGTGCCGCGCACGCCGACGGTGGGATCGCGCGAGAAGCCTTCCTCGAGCTCGGCGAGAAGGTCGGCCGGGCTCTGCTGGCCCGTGGCCGGGCGGCGGGCGGCGCCGCCGGGCGCGCCGCCGGTTGTCATGCTGGTCACGGACCTCTCCGCAGTCTGGCGCTGCCGCACGTGCGGCAAGGCCCGCGATCGGGGCCGACGGCGCGAAGCCGCGGCCCGGCGGGCGGACATGATTTCAGGTGCGGGGCGCGGCCGGCACGCGGCGCGGGTCCCGCAGGCCGGTCAGTTGCGCGCGGGCGCGTCCTGGCCGGGCGTCAGGACCATCTTCACGCGGCCGTTGCCGCCCCGGTTGCCGCCGCCGCAGGCGCTTTCGAGGCGGGCGACGCCGGTGTCCATCTTGATCGTCAGGCGGCAGCCTTCGGCGACGTTCTCGCCCTGCGTCAGGACGACGTTGCCGTTCATGACGACGACCTGGCTCTTCATGTCGAAATTGGCGTTGTCGGCCGAGGCGAGCTGGTCGGCGGCGCGCACGCGCACGTTTCCGGCCGCTTCCAGGCGCTCGATCTGGCCCGAGCCGCCAGGCGCGGCCGAGGCGGCGGAGGGCTTGGCGCCGGCTTCGGCGCTGCGCACGTAGTGGACCACGAGGCGGTCGGCCACGAGCTGCGTCTCGTTCTGCGACACCGTCACCTTGCCGGTGAAGGTCGCCACCGCCTGCGCGTCGTCGACGTCGAGCGCTTCCGACTCGATGGCGATCGGCTGGTCGCCGGAGACCTGGAGGCCGCCGAAGTTCTGACCGAACCCTTGCGCGGCGGCGGGCACGGCCGCGAGGAGGCCGAGTGCCAGGGCCGCGGCGGCAGGCGAGCGGAAGGGCGTCTTCATCGTGTCAGCTCAGTTTTGCGCGGAGGCGAGGTCGTCATCGGACGTCCCGGCGGCGTGGGTGGATCGGGGTTGCAGGATCATCTTCAGTCCGCCTGAGAATCGCAAGCGGTCGCCGTTCTCCGACACCGACACGGCGCCGGCGTCGATGGACTGGGTGGCGGTGCGGATCGCGACCGGACCTTCGCCGTCGAGCGTGCCGGCCGCCGGGCGCAGGGTCGCGCGGCTGAGTTCGATCGTCATGCCGTCCGAGGTCGCGACGTGGATCGCGTCGCTCAAAAGCAGCGTCTCCGTGCCGGCATCGTAGTGTCCGCCGCGCGCGGTGATATCGACGCTGAGATCGTTCGATACGGCGAGGCGGGCGCTGACGCCCTCGAGGTCGACGCCGCTGCCGTCGAGTGCCTGGACGGCGCGCTCGGCGCTCATGGAATAAGGGCGGTTGGACTTGTCGAAGCCGTCGATGCGCGGCCCGTCCATCACGATGCGGCCGTCCTCGATACCGGCAGAGGCGAGCGACAGGTTTTCCGGCATGGCCCGCGCCAGCCAGGTGACGCCGACCCCGACGAGAACGATCAGCGCCGCGAACGCGGGAAGGCCGAGTTTCAGGAGGCGCACCACGCGCGAATGCCGGCGCGCCCGCGCGAACTCGCGCGCGAGGCGCGTCGATTCGCCGCCGAGGGCCGCCGTCGGCACCGCCGGGACGGCGGCCGGTCGCTGCATCGAAGTCAAAGCCAAACGTCCATCCTGGTGCGTGATCTCTCCGTGCGGCAGGGCGCGCGAACGCGCCTCGCCGGAACGGGGATCCGTTCCGGCGAGGCGTGCTGCACGAATATGGGGATAATGCGTCCGCTTCGCACCCCCTGCAACCTCCCCGTCCGCTTCGATCAAAGCATTCGCGACCAAATGCGGCCTCGCCTTTCGCCGGAGAAGGGGACGGGATATGGACGGGCCGCGGGCAGCCGGGCACCTCCTGCCCTTCTCGCGCATTTCGGTTTCTGGAAGGTTTCTTCGCATGGCGCTCTCGCCCGACGACATGATCGACAGGCGCCGCCTGCGCCGCAAGCTCGGCTTCTGGCGCGTGGCCGCGATCCTCGTCGCCGCGCTGGCGGTTCTGGCGCTGCCCTTCGCCGCCGGCTGGACGGACAAGCCCGCGACGGTCGGGATCGACCAGATCGCCCGCGTCTCGGTCGAAGGGCTGATCACCGAGGACCGCGACCTCCTCGATCTCCTCGATCGACTCGCCGAAGACGACTACGTCAAGGCGGTGATCGTCCGGGTGGATTCGCCCGGCGGCACGACGGTCGGAGGCGAGACGATCTTCAACGCCCTGCGCCGCATCGCGGAAACGAAGCCGGTGGTCGCCGAGGTCGGCACGCTCGCGGCGTCCGCCGGCTACCTCATCGCCATGGCGAGCGACCACATCGTCGCCCACGACACCTCCATCGTCGGCTCGATCGGGGTCATCTTCCAGTACGTCGACGCCTCGAAGCTGCTGTCGACGATCGGCGTCGACGTCCTGGCGGTGAAGTCCTCGCCGATGAAGGCGGAGCCCTCGCCCTTCGCGCCGGCGCCCCCTGAGTCGATCGAGATGATCCGGCGGATGATCCTGGACTCCTATGCCTGGTTCGTCGGCCTCGTCGCCGAGCGCCGCGGCTTCACGCAGGCCGAGGCCCAGGCGCTCGCCGACGGCTCGATCTGGACGGGGCGGCAGGCGCTGGAGCGTCGCCTCGTCGACGCGCTCGGGGGCGAGGACGCCGCGCGCGAATGGCTCGAAAAGGAGCGCGGCATCCCGGCCGGCACGGCGATCGTCGACCGCGAGCCCGACAAGGACGGCTTCGACATCCCGCTGCTCGGCGGGGCGAAGGCGCTCGTCCTGTCCACGATCGGCCTCGACCCGACGATCGCCGAGCCGATGACCGGCCTCGTCTCGCTCTGGAGCCCGGCAACTCCTGGCGCCCCTTAGCCGGCCCATTCGAATTCCCGCCGCAGCCGCGTCCGCGGGCCTGCGGCGGATTGATCGGGTTCCGACTATCGGGTTAAAAAGGCCGAGCACGAAGGAGCTGCCCGTGATCAAATCCGAACTCGTCCAGACCATCGCGAGCAAGAATCCGCATCTCTACCAGCGCGACGTCGAGACGATCGTCAACGCGATCTTCGACGAGATCACCGAGGCGCTGGCCGAATCGAACCGCGTCGAGCTGCGCGGCTTCGGCGCCTTCTCCGTGAAGAACCGGCCGCCCCGCTCGGGCCGCAACCCGCGCACCGGCGAAGCCGTCAGCGTCGAGGAGAAGTGGGTTCCCTTCTTCAAGGCCGGCAAGGAACTGCGCGAGCGCCTGAACTCGGACTGAGCGCCCGGTCGCAGCCGACGCGCCGCCGATACGACCCGCCCGCGGATTGACGCGGCGGGCCGCGCCTCCATACTTGCCTGACGGTTCGGCTCAGCGCGCTACACAAACGGGTTCCATGTTCGGACGCATCCTATCCCTCATCATCCTCGTGCCGCTGGCGGTGTTGCTGGTGGTGTTCTGCGTGGCCAACCGGGACGCGGTCGCGGTCTCGCTCGACCCGCTCGGCACCATGCCGCAGTTCGTGTTCCAGGTTCCGCTGTTCATCCTCCTGATGGCGACGGTGATCCTGGGCGTCGTTCTGGGCGGCATCGGCACCTGGTTCACGCAGGCGCATTACCGCCGCAAGTCCTGGAAGCGGAAGTACGAGCTGGAGAAGCTGCGCCGCGAGGCCGAGGAGAGCCGCGAGCGCCTGCGCATGCTCGACGAGGAGCGCGAGCGCACCAACCTCGCCGGCCGTCCCGCCCCGAACGGCAGCGCCTTGGCCGTGACGGCGGCCGGGCCGTCGACCCCGCTGATCGGCAGCCGCGCGGCGTAACGGGCCGGGACCTCGCCGAGGAAGGCGCTCTCCCCCGTTCCCCGATCGGGGAGAGGCTGTCCCGAAGGGGCGGCTGAGGGCTGCGAGGAGCGCTGCGTCCGATAAACGGCCGGAGGGCTGCGATGTTCGCGGCCTTCAAACCCTCGTCCGCCCGCCGGCACCTTCTCCCCGACGGGGAGAAGGCAGGCAGCTCATACCGCCTCGGCCGTTCCTTCCGCGGTGGCGTTGCCGCCCAAGACCTTCGCCGCGAAGGCGTCGAAGAACTGGCCGGACAGCTTCTTGGCCGAGGAGTCGATCAGGCGTCCGCCGAGCTGGGCGATCTTGCCGCCGACCTGGGCGCTGACGGAGTAGGTGAGGATCGTGGCGTCCGGCCCGTCCTCCGCCAGATGCACGTCCGCGCCGCCCTTGGCGAAGCCCGCGATGCCGCCCTTGCCCTCGCCGACGATCGAGTAGCTTTCCGGCGCGACGATGTTCTCCAGCCGCACCTCGCCCGTGAAGGTCGCCTTGACCGGCCCGACCTTGGCGACGACGGTCGCCGCCATCTGGTTCTCGCCGGTCTTTTCCAGCTTCTCGCAGCCGGGAATGCAGGCCTTGAGGACGTCCGGGTCGTTCAGCGCCTCCCACACCGTCTGGCGCGGTGCCGGCAGTCGGTATTCGCCCTTGAGATCCATGAAGCTTTCCGCCTTTCGCGTTCGTCCGGAGCCGCGCTTCGAGCCTCGCGAACTCCTCCCGGCACGACTTATGGAGCCTGCGCCCCCCTGCCCACAAGCCGGACAAAGGGCGAGGACCCATGCCACGGCCTTTTCTCGGCCATGCCGAGCGGCTAAGGCGTCAGCCATGACCAGATCCCGGATTGACCCGTCGTGAGCCGCAACCGCCGACAGGGCGAGCGCGAGCGCGGCCCCGCGCGAGGCGAGCGAGGCGAGCGCGCCGCCCCGGCCGCACCGTCACCCGCGCCCACGCCCACGCCCGCACCCGCGCCGACGCGCATGGAGCTGCCGCCCCCGACCGGCCCGCGCCCGCCCGAGACCGGCCCGCTGATCCTGACCGTCGAGCCGGGCGATACCTATGCGCTTCTCGACTCCGGCGCCGGCGAGAAGCTGGAGCGTTACGGCCGCCTCGCGATCCGCCGGCCGGAGAACCAGGCGATCTGGCCGCGGCGCCTGCCCGATGCCGCATGGGAGGACGTCGACGCCGCCTTTACCGGCGACACGGACGAGGAGGGAACGGGCCGCTGGCGGTTTCCACGCGGTGCCTTCGGCGAGACCTGGGAGCTCGACTATCGGGGCCTGCCCTATCTCGGCCGCTTCACCTCCTTCCGCCACGTCGGCGTCTTTCCCGAGCAGGCGGCGCACTGGGACTTCGCGGCGGATGCGATCCGGGGCGCCGGCCGCCCGATCCGCCTCCTCAACCTCTTCGGCTATACCGGCCTCGCCTCGCTGACGGCCGCGCAGGCCGGTGCCGAGGTGACCCACGTCGACGCCTCCAAGAAGGCGATCGGCTGGGCCCGCGAGAACGCTGAAATTGCCGACATGGGCGGCGCGCCGATCCGCTGGATCTGCGAGGACGCCGTTCGCTACGCCGAGCGCGAGGTGCGCCGCGGCAATGCCTACGAGGCGGTCGTGCTCGACCCGCCGAAGTTCGGCCGCGGCCCCAAGGGCGAGACATGGCAGCTCTTCGAGGATCTGCCCTACCTTCTTTCGCTCGTGCGCGCGCTCCTGTCGGACAAGCCGCTCTTCGTGATCCTCACCGCCTATTCGATCCGCGCCTCGTTCTTCTCGCTCTCGGCCCTGATGGGCGAGGCGATGCGGGGGCGGGGCGGGCAGCTCCAGTCGGGCGAACTCGTCATCCGCGAGGCGGGCGACGAGCCCCGGCTCCTCTCCACATCCCTCTTCTCGCGCTGGACCCCCACCCATGGCTGACCGCCCCGAACGACACGACAGGGGCACCGTCGCGCCCGGCCGGGTGAAGGAGGTCACCAGCGTCTCCAACCCGATCGTCAAGGACATTCGCGGGCTCGCGCTGAAGAAGAACCGCGACGAGACCGGGCTCTTCCTCGCCGAGGGGCTGAAGCTCGTCCTCGACGCGCTCGACGCCGGCTGGCGCATCCGCACCCTGGTGATCTCCAAGGCGGCCGACACCGACGGCCTCGTCGGGCGGGTCGCCGCACGCACCGTCGCGGCCGGCGCCGACGTGCTGGAAGCCAACAACAAGGTGCTGGAGGCGATCACCCGGCGCGACAATCCCCAGAACGTCGTCGGCGTCTTCGAGAAGCGCTTCGCGAGCCTCGGCCGCCTCGACTTCGGGGCCGACGGCGTGGTGGTGGCGCTCGACCGGGTGCGCGATCCCGGCAATCTCGGCACGATCCTCAGGACCGCCGACGCCGTCGGCGCCAAGGGCGTGGTGCTCGTCGGCGAGACCGTCGATCCGTTCTCCATGGAAACCGTTCGCGCCACCATGGGCTCGATCTTCTCCATGCCCGTCGCCAAGGTGTCCGAGGACGCCTTTCTCGACTGGCGGAAGGGCTTCAAGGGCCTCGTCGCCGGCACCCACATGAAGGCGAGCGAGGACTACCGGGCGCCGGCCTATGCCGGCCGCCCCGTCTGCCTCCTCATGGGCAACGAGCAGGCGGGCCTCACGGACCGGCTCGCGGACAGCTGCGACACGCTCCTGCGCATCCCGCAGGCGGGCCGCGCCGACAGCCTCAACCTCGCGGTCGCCACCGCCCTCATGCTCTTCGAAGCGCGTCGAAAGGCGCTGACCCTGTGACCGCCGCGTCGTCCGTCCGCCATCCCTTCGGCTTTTCCGCTGCCGTCATCCTCGTCACCGTCGTCCTCGACCAGGCGGTGAAGGCGCTCGTCGTGGCGAAGATGGAGCTCGGCTCGGCGATCGAGCTCCTGCCGTTCTTCGCGCTTCTCCACGCCCGCAACGAGGGCATCGCCTTCTCGATGTTTTCGGGGCTGGAGGACTGGGGCCTCGCGCTCCTCGCGCTCGCCGTCCTTTGCTTCGTCGGCTGGCTCTGGTGGAAGACGCCGGCCGAGCGGAAATGGTCGCACCTCGCCTTCGCGCTCATCGTCGGCGGCGCCATCGGCAACCTCATCGACCGCGTCCGGCTCGGCTACGTCGTCGACTACTTCTTCTTCCACACGCCGGTCTTCACCTTCGCGGTCTTCAACCTCGCCGACGCCTTCATCACGATCGGCGCCGGCCTCCTGATCCTCGACGAGTTCGTCGTCGCGCAGCGGGAGAAGAAGGCCGCCGCCGCCGGGGAAAAGCGCGCCGCCGATTGACTTCGGGAGAGCCGCGCCCTTCCTTGGAACCCGACGAACGGGGAGGGGAGGACCCATGGCCGACGCGTTTCGCGCGATCCTGATCTCGCGGGGAGAGGACAAGAGCCAGCGCGTCGAGCGCGTGACGCTCAGTGCCGAGGACCTCATGGACGGGGACGTCGACGTCGCCGTCGAGGCCTCGACGGTCAACTACAAGGACGGCCTCGCCATCACCGGCAAGGCGCCGGTGGTGCGGCGCTGGCCGATGATCCCCGGCGTCGACTTCGCCGGCACGGTGATCGCCTCGCGCAACGCCAGATGGCGCGAGGGCGACAAGGTCATCCTCAACGGCTGGGGCACCGGCGAGACGCATCTCGGCGCCTATGCGACCCGCGCCCGCGTCAAGGGCGAATGGCTGGTGCGCCTGCCGGACGCCTTCACGCCGCACGAGGCGATGGCGATCGGCACGGCCGGCTACACCGCGATGATGGCGGTGATCGCGCTGGAGCGCCACGGCCTGACGCCGGCCGACGGCCCGGCCCTGGTGACGGGCGCGGCGGGCGGCGTCGGCTCGGTCGCGGTCGCGCTCCTCGCCCGGCTCGGCTGGCACGTCGTCGCCTCCACAGGGCGCGCGTCGGAGGAGGGCGACTACCTTCGCGGCCTCGGCGCGGCCGAGATCATCGAGCGCTCGGA
>CANJKV010000227.1 GCA_947474855.1 Aurantimonadaceae bacterium | reverse complement strand
TCATGCTTCACGCCAATGACGCCGCTGTCCGTGATGAACAAGCAGAAGGGCCGAAACTCCGGAGCGAGCGGTGCCGCTCGCCGGCGGCGCCCTCGCCGTCGATGACCGGCTTATAGAACCACCCGACCGCAAAGGTCAACAGGGGTGTTCGCAGCCAGATCGAGCCCCTTCCGCCCTCCTCAGATGGTCAAAAGGTGCCGCAATGTCAATGGTTTGCACGTTCACTCCGGCGTCGTCGCGCCGACATCCGCCGGACAAAATTTTTCGGCCGCGGTCGATTTTTTTCGGCCGCCCCGGATGCGGAACGGCCCGTCCGGAGGGTCCGGACGGGCCGTTCGTCGATCGTGGTGGGGTCTGCCGCTCGCTCAGACGAGGCGCGCGTCGAGGCTGACCTTGATGGCGCCGAGCGCCTTGGAAACGGGGCAGCCGGCCTTGGCCTTGTCGGTGAGCTCGCGGAAGGTGCCCTCCTCGATGCCCGGCACCTTGGCTTCCAGGGTGATGGCGCTCTCGGTGATCTCGAAGCCGGCCGAGGCCTGCTCGACGCTGACGACGGCGCGGGCCTTCAGCTCCTCCGCCGGGGTGCCGTTCTCGGCCAGGAAATGCGAGAGCTGCATCGCGAAGCAGCCGGCATGGGCGGCCGCGAGGAGCTCTTCCGGGTTGGTGCCGGACTTGCCCGTCTCGTCCTGGAAGCGCGCCTTGAAGGAATAGCCGTGGTCGCTGAGCGCGCCCGACTGCGTGGTGAGCGAGCCGGTGCCGTCGCCGAGAGCACCGCGCCAGATTGCGGTTGCATGCCGTTTCATGTGCGTCTCCGGTTGGAATGGACCTCCCGCCCGATCCGGGAAAGGTCGTCTTGGATGGGCGGGTAAGTTGGAGGCCCGGCCCGAATGTCCATGCCTGCCGGCCCCTCCGGCGGCGCGGCGCGGCAACGCGTCCTTCATCGCGCCGGCTTAAGCTGGAAGACGGGCCGTTCGGCGCCCATCTTCTTCGACGACGAGCGGAAGGCAGGGATGAGCGAATCGATTCTGGTCATCGGAGCGCCCGAGCTTCTCGCGGAGAAGGCGGCCTGGCTCGACGAACTGCGCGACACCAAGCGCTCGGGCGAGAACACGCTCGAGGCCTACGAGCGCGACGCCCGCCAGTTCCTGGCCTTCATGACGAGCTATCTCGGCCGTCCGACGAGGCTCTCCGACCTGGTAGCCCTGCGCCCGACGGATCTTCGCGCCTTTCTCGCCGAGCGGCGGCGCGCGGGCGCGGGCGCGCGCACGCTCGGCCGGTCGCTGTCGGGCCTGCGCTCCTTCCTGCGCTTCCTTGAGCGCCGGGGCCTCGCCTCCTCCGCCGGCGCCAAGGCGATGCGCGCGCCGAAGACGCCGAAGTCGCTTCCGCGGCCGCTCACCGTCGACGACGCGCTCGCGGTCGCCGACGAGGGCGGGGCGCTGGCGACGGAGCCCTGGATCGGCGCGCGCGACACGGCGGTCCTCACCCTCCTCTACGGCTGCGGGCTGCGCATCTCGGAAGCGCTCGACCTTCCCGGCGACGCGCTCCTCGACCCCCTCGCCCGCTCCATGCGGGTGACGGGCAAGGGCAACAAGACGCGGCTCGTGCCGCTGCTGCCGGCTGTGTCCCAGGCCGTCGCCGAGTACCGGCGGCTCTGCCCCTACCACCTCCATGCCGGCGAGCCGCTGTTCCGCGGCGCCCGCGGCGGCCCGTTGCGGCCGCAGATCATCCAGCGCGCCATGGCGCGGCTGCGCGGCGCGCTCGGCCTGCCCGACTCGGCCACGCCGCACGCGCTGCGCCATTCCTTCGCGACGCATCTCCTGGCGGGAGGCGGCGACCTGCGCGCCATCCAGGATCTGCTCGGCCATGCCAGCCTGTCGACGACGCAAGGCTATACCGCCGTCGACGGGGCGCGGCTCCTGTCGATCTACGACGGCGCGCATCCCCGCGCCCGCCGCCCGCGCGCGGCCCTTTCCTCCAGCGAGCCCGTTCGATGAACACGCTTCTGCGCCGCCGCGTCCTGGCCGGCACCCTGTCGCTTCTCGCCCTCGGCGCCCCCCTGCCCGCTCCGGCCCAGGGACCGGACGCGGCGCTGCCGGGCGCTGTGGAAAGCCGGGAAGCGGGGACCTGCGGCGGACGCGACATCACCGCCGAACTCGCGGCCGACGGGCGCCTCGCCGCCGTGGAGGCCAAGGCGCGCGCCGTTCCGAACGGCGAGGGCAAGCTCTTCCGCATCGAGAAGGCGGGCCTCCCCGCCTCCTACCTCTTCGGCACGATGCACCTGACCGATCCGCGCGTCCAAGCGCTGCCGCCTCAGGCCGAAGCGGCCTTCGCCGGGGCGGACACGCTGGTGATCGAGACGCTCGACGTGCTCGATCCGGCAAAGAGCGCGGCCGCCATGTTCGCCAAGCCGGACCTCACCTATCTGCCGCCCGGCCAGACCCTCGCCGACCTCCTCGACCCCGAGGAGGAGGCGCTGGTGCGCACCGCGCTCGACAAGAAGGGCGTGCCCTTCACCGCCGTCGAGAGGCTGCAGCCCTGGTTCGTCGGCGCGAGCCTGATGCTGCCGCCCTGCGAGGCCGAGCGCGCGCAGGGCGGGGCGACCGTGCTCGACGTGACGCTCGCGCACCGCGCGGGAGCGGACAAGAAGGCGGTGAAGGGGCTCGAATCGGCGACGGAGCAGCTCGAAGCCATGGCCTCGCTGCCGATCGACATCCAGGTCGAGTCGCTCGTCTCGACCCTCGCCTTCGCCGACCGCCTGCCGGACGTCCTGGAAACCATGGTCAACCTCTACCTCGACGGAAAGATCGCCGAGATCACGCCCGTCGTCGAAGCCGCCATGCCGGAAAGCGCTTCGGGCCTCGGCTCGGGCGAGGCTTATGCCGCCTTCGAGGAGCGCATCGTGACGGTGCGCAACAAGACCATGATCGAGCGCGTCGAGCCGATTCTCGCCGACGGCGACGTCTTCGTCGCCGTCGGCTCCCTCCACCTCCCCGGTCCCGAAGGCCTCGTCGAGTTGCTGCGCGCCGACGGCTGGACCGTCACGCGGGCGGACTGAGGGGGTCGACGTCGCAGGGCAGGGGACGCCGTCCCCTGCACCCCAGCCAGGGGAAATGATTTCCCCTGGACCCCTCCTCATTTCGAGCGTGTCCGATCCAGGAAGGGGCAGAGCCCCCTTCCTGGATCGGAAATGTGCCCGAATGAAAAGAAGGGCCCGGGAATTCTTTCCCGGGCGGGGCACGGGGCGGCAGCCCCGCCTTGCGGCGTCGAAACCCCTCAGCCGCTCACGAGTGGATGGGCTTGGCGAAGGTGGCGAAGGCGGCTTCGCGGACGGCTTCGGACATGGTGGGGTGGGCGTGGCAGGTGCGGGCGAGGTCTTCGGAGGAGCCGCCGAACTCCATGAGGACGGCGGCTTCGGCGATCAGGTCGCCGGCGCCGAAGCCCATGATGTGGACGCCGAGCACCTTGTCGGTGGCCTTGTCGGCGAGGATCTTCACGAAGCCGTCGGTGTGCAGCATGGCGCGGGCGCGACCGTTGGCGGTAAAGGAGAACTTGCCGGTGTTGTACGGGGTGCCGGCGGCCTTCAGCTCGTCTTCCGTAAGGCCGACGGAGGCGATCTCGGGCGAGGTGTAGACCACCGAAGGGATGACGCCGTAGTTCACGTGGCCGTGCTGGCCGGCGAGAATCTCGGCGAGCGCGACGCCCTCGTCCTCTGCCTTGTGGGCGAGCATCGGGCCCTTCACGACGTCGCCGATGGCGTAGATGCCCTCGACGTTGGTCTTGTAGCCGGCGTCGATCTCGACGCGGCCGGCCTTGTCGCGGGAAACGCCCACCTCGTCGAGGCCGAGACCGTCGGTGAAGGGCTTGCGGCCGGTGGCGACGAGGACGACGTCGGCGTCGATCGTCTGGGCCTCGCCGCCTTTGGCGGGCTCGAAGGTGACCTTGGCGGCCGAGCCGGTTGACTCGACCGCCGTGACCTTGGCGCCGAGGTGGAAGGTCATGCCCTGCTTGGCTAGAATCTTCTGGAACTGGGTGGAGATTTCGGTGTCGGTGGGGCCGAGGATCTTGTCGAGGTATTCGACCACCGTGACCTTGGCGCCGAGGCGCTGCCAGACGGAGCCGAGCTCGAGGCCGATCACGCCGCCGCCGACGACCACGAGGCGCTCGGGCACCTTCGGCAGCGCGATGGCATCGTCGGAGGACACGATCGTCCGGCCGTCGAAGGCGACATCGAGGCCGGGGATCCCGGCGACGACCGAGCCGGTGGCGATGCAGATGCTCTTGGTCTTCAGCGTCTGCTTGGAGCCGTCCTCGGCCGTGATCTCGACCGCGCCGGGCGCGGCGATGCGGCCGGTTCCGACGATGCCGGTGATCTTGTTCTTCTTGAACAGGAAGGCGATGCCGTCGACGTTCTGCTTAACCGTCGTGTCCTTGTGCGCGAGCATGGCGGGGAGGTCGAGCTCCGGGCTCACCTTGATGCCGAGCTTGGCGAAGGAGTGGTTGGCCTCCTCGAACATCTCGGAGGCGTGGAGGAGCGCCTTCGAGGGAATGCAGCCGACGTTGAGGCAGGTGCCGCCGTAGGTCTTGCGCTTCTCGACGACGGCGACCTTCAGGCCGAGCTGGGCCGCCTTGATCGCGCAGACGTAGCCGCCGGGGCCGGAGCCGATCACGACGAGGTCGAAGGCGGAGGATGCGTCGGACATGGGAAGACAGTTCCGTGGGTTTGGCCGGAAGCGGCTGGGTGGAATGTGGGGGGTCGATCAGAGGAGATCGAGGAGGACGAGGACGATGCCGAGGACGGACGCCATGTAGACCAGCGATCGGACCATCGGCACGCCCTTGAGGTAGAGCGGCAGGTAGACGATGCGGCCGACGAACCAGAGCCAGACGCCGATCTCGGAGAGCGTGCCGTCGCGGCCCGAAACGATCACCGCGACGACCGCGGCGATGAAGGCCGGATAGGTTTCCTTGAAGTTGGCGAGCGCCCGCTCGGCGCGGCCGGCGGTGACGCCGAGGGGCTTGGGGGTCCCGTCGCGGGGGCCGGCGTTCCAGTCGCGGCCGCGCTCGCGGGTGGCGGTGAAGCCCTGGATGCCGATGTGGACGAGCAGCAGGACCACGGACCAGGCGAGGATCACCAGCTCGGTCGGCATGTCGGTCATCTCGGGCATGGGATGGTCTCCGGTCGGGGCTAAGCGTCAGCCGTGCATCTTCTCGGTGGCGAGCTTGAAACCGAGGCCGATGAAGACGAGGCCGGTCGCGCGGGATATCCAGCGGCCGGCACGACGGAAGCCGTCGCGGACAGCGGGAATGGTGAAGAAGACGGACACGCCGACGAACCACAGGACGAGCGCCGAAGCCATGACCAGCCCGTAGCCGAACTTGATGCTGGCCGGCGTCGACAGGCTGACGAGCGAGGAGAACAGCGACAGAAAGAAGACCACGGGCTTGGGGTTCAGCGCGTTGGTGAGGAAGCCGAGACCGAAGGCCTTGGCGCCGGACATGGCGCGGGCGGGCTCGGCGGCTTCCGGCTCGGGCATCTCGGGCATGGAGGCGTCGCGCAGCGAGCGCCAGCCGAGCCAGAAGAGATAGGCGGCGCCGGCATACTTCACGATGTTGAAGGCGAAGACCGACTGCGAGACGATGAGCCCGAGGCCGAGGATGGTGTAGGAGATGTGGAACAGGAGCGCGACGCCGATGCCGACGCTCGTCCAGATCGCGGTGCGCCGGCCATGCACGATCGACTGGCGCATGACCATGGCGAGGTCCGCGCCCGGCACCACGATCACGAAGGAGAACACCGCCATCAGTGCGGCAAGTTCCAGGACGTAGGGGTTCACTGCTTCGGCTCCTTGTCGGCGGTGCGTGGACGGGCGTCGGCTTCCTCGAAGACGCCGAAGCTGGTGACGAGGCGCGCGGGCGCGCCCGTCTCGTCCAAGCCCCAATAGGACGCGTAGTAGCCGTCGCCGAAGCCCGAGTGGAAGAGGGCGACGTTGAGGTCGCCCGCGAAGGCGAAGCGGTGGTCGGCGGCGAGGTCCATGGCGAGGGCGGCGTCGAGGAACTCCGTCTCGCCGTAGCTGTTCTTGCCCTCGTTCATGCGCGCTTCCTCCTGCGCCGCCAGCGCCTTTTGCGCGGCCTCGTCGCAGAAGCAGCCGGTGCCGGCGTCCACGCCGTAGCCGGAGATCGTGTCGCCGACCATCTGGGGCATGATGGACTCGTCGGCGAGCGCGATCCGCCAGCGCGCGACCGGCGCCTCCGAAAGGCGCAGCTCGGCGAGGCCGACGCGCTGGCCCCAATCGTTGTCGAGGTCGATGTAGATGCGGACGGGGTGCCGGCCGGTCGGGACGCTGCGGGCGAAGGGCCGATGGTCGCCGAGCCCGACAAGGGGATCGCAGGCGACGATGCGGCCGGTCGGGCAGGCGAGCTGCGAGACCTGCCGGCGCTCGATGGGCCGCGCGGCGAGATCGGCCTCGGAAAGGTCGGTGCGCCGCAGGGCGGAGAGCGTGGTGCCTGTCGGAACGCCCGGCTCCGCGCCGGCGTGGAGCCGCCGGTTCGCTGCCGATCCGTCGGAAGCGCCGAGATCGATCACGAGGCGTGCGGGGCGGCCTTCGGCGTCGAGGCCCCAGTAGGAGGCGAAGGCTTCCCGATACAGGGACGGCGGATTGAACAAGGCGAGGTTGACGTCCGGCGCGAAGGAGAAGCGCAGCTCCCGCGCGAGCTCGATGTCGGCTGCGGCCTGGGAAAGCTGCTTCCACACCGGCGAGGTGCCGGTCAGCACGCCGAGGAAACCGGCGAAGCCGAAGGCGGAGCGCACCGCGGCGTCGCCGAGTGCGACCGGAGATCCCTCGGCCTTGAAGCCGGCGACGGGCGCCGCACTCTCGCCGGAGGCATCCGGCGGGTCGAAGGTCGCGAGTTCCCAACGCGCGACAGGCGCGTCGGATAAGCGCAGTTCGGCAAGGCAGGCCCGATCCTCGAAGCCGCGATTGTCCGGCTCCTCATAGGCGGAGACGAGATAACGGCCGGGCGGGACGCGGCGCGCATAGGGGAGCGCCCCGGACAGCTCGGAGGCCGCCTCTCCGGCGAGCAGCCGGCCGCTCGGGCATTCCAGGGTTGTGACGGCATGGCGCCGGATACCAAGCGCCGCGAGCTCCGCCTCGCCGAGGCCCGTCAGTTCGAGCGCCGACAGGACGAGGCCGGTCGGCCGCTCCGGCGGCACGGTCTCGGCGGCGCGAGATGGTCCGCCGGGCAGGAGCAGCCCCCCAGCGAGAGCCGAGGCGCCGCGAAGCAGGGTCCGCCGGGACGGCCGGACGAGGGGGGCGTCAAGCGTGGTCATGAACTGCTTCCCCTCGAAACCGGCTTCGTGTCCCGGCGCTTGTCCCGTCCCCTTACAGGTCGAGGACGAGGCGCTCCGGGTCCTCCAGGCTTTCCTTGACGCGCACGAGGAAGGTGACGGCTTCCTTGCCGTCGACGATCCGGTGATCGTAGGAGAGCGCGAGGTACATCATCGGGCGGATCTCGATCTTGCCCCCGATCACCATCGGCCGCTCCTGGATCTTGTGCATGCCAAGAATGCCCGACTGCGGCGCGTTCAGGATCGGCGTCGACATCAAGGAGCCGTAGACGCCGCCGTTGGTGATCGTGAAGGTGCCGCCCTGCATGTCCGACATGGAGAGGGACCCGTCGCGCGCGGCCTTGGCGAGGCGCCCGAGCTCCTTCTCGATGCCGGCGATCGAGAGCTGGTCGGCGTCGCGCACGACCGGGACGACGAGGCCCTTGTCGGTGCCGACCGCCATGCCGACGTGGCAGTAGTTCTTGTAGATCAGCTCGTTGCCGTCGATTTCGGCGTTCACCGCCGGGATCTCCTTCAGGGCGTGCGTCACCGCCTTGGTGAAGAAGCCCATGAAGCCGAGCTTCACGCCGTGCTTCTTCTCGAAGACGTCCTTGTAGCGGTTGCGAAGCGCCATCACCGCCGTCATGTCCACCTCGTTGAAGGTGGTGAGCATGGCCGCGGTGTTCTGCGCGTCCTTCAGCCGCTTGGCGATGGTCTGGCGCAGGCGCGTCATCTTGACCCGCTCCTCGCGGGCCGCGTCGTCACCGCTCGACGGGGCGCGGGCGGCGGCCGGGACGGCCGGCTTCTCGGGCGTCGAGGAGGGCGCGCCGCGGGCGATCGCCGCGAGGACGTCGCCCTTCAGCACCTGGCCGCGACGCCCCGAGCCCTCGACGTCCGACACGTTGTTGTCGGCCATGAGCTTCTGGGCGGAAGGCGCGGCGGGCATCGAGCCGCCGGCCGAGGCGCCGTTCTGCCCGGCGGGCGCTGCCTGGGGAGCCGGCGAGGCGCCGGCCGAACCGTAGTCGCTCTTCGGGGCGGCGGCGGCAGGTGCGGGCTCCGACTTCGCCGGGGCGGGGGTGGCAGCGGCGGGCTTCGCGGCGCCCGCGCCCTCACCCTCGCCGATCACGCCGATCAGCGCGCCGACCTCGACGGTCTCGCCTTCCTTGACGACGATCTCCTGCAGCACGCCGGCGGCGGGCGCGGGCACTTCGACGGTCACCTTGTCGGTCTCGAGCTCGGCGATGGTCTCGTCCGCCTCGACCCGGTCGCCCGGCTTCTTGAACCACTGGCCGATCGTGGCCTCGGTGACGCTTTCCCCGAGCGTGGGGACCTTGATTTCGGTGGCCATGGGTCTGACCGT
>CANJKV010000226.1 GCA_947474855.1 Aurantimonadaceae bacterium | reverse complement strand
TGACCATGACACCCCTTTCCCAAGCGGCCCGGCAGGTCGTAAGAGCGGCGACCGGGCTCGGACTGCCCATTTCAATCCGGCGTTTATGAGGCGCGACGACCGATGGCGGACGCGAACACTCCCCCGTTTCAACCCATGGCATCCAAACGTTCGGCCGTCGATCCCTTCCGGGCGATGGACGTACTCTCGGAGGCCAACCGCATGGCGGCGCGAGGGCTCGACGTGATCTCGCTCGCCGTCGGACAACCGGCCGCGCCCGCACCGGAACCGTCGATCGCGGCCGCGCAGGCCATGCTCGCCCACGGCCGCGTCGCCTACACGGACGCGCTCGGCCGCTTGTCGCTGCGCGAGCGGATCGCGCGGCATTACGGCGAGCGCTACGGCTGCGCGGTCGACCCGGGGCGCGTCATGGTGACGACGGGCTCCTCGGCCGGCTTTGCTCTTGCCTTCCTCGCCGCCTTCGACGCGGGAGAGCGCGTCGCGATCGCCGCGCCGGGCTACCCCGCCTATCGCAACATCCTTCGTGCCCTCGGTCTCGTGCCGGCCGAGATCGAGGTGGATGCCTCGGACAACTACATCCTCACAGCCGAACGGCTGGCGGCGGAGCACGCGCGAGAGCCGCTGGCGGGGGTGCTGATCGCCAGCCCTGCCAATCCGACGGGCACGATGACGCCCCGGAACGAGCTGGAACGCCTCGTGCGCTTCTGCGACGAGGCCGGGATCCGCTTCATATCCGACGAGATCTATCACGGCCTCACCTATGGCGAGGCGGAGGAAACGGCGCTTGCCTTCTCGCAGGCACCGATCGTCGTGAACTCGTTTTCCAAATACTACTGCATGACGGGCTGGCGCTGCGGCTGGATGGTGCTGCCGCCGAGCCTGGTGCGCGCTGCCGAGCGGATCGGCCAGAGCCTTTACATCTCGGCGCCCGAGATGAGTCAGGTCGCGGCGCAGGCCGCCTTCGACGCGACGAGCGAGTTGGAAGCGATCCGCGAGACCTATGTCCGGAACCGACGTGTCATGACCGAGCGGCTGCCGATGCTCGGCTTCTCCGACATCGCGCCGATCGACGGCGCCTTCTACGCCTATGCGCGCGTTCCGGCCGGCGGGGGGAGCGCGACCGAGTTCGCCCGCAGAATCTTGGAAGCCTGCCACGTGGCGATCACGCCGGGGCTCGATTTCGACCTGCGGCGCGGCGAGGAATTCGTACGCTTGTCCTACGCCTGCGACGAGGCTTCGCTGATCCGCGCGCTCGATCGCGTCGCGGCCGGGCAAGCCTGAGGTCGACGACGCCTGGACAAACAAAAGGGCCGCTCCCTCGGAGCGGCCCTTTCGCTATCCGGATCTATGCCTTTTTTCAGGAAGAGAAACGGCGCGACCACCAGCCGGTGCGCTTCGGGCGCTCTTCGCCGGCTTCGTTCTCGCCGTCGCTCGACACGAGGCGCGGCTCACGGGGCAGGGGTGCCGGTGCCGGTGCTGCTGTCGAGACCTCCTCAGCCTCGACCTCGACGTCGGCCTGCGATGCCTCGTCCAAGGGGCCGGCGCCGTCCTCCATCGGGAACACGGCGTCGAGCGGCGGGTTGCCGTCGAAGGCAGCGCCGGCCTCGGCGCTCGCCGCGATCACCTCGTTCTCGTCGGGCACGTCCGGGCCGGATCCCGCGATCGACCCTTCCTCCGCGACATCAGCGATGTCGGACGCCTCGACGGCCTCGACCGCGTCGACCATCTCCGGCTCGAACGAACGGCTCGGCTCGGTGATCGACACCTGCGCGGATTCGCCCTCGCCCTGCTCCGCGCTCTCGTCGTCGCTCGCCGCATCCTCGGCGTCGGACCGGACCGCGTCGACGACGACGAGCGAGTCGGCCGTCGCGCGGGTGCTGGCGTAGGGATCGCTCAGCGGATCGCCGTTCTCCTCGGCGAGGTCGCGGCCGCGACGCCCGCCGCGACGTCCGCGGCGGCGGCGGCGGCGGCCTCGGCCGTCCCCGTTCTCGTCGCCGTCCTCGTCGGAAGCGGCCGCGGCTTCTTCGCCTTCAGCCTCGATCTCGGTTTCCTCGTCCTCGACGATCGTAACGTCGGACTCGCCTTCACCCGCGGCGTCCGCCTCCGAGCCACCGTTGCGGCGGCGTCCGCGCCCGCGGCGCGAGCGCCGGCGCGAGCGGTCCTTGTCGACGAGCTCGCCCGCCGCCTCGGCCTCGGCCTCCGCTTCCAGCTCGGCGTCGTGGGCGACGACCGCCTCGTCCTCTTCCTCCTCGACCTCGTCCGCGATGACGCTGACCGGGCTGACATGCTCGATCACCGGCGGACGCCGAACGGCTTCGGCGCCTTGCTCGATGCGCAGGCCCGAATGGCCGATCGTCTCGTCGGCGCGGATGAGGATGTGGAGGCCGCTCTGGCGCTCCAGCTCGGAGATCGTGCCGCGCTTCTCGTTGAGGATGTAGAGCGCCGATTCCGTCGAGCAGTTGACGATGACGTCGTGGCTCGGGTGCTTCTGGATGTGCTCCTCGATCGAGCGCAGAACGTGCAGCGCCAGCGAGGATGCCGAGCGGACGTGGCCTGCGCCGCCGCAGACCGGGCAGGTCTGCATGGTGGATTCGAGGACGCTGGCGCGGATGCGCTGGCGGCTCATCTCCAGGAGGCCGAAATGCGAGATCCGGCCGAGCTGGATGCGGGCCCGGTCGTCCTTCAAGCAATCCTTCAGCCGCTTCTCGACCGCGCGGTTGTTGCGCTTCTCCTCCATGTCGATGAAGTCGATGACCACGAGGCCGGCGAGGTCGCGCAGGCGCAGCTGGCGGGCGACCTCCTCGGCCGCCTCCAGGTTGGTCTGCAGCGCCGTGTCCTCGACCGAGTGCTCGCGCGTCGAGCGGCCGGAGTTCACGTCGATGGCGACGAGCGCCTCGGTCTGGTTGATGATGATGTAGCCGCCGCTCTTCAGCGTGACGTGCGGCTGCAGCATCTTGTCGAGCTGGGCCTCGATGCCCTGGCGGGCGAAGATCGGCGTGGGCTCGCGATAGGGCTGCACGACCTTGGACTGGCTGGGCATGAGCATCCGCATGAAGTCCTTGGCTTCGCGGTAGCCCTCCTCGCCGGCGACGAGGATCTGGTCGATGTCCTTGTTGTAGAGGTCGCGGATCGAGCGCTTGATGAGGCTGCCTTCCTCGTAGACGAGGGCGGGCGCGGTGGAAGCGAGCGTCAGGCTGCGCACCGTCTCCCAAAGCCGCATCAAATATTCGTAGTCGCGCTTGACCTCGGCCTTGGTGCGGTTGGCGCCCGCGGTGCGCAGGATGATGCCCATGCCACGCGGCACTTCCAGCTCGCGCGCCACTTCCTTCAGCCGCTTGCGGTCGGCCGCGTTGGTGATCTTGCGCGAGATGCCGCCGCCCCGCGCCGTATTCGGCATCAGGACCGAGTAGCGGCCGGCAAGCGAAAGGTAGGTGGTGAGGGCCGCGCCCTTATTGCCGCGCTCTTCCTTGACGACCTGCACGAGCAGGATCTGGCGGCGCTTGATGACTTCCTGGATCTTGTACTGGCGGCGCGAGCGGACCTGGCGGACCGGCACTTCTTCGAGTGCGTCCTCCTGGCCGACCTGGTCGACCTCCTCGGCCTCTTCCGAGGCTTCCTCCTCGCGGCGTTCGCCGCCACGCCCACGATCGCGATCCCGGCCGCGCCGACGGCGTCCGCGGCCTTCGGAGGCGCCGCGTCCGGCGTCCTCGATCTCGGGCCCGTCATCCTCGCCGTCGTCGTCGTTCTCGTTCTCGTCATCTCCCTCGTCCCCGTCGGCGGACGGCTCGGCGTGCTTCGCCTCGACGCTCTCGAAGGACTGCTCCTCGACGATCGCAGCGTCCATGACGTCGATCGCAGCGGGCTCGCCGCCTTCGGCCGGGGGCGCCAGCGCTGCGGCCTCGGCGGCGTCGATGCGCTCGGCCGTGGGCTCGTCGCCCTCGCTGCCGACGTCCTCGGACGGGGCTTCCTCGCTGATCGCCTCGCTATCGGAGGAGGCCGCACGAGCGGGGGAGGCGCGACGGTTGCGGCCGCGCTGGCGCTGCGGACGCTCCTCCTCGTGGTCGTCGTCCTCCGCCTGGGCGCGACGGAGTTCTTCCTCGATCAGCGCCTGACGGTCGGCCTTGGGAATCTGGTAGTAGTCGGGATGAATCTCGCTGAAGGCGAGGAAGCCGTGGCGGTTGCCGCCATACTCGACGAAGGCTGCCTGGAGCGAGGGTTCGACCCGCGTCACCTTGGCCAGGTAGATGTTGCCCTTGAGTTGCTTCTTGTGCTCCGACTCGAAGTCGAATTCCTCGATCCGGTTACCCCGGACGACGACGACGCGTGTCTCCTCCTGGTGGGAGGCGTCGATCAGCATCTTGTTTGCCATGTGTCTTGAACCCCCGGACGGGGTCCCGCGGCCAGGCGCCCATCTGTCCGGGCGGTGCGGGGCGGGAGGCGTCCGCATGGGTCGCGCGGCGACGCTCCGAAACCGATGCGCGAGCGTCCGCAGCGAAGCGGATCGGTTCCGCTCGGGTGAGGATGGCTTCGGCGAAGGCTGGCGGCACGCAGGCGACCCTAAGATGATGGATGGCCGGAGCGAACCGGCCGATGAAAGTGAAGCGCAGCCTGAACCCGGAGCGTCGTCCGGGGCGCGCTGAAGCCCCTTCGAACGTCACTTCGAAGGGATGGAAACGTTGAGGCTTGAAACCCGAAGGGCGTACCTGCCGGGCCGGCCGCGGCGCCTGCGACCTTCGCGAGGTCGATCGCTTGCCTCGTGAGACCGGCCATGTCGACACCCGAGCCGACTCGGACGTTCTGCAGCCTCAAACCGCTTGTAGGATCTGTGATCTGAATAAACAAGTGGCGCGCTCCTGCCGATGCCCGGCCGACAGGCACAGGCCAGCTTCACCGGTTTTGGATCGGCGCGGGCGCGCGGGGAGCGGACGAGCGGGGTTCGACGAGATGAGGGCGAGCGTGATGCTGCGATGGCTGCTGGCGGTTCTGGCGCTCATGACGACCGCGTGCTCGCCGGCGAGCGCGACGAGCGTCGTCGAAGCCATCGAGCAGACGTCCTCGGCCGAGGCGCTGCGCTGGGTGCTCGACCTCGACGCGGCGGCGGACGCCCGCCTGATCGCCCTCACCGGTCCCGACCGGATCGTCCTCGACCTCGCCGACACCGTCACCGCGGTCGCGCTGCCGGCGCCGGAAGGCGGCCTCGTCACGGCCGTCAAGCACGGCCTCGCCGGGGAGGATCGCTACCGCATCATCTTCACGCTCGCGCGTCCCGTCGCGGCCTCCGTGCGGGCCGTGGCGCTGCCCGCCGGGCCTGGGCTCGAACTGGAGCTGCGGGCGAGCGGCTCGAAGACATCGAGCATCGTCGGCGGGCCGGCGACGCTCGCCTCGGCCTCGGCGGCCCGGGAGGCGGAGACGTCGAGAACGGCGCGGCACGTCATCGTCGTGGATGCGGGCCATGGCGGGGAGGACGAAGGCGCCGAGGGCGCGGCCGGCACGATGGAGAAGGACGTGAACCTCGCCTTCGCCAAGGCTCTTTCCGCGGAACTGGAGTCCCACGACGACATCGACGTCGTGCTGACGCGCGAGGACGACACCTTCATCCCGCTGTCCGAGCGCGCCGCGGTCGCACGGAAGGCGGAAGCCGACCTCTTCATCTCCATCCACGCCGATTCCATCCGCTATCCCGAACTGCGCGGCGCGACCGTCTACACGCTGTCCGCCCGCGCTTCCGACGAACTGTCGCGGCAGGTAGCGGATTCGGAAAACGCGGCCGACCGCTTCGCCGACCCGCGCTTCGCGGAGGCGCCGGAGATCGTCGACATCCTGGTCGACCTGACCCGGCGCGAAACGATCGGCTTTTCCGAGCACTTCGCGGCAGACCTCGTGCGGCGGCTGGGCGAAGCCAACGTCCGCTTGATCAAGAACCCGAAACGCTCGGCGGGCTTTCGGGTGCTTACTGCCCCGGACGTGCCGTCCGTTCTGGTCGAGCTCGGCTACCTGTCGAACAAAGAGGACGAGAAGCTCCTCAAGAGCGAAGCGTGGCGACGCGAGACCGCGCGCATCATGGGCGCGGCGGTCGCCGACTACATCAAGGAGCGGGCGCCGCCGCCGAACCGCAGCTGACCGGACCATGTGGCGGAGAAGTCACAAACTTTCGGTGCCAGGGCGCTCCGGCGCCCCTAAACCATGCGCTCGCCGCATTTCTTCGCCATCCGCAGTGTTGTAAGCTAAGTTGCAGGTTGCTCCATCGCGCGGACGCGGATCGTCCGTCAGCGATCCCGACCGCGCAGCGCCGATGTCAGGAAAGCGGGATCGATGATCAGACTCATTGGCTATTTCTTCGGCATCGGAGCGGTGTTCTTCCTGCTCGTCGCCGGCGGGGTCGCCTGGTACCTCGACAAGATCGCGTCCGACCTGCCCGATTACCAGGTGCTGGCGAACTACGAGCCGCCTGTCACGACGCGCGTCCACGCCTCGGACGGTTCGCTCATGGCCGAGTATGCGCGCCAGCGGCGGCTCTACCTGCCGATCCAGGCCATTCCCGAGCGGGTCAAGGAAGCCTTCCTCTCGGCCGAGGACAAGAACTTCTACTCGCATCCAGGCATCGACGTGGAAGGCGTAGGCCGCGCCGTTCTGGTGCTCGCCAAGGGCGGCCGCATGCAGGGCGCATCGACCATCACGCAGCAGGTGGCAAAGAACTTCCTGCTCACCAACGAGCGCACCTTCGACCGCAAGATCAAGGAAGCGATCCTGGCGGTGCGCATCGAGCAGTCCTATTCCAAGGACCGCATCCTGGAGCTCTACCTCAACGAGATCTATCTCGGCATGGGCTCCTACGGCGTCGCGGCCGCCGCGCTCGCCTATTTCGACAAGTCGGTGAACGAGCTCACTCTGGAAGAGGCGGCCTATCTCGCCGCGCTGCCCAAGGCGCCGGAGAACTATAACCCCTTCCGCAGCGCCGATCGGGCCATCGAGCGGCGTAACTGGGTCATCGACCAGATGGAGGCGAACGGCTTCGCCACGACGGCCGAGGCGAGCGAAGCCCGCGCCAAGCCGCTGACCGTCAATCCGAACCGCAGCGGCACCTATCTCGCGTCCTCCGAATACTTCACCGAGGAGGTCCGCCGCGAGATCGGCGCCCGCTACGGCATCGACAAGCTCTACGACGGTGGCCTGTCGGTGCGCACGACGCTCGACCCGAAGCTCCAGACCTATGCGCGCTCGGCGCTGCAGAAGGCGCTTTTGAACTTCGACGAGGCGCGCGGCTATCGCGGCCCGGTGGCCCGCATCGATATCGCGAGCGACTGGGGCGTGCCGCTCGGCGAGGTGAAAGCCTTCTCCGACGTGCCGGAATGGCGTCTCGCCGTGGTGCTGTCGGCTCAGAACGATTCCGTCTCGATCGGCCTGCAGCCGCGCCGCGAGGTGTCCGGCGCGCTCTCTGCGGAGCGCGAGGTGGGCACGATCGCGCTCGGCAACATGCGCTGGGCGCTGAACCTCCAAACATCCGAGCGCTCGGGCCGGGTGCGCGGCGCCGACGACGTGGTGGCGCGGGGTGACGTGGTCTACGTCCAGGAAACCGACGAGGGATGGCGCCTGCGCCAGCCGCCGAAGGTCCAGGGCGCGCTCGTCGCTATGGATCCGACCACCGGCCGCGTGCTGGCGATGATGGGCGGCTTCTCCTACGCCGAGTCCGAGTTCAACCGCGCCACGCAGGCGATGCGCCAGCCGGGTTCGTCCTTCAAGCCCGTCGTCTACGCGGCGGCCCTCGACAACGGCTACACGCCGGCCTCGGTGATCCTCGACGCCCCGATTTCGCTGCCCGACGGCAACGGCGGCTACTGGGAGCCGAAGAACTACGGCGGCGAGGCCGCCGGTCCCTCGACGCTGCGCCTCGGCATCGAGAAGAGCCGCAACCTGATGACGGTTCGACTCGCCAAGGACATGGGCATGAAGCTCGTCGCCGAATACGCCCACCGCTTCGGCATCTACGACAACCTCGCGCCCTACCTCCCGATGTCATTGGGAGCGGGCGAGACGACCGTCATGCGCATGGTTTCTGCCTATTCGGTGATGGCGAACGGCGGGCGCTCGATCGAGCCCTCGCTGATCGACCGCGTGCAGGACCGCTACGGGCGCACCATCTATCGCCACGACCAGCGCCGCTGCGACGAGTGCAACGCCGCCGAATGGCACGAGCAGATGGAGCCGCAGCTCGTTGACGATCGCCAGCAGGTGCTCGACCCGATGACCGCCTATCAGATCACCTCGATGATGGAGGGCGTGGTCGAGCGCGGCACCGCGACGCTCGTGAAGGAGCTGGGCCGCCCGGTCGCGGGCAAGACCGGCACCACCAACGACGAGAAGGACGCCTGGTTCGTCGGCTACACGCCGAGCCTCGTGACGGGCGTTTATCTCGGCTACGACAATCCGCAGCCGATGGGTCACGGCTCCACCGGCGGCGGCCTCGCCGCGCCGGTCTTCGTGGACTTCATGTCGAAGGCGCTGGACGGCACGCCGCCGGTGCCGTTCAAGGTTCCGGCGGGCATGACCCTCGTCTCGGTGGATCGCCGATCGGGCATGGCTTCGAAGGGCGCCGGCTCGATCATCGAGGCCTTCAAGCCGGGCACGGGCCCCTCCGACGTCTACAACGTCATCGGCATGGACTCGATGGCGGCCTCCGACTTCCCGCCGGCGCAGATTTCCCCGGAAGCCGAGCAGGCCATCGTGCAGGGCGGGGCTGGCGGCCTGTTCTGACCGCGCCTACCTCAGGAGCAGCGGCCTTGTCGGCGCGGGTCGCTTCCCGTAACACGCGCCGACCGCCCCTTCAGC
>CANJKV010000225.1 GCA_947474855.1 Aurantimonadaceae bacterium | reverse complement strand
GTGGCCGCCTCGTAGAGGTGCTTCCTGGTGAGCAGGCTCCCCTGTTTGGAGATGCGCCCGTTTCGGCTCGTCTCGCCGGACTCGTATCGTCGCGGTGTCAGGCCGAGATAGGCTCCGGCACTCGATGACCGACTGAAGCGCGACGCGTTGTCGAAGGCGGACGCAACAGACAGGGCGGTGATGACACCAACGCCGGGGACGGTCATGAACAGGCGCGCCGTGGGGTTTGTCCTCGCAATCGCCATGAGGCGACGATCCAGAACCTTGATCTGATCAAGGATGGAGGCTCTCGCCTTCATCAGCGTCTCGGCAATGAGACGCATCTCCGGGGACGTCTCAAGCTCGCCGGCAATGATCTCGTCGGCTCGTCCGGTGAACCCTCCGACGCGCTTACCGAACAGAACGCCGAAGGTGCGCAGGAGGCCTCGGATCTCGTTCTCTTGTCTGACGCGGATCCGCACCAGCATCTCGCGCGCGACCAGAAGAGAGCGGACCTGATAGCTGTCACGGCTCTTGATACGCACTTGCCTGAACCAGCCGGTCCGCATGATCTGCGCCAGCCCAGCCGCGTCGTTTCGGTCCGTCTTCACGGGTCGCATCTTCAGAGCCGCGTTGGCATGCCGAGCGTCGATGCACAGGACCGGAAGACGGCGCGCAGCGAGCTCGTTCCAGAGCCACACGGCCAGTGGGCCTGTCTCGAGCCCGACCCGGACAAGGTCCGGCGCCTTTTGCGTCAGGTAGCTGGCGATCGTGTCCGGGCAGGTTGTGACCTTCTTCTCGGCCAGGATCCGGCCGGCCTCATCGACGATGCAGATCGCTGTCGTCTCCTGCGACACATCCAAAGCTGCATAGGAGGGCATCGTGGTTCTCCTTTCCTTGTCGGCCAGGTCACTGACCAGGCGCCACATCCAGCACCGCATCGCCCGGCGCGGCATCGAGAGCGGCCAGCGCCTGGGACGCCACAGGTGGGTGGTCGAGCGCAGCCTCGCCTGGCTGGCCCAGTTCCGGCGCCTCGCCATCCGCTACGAGCGCCGGGCCGACATCCACCTCGCACTCACCACCCTCGCAGCCGCCCTCATCACATGGCGCTTCGTCGCAAAGTGGTTTTGTTAGATGCTCTTAGGATCATCGGGCCCGCGCCTCGAGCGCTCGCACGGCGGTGACGACGCCGTCGATGACCGGCACGCCGAAGCGGGCCGTGAAGCGGGCCGCGAGGTCGGCCATGCCGGCGCAGCCGAGGACGATCGCCGATGGCTCGTCCTCCACGATCGCGGACGCGATCTCGGCGGCGACGGTTTCGCGGGCGGCGCTGCCGGGCTCTTCCAGGTCGAGCACCGGCACCTCGGACGCACGGACCCGCCGGCACGCGGCCGCCAGCCCGTAGGCCGACACGTTGGCCTCGATCACGGGTAGCGAGACGGACAGCGTCGTCACGACGCTGAAGGGGCCGGCCGCAGCCGCCGCGCGCATCGCCGCCTCGCCGATGCCCAGCACCGGCTTGCCGGTCAGGACGCGCGCGGCGGCCAGCCCGGTGTCGTCGAAGCAGGCGATCACGAAGGCGTCGGCTTCCGCTTGCCTGTCGCGGATCAGCGCGAGGAGGCCCGGCTCGGCCGCCTCCCCGTCCGCCGCGCCTTGGATGGAGGGTGGGCCGGCATGGTTGGTGGCGGTGAGGATCGTGGTGCCTGGCCCGGCGACGCTCCGCGCCGCGGCACCGATCTTCTCGGTCATCGACACGGTGGCGTTGGGATTGATGAAGAGAACGCGCATGGGAACTTTCACAGCGTGCCCTTGCCGGCATCGGAAGCCCCGCGCATGCGGCGGGCGCGAAGAAACAGGCCGGTGCCAAGCGTCAGGGCGATGACGAGGAAGGAGACGGCGGTGGTCAGCGTGCCGAGCGCGTAGATCGCGGGCGTCGTCACCGTGGTGGTGAGGCCCTGCAGTTCCAGCGGCAGCGTGTTCGGGCCGCCGACGGCCTGGCTGGTGCGGGCTATCTCGTCCCAGGACAACGTGAAGCCGAACAGCGCGACGCCGACGAGGTAGGGGGCGATGATCGGCAGAACGACGTATCGGAAGGTCTGCCGGGGCGTCGCCCCGAGGTCGCGCGCGGCCTCCTCGTAGGCCGGGTCGAAGCGGTTGAACACGGCGAACATCACCAGGAGCCCGAAGGGCAGCGTCCAGGTGAGGTGGGCGCCCAGCGCCGAGGTGAAGAGGCCCATCGAGGACTGGTAGCCGGCGCCGCCGAGCCCATAGGCCTTCACGAAGTCGTCGAAGATGCGGAACTCCAGCGCGATGCCGAGCGAGACGGCGATGGAGGGCAGGATCAGGCTGGCGATGGCCGTGTAGAAGAGGAGCGTCGAGCCGCGGAACCGGCGTCGGAAGGCGAGGCCGGCCAGTACGGAGATGACCACCGTGAGCACCGTCACCACGAGACCGAGCCGGAAGGAGCGCCCGAAGGCTGCCCAGACATCGACGACGCCGAGGCCCTGCCAGAGCACGCCGAACCAGTGCGTCGAGACGCCGTTCATCGGAAAGGTCAGCCCGCCCTCCGGCCCCTGGAAGGACAGGATCAGGACGGTCAGCGTCGGCCCGTAGAGGAATAGAACGAACAGCGAAAAGAAGATCGCCAGCGGCCAGAAGGCGCGGGAGCGCTTATCGCCCATGAGTCAGAGCTCCTTGCGGATGTCGACGACGCGAAGCAGCGCGAAGACGATGAGGAGGACGGTGGCGAGCAGCACCACGGCGTTCGCTGCGGCGATGGGGAACTGGAGGTAGCTGATCTCGGTCTGGATGGTCTTGCCGACCGACGCGATCTGCTGCCCGCCCATCAGGCCGACGGTGACGAAGTCGCCCATGACGATGGTGAGGACGAAGATGGAGCCGATGGCGATGCCGGTCTTGGAAAGCGGCACGACGACGTTCCAGAGGATCTGCCATCCGCTCGCGCCTGCGTCCCGCGCCGCCTCGATCAGCGAGCGGTCGATGCGCAGCATCGAATTGTAGATCGGCACCACCATGAAGAAGGTGAAGAGGTGCACGAAGGTCAGCGTCACCGAGAAGCCGGAATAAAGCAGCCACTCGACCGGCTGGTCGACGACCCCCAGCCCCATCAGCGTCCGGTTCACCAGCCCTTCGCGGCCGAGAAGCGGGATCCAGGAGATCATGCGGATGACGTTGGAAGTCCAGAAGGGGATCGTGCAGATCAGGAACAGCACCGACTGGATTGCCTTGGAGCGCACCTCGAAGGCGAGGAAGTAAGCGATGGCGAAACCGATCAGCAGCGTCAGCACCCAGACCCGGAGCGCGAAGCCGAGCGTCGAGACGTAGGTGCGGAAGGTGGTGCACAGCGTCGGCAGCCGCGCGATGCAGCGGTCGAAGACGTCCGCGTAGTTCTGCACGGTGAAGGCCGGCTGGATCTGGTAGTTGTCGTAGGTCCAGAAGCTCACCACCACGATGAAGGCGAGCGGCACCACGAGGAACAGGAGAAACACCAGCGCGAGCGGCGCCGCCTGAAGATAGGGCACGATGCCAGTGCGGTTCGTCGCGGCCATGCGGGCTCCGTGAATGGATGGAGTTCGTCGCGGCGCGAGGCCGACGGTATGGCGGAGCTGCCGCCCCGATCCCCGCCCGGAAAAGAATTCCCGAACCCTTCTTTTCATTCGGTCACATTTCCGATCCACGGAGGGGGCTCCGCCCCCTCCGTGGATCGGACACGCTCATATGAAGAGGGGTCCAGGGGAAATCATTTCCCTTGGCAGGGGCGCGGGGGACAGCGTCCCCCGCATAGGCCGCGCCTCAGGCCGCGACGAACTCGTTCCACTTGCGGACCATGTAGGCGTCCTCGTCCATGACCGCGTTCCAGCAGGCGACGGCGCCCATGCGCTCGGCGAAGGAGCCGCCGTCGCGGACGTCGCCGGTCTTGGCGATGACCTGACCCTGCGGGGACAGGATGTCCTGGGTCGCCGGCTTGCCTTCCATCCAGTAGGCCCATTCGTAGGGCTGCATGTTGGCCTGCGCGGTCGGCAGGACGGCGGCGTAGTAGCCCTGGCGGTTGAGGAAGGCGCCGGCCCAGCCGGACAGGAACCAGTTGACGAAGTCATAGGCGGCGTCGAGCTTCGGGCCTTCCAGCGTCGCGGGCAGCGCGAAGCCCGATGCCCAGGCACGGTAGCCTTCCTTCAGAGGCTGGAAGCGGCAGTCGATGCCCTTGGCGCGGACGGCAGTGACCGCCGGCGACCACATGGACTGGATCACCGTCTCGCCCGAAGCCATCAGGTTGACGCTCTCGTTGAAGTCCGACCAGAGGGCGCGGAACTGACCGGCGTCCTTGGCCTCGATCAGCGCGTCGATCGTCAGGTCGATCTCGTCGCGGGTCATGTTGCCCTTGTCGGGATACTTGTACTTGCCCGACGCCTCGATCGCCATGGCGGCGTCCATGATCCCGATCGAGGGGATGTTGAGGATCGAGGCGCGGCCCTTGAATTCGGGGTTCAGGAGTTCGGCCCAGCTGTCGATCGGCCGGCCGATGAGGTCGGGGCGGATGCCCAACGTGTCGGCATTGTAGGTGGTGGGGATCAGCGAGATCCACTCGGTCGGCGTCGCCGAGAACTCCTTCGACTTGTTGCCTGCGAGGTAGAGCACCTTCCATGGTGCCGTGCCCTGGCCGCCGATCGCCTTGCCGTCGATCTCGCCCTTGGTGAAGACGGTGGTGATGTTGTCGAATTCCTTGATGCGCTTGGCGTCCATGCCCATCAGGTTGCCGGTCGGCACGAACTTCTTGAGCGAGAAGTATTCGGTGTCGACGATGTCGAAGGTGTTCGGCTGGGTGATGATGCGCTTGGTCACCTCGTCGGTGGTGACCGGCACGTATTCGATGGTGATGCCGAGATCTTCCTTCACCTTGGCGGCGATCTCGGTCGACTGGTTCACGGCCGTGCCGAGATAGCGCAGCGTCTTGGCCTCCTGCGCCCGCGCGCCGGAGACAAAGGGAAAGCCGGTGACCTTGGTGGTCACGGCGGCGCCGGCCGCCAGCGCTGCGCCGGTTTTGAGGAAGGCGCGCCGGTCGAGGCCGGTCCTGGATGTCGAGTCGGTCATGGCGGGTCTCTCCGTTGGATGGGCGGTGGGAAGGCAAACAGGCAGGTGTCAGGCGGCCTGGAGGACGTACTCGTCGCGGCGCGACCAGTGGACCGACCGCGTTTCCCCGAGTTCGGCCGGGCCGGCGTAGAACTGTTCTTCGGGGATGACGGCGGTGATCTCGCCGGCGTCTGCGGCATGGACGACGAGCGTGACGGTCGCACCGCCGTACTCGACGCCGCGCACCTCGCCCGACAGGCTGCGCGCGTCCTCGCCGCCTTCGCCGATCCGCACGCGGTCGGCGCGCACCGAGACCGGGCGCCCGTCGAGGTGAAGCACGTTGTGGCCGCCCATGAAGCGGGCGACGAAGCCGGTGGCGGGGCGGTGGAAGACGTCCTGCGGCGAGCCCGCCTGCTCGATCCGACCGTCCTTCATGATGACGACGAGATCGGCGAGTGCCATCGCCTCGTCCTGCCCGTGCGTGACGTGGAGGAAGGAGATGCCGAGCTCGCGCTGGAGGCGCTTGAGCTCCGTGCGCACGCGTAGCCGCAGGAACGGGTCGAGCGCCGAGAGCGGCTCGTCGAGGAGGAGGATACCGGGATCGGTGACGAGGGCGCGGGCGAGCGCCACGCGCTGCTGCTGGCCGCCGGAAAGCTGGGCGGGCATGCGCGTCTCGAAGCGACCGAGATCGACGAGGTCCATCAGGGCCCGCGCCTTCTTGTAGCGCTCCTCCTTCGAGATGCCCTTCATCTTCAGGGAAAAGGCGACGTTGTCGAGAACGGTGAGGTGGGGAAAGAGCGCGTAGGATTGGAACATCATCGCCGTGCCGCGCTGGGCGGGAGCGAGGTCCGTGATGTTCTGCGCGCCCAGGATGATGTCGCCTTCGCTGGCGATCTCGTGGCCGGCGATCATGCGCATGGTGGAGGACTTGCCGCAGCCGGACGGGCCGAGAAAGCAGCAATAGGTGCCGGCCGGCACGCGCAGGTCGATCGCCTCGACGGCGGTGGTCCCGCCGTAGCGCTTGGTCAGCTTGACGAGTTCGAGATCCCCTGCGGCCATGCCTGCTTCTCCGCTTCACTCCGCGGAAGCCTTGCAGGAAGCATGCCAACGCGTGACAGAGAAGCGGATCCCAGGAAGTTCAAGCATTTGGCCGGCATCAAGGTGACCGAGCTTGATCGAAGCGCGACGCATCGCGCCTCGAAAGCGAGCGACCTGCCTAGATCGTACACAATGATTGTATCCAATCCAGCCTTGTTCGACACGGCCCGCGTGGCATAGTCGGCCGGATGGGCTTCGGGCGCCCGAAACATGGAGAACAATAGGTTTGGACGCCGGATCGCAGAAGCGCAGCGCGCCGTCGTGGCAGATGATCCATGATGGCATTCTGGACGCCGTCCTGCGGCAGCGGATCGAGCCGGGCGCCAAGCTCGTCGAGGAGGAAATCGCCCAGGTCTACGGTGTCAGCCGCACGGTCGTGCGCGCGGCGCTGCAGGCGCTCGCCCGAGACGGCCTCGTCATCCTCCAGCGCAACAAGGGAGCGAGCATCGCGCGTCCGACGCCCGAGGAAGCGCGAGAGATCTTCGAGGCCCGCGCCTTGATCGAGCCCGAGATCGCCGCGCGCGCCGCGCGGCGCATGAAGCCGAGCGACGCAGCGGCCCTCAGCGCCTCGATCGATGCCGAGCATCACGCTTTCCACGCCGACAATCCGCGCGAGGCCGTGTTCCACTCGGCCGACTTTCACCGGCGCATCGCTGCCCTCGCGGGCCATGCCGTCTTCGCAGAGCTGCTGAACGAGCTCCTTTCGCGGTCTTCACTCGTGATCTCGCTTTATTGGCGGCGACCGGCGACGCTCTGCGACAACGAAGCTCATCTTGCTCTCGCCACAGCGCTGTCGAGCGGTGATGAAGCCGGGGCCGCCCGCCTGATGCGCGAGCACGTCGAGGCGCTGCTTGCCGACCTTGACCTGTTGCCCAGGCGGCATAGCGCTTCCGGATTGTCAGCGGCGCTCCTGCCTGCCGCATCCCAAAGCTGCAAGGACATCTTGCAAGCTACAATCGCCGAGATCGACGATCCCGGCGAATGATGGTGAGCAGAAAGGCGAGCCGTTCGTCGTTCCAAGCAAAGATTAGAAACGACTGATGCTCGGCAGGCTGCGGCAACTGAACCGCGCCGGGTCGGCCTCGAACGACTTGTCGCCGCCGAGCGACGCTTGCTGGCCCGAGATCTGGTTCAGAACGCCCTGCCCGATGCGCCCATAGGGAGTGGCGTAGTCGTCGAGCATCTCGAAGTGATTGAAGTTCTCCAGCATCATGCTGGTGTTGGACCGGTTCGCCTTCTTCAGCGCGTTCGCGAAGTCGTGCGTCTGACGCTTGAACTCGTCCGACTCGAGCGAACCCGACGCCAGGAGGAGCGGTGTGTCGATGCTGTCGACATGGCGTTCCGGGCTGAGATCGCCCTCGATCGCGTCGGTGAAAGGCGGGAAATGGTAGCTCGAGGCCTTGCCCCCGCGCCATGCACCGCCATGGACGAAAACTTCGACAGGCCCGTTCGCGTCGGGCGCTCGAAAGAGATCGTATCCTTCGACCTCGGCCGAGCGGTAGGAGAACCGTCCGGGCGCGCCGAGGCGTTCTCCCGTCAGGGCGCTCTTGGTGCCGTAGCGGGCCAGCACGTCCGTCATGTTGGATGCCCAAGCGGACTGGTCGTAATTTCGATCCAGTTCGTCCCGGGTGTGGTTCAGGAACACGGCGAGCGGCGCGGCGGGAGCCGATGTCGGATCGACCAAAGCATGGGACGCGAACACCGCAGCGACGCCGCAGGCGACCATCGAGCGGGACGAACACTTCAGCATCATGCTTTCCTTTCCGGATCATAGGAAAGTGGCATGCCATACCGTCGTGCCGTGACGCGGCGGTTCGTCGGGCGAAGACTTTACCGTCAGACGCCGAGGTAGCGTTCCTGGAGGTCGCGGCCGAGTTCGGCCGGCGGGCCGGCCCAGACGGTGCGGCCGTTGGCGAGCACCGTGCAGCGGTCGGCGACGGGGAGAAGCTCGGACAAGGTCTTGTCGACGACGATGATCGACAGGCTCTCGTTCTTCAGCGTGCGGATGGCGGACCAGATCTCGTGGCGGATCAGGGGAGCCAGCCCCTCCGTCGCCTCGTCGAGGACGAGGAGGCGCGGATTGGTCATCAGCGCGCGGCCGATCGCCACCATCTGCTGCTCGCCGCCCGAGAGCAGCCCCGCCGACTGGTCGCGCCGCTCGGCCAGGCGCGGAAACAGCGCCTCGACGCGCGCGAGCGTCCAAGGCCCCTTTCGTGCTGCGACGAGAAGGTTCTCGCGCACGCTGAGCGAGCGGAAGCAGCGCCGCCCTTCCGGCACGAGACCGAGGCCGAGACGCGCGATTCTGTGGGGTGCCACGCCGGACAGGTTCCGCCCGGCGAAGCGCAAGGCGTGAGCGCGCGCCGTCGCGAGGCCGCAAACGGCGCGGATCGTCGTCGTCTTGCCCATTCCGTTGCGCCCGGCGAGCGCGACGACCTCGCCCTCGTTCACCGCGAGGTCGACGCCGAAGAGTGCCTGGCTTGCCCCGTAAAAGGCCGTGAGGTCGGAGATTTCGAGGAGCGGGGTCATGGGTCAGCTCGCCTCATCGCCGAGATAGGCCTGGCGCACCACGGGATCGCGCCGGATCTCGTCGGGCGTGCCGGTCGCCACGATGCACCCGTAAACGAGCACCGAGATGCGGTCGGCGAGCGCAAAGACCGCGTCCATGTCGTGCTCCACCATCAGGATCGGCGCCTCGCGGCGCAGCTCGGACAGGAGGGCGGTGAGCTCGCGCGAGCCCTC
>CANJKV010000224.1 GCA_947474855.1 Aurantimonadaceae bacterium | reverse complement strand
GGAAGGACACCCGCATCAACATCGTCGACACCCCGGGACACGCCGATTTCGGCGTCGAGGTGGAGCGCATCCTCAACATGGTGGACGGCGCGGTGATCCTCGTCGATGCCTCCGAAGGGCCGATGCCGCAGACGAAGTTCGTGCTCTCCAAGGCCCTGAAGGTCGGCCTGAAGCCGATCGTCGCGATCAACAAGATCGATCGTCCGGACGAGCGGCACCAGGAGGTGCTGAATGAGATCTTCGACCTCTTCGTCAACTTGGATGCCACCGAAGAGCAGCTCGACTTTCCGGTCCTCTACGGCTCGGGCCGCGGCGGCTGGATGGCCAAGGCGCCGGAAGGGCCCCAGACCGACGGCCTCGCCCCGCTCTTCGACCTCATCCTCGACCACGTGCCGGAGCCGGCGACCGGCAGCGCCGACGAGCCGTTCAAGATGATCGGCACGATCCTGGAGGCCAACCCCTTCCTCGGCCGCATCATCACCGGCCGCGTCCAGTCCGGCTCGATCAAGCCGAACCAGGCGGTGAAGGTGCTGAACGGCGCGGGCGAACTCGTCGAGAACGGCCGCATCTCCAAGATCCTCGCCTTCCGCGGCCTCGAGCGCACCCCGATCGATTACGCCGAGGCCGGCGACATCGTCGCCATCGCCGGCCTTTCGAAGGGCACGGTCGCCGACACCTTCTGCGACCCCTCCGTGACGCAGCCGCTCGCCGCCCAGCCGATCGACCCGCCGACTGTGACGATGAGCTTCATCGTCAACGACAGCCCCCTCGCCGGCACCGAAGGCGACAAGGTGACGAGCCGCGTCATCCGCGACCGTCTCCTGAAGGAGGCCGAGGGCAACGTCGCGCTGAAGATCGAGGAAGCCGAGGACAAGGACTCCTTCTTCGTCTCCGGCCGCGGCGAACTCCAGCTCGCCGTCCTCATCGAGACCATGCGCCGCGAAGGCTTCGAGCTCGGCGTGTCGCGCCCGCGCGTCGTCATGCAGAAGGACGAGGCGACCGGCGAAACGCTGGAGCCGATCGAAGAGGTCGTCATCGACGTCGACGAGGAGCATTCCGGCATCGTCGTCCAGAAGATGAGCGAGCGAAAGGCCGAGATGAAGGAGCTGCGCCCCTCCGGCGGCGGTCGCCAGCGCCTCGTCTTCCACGCGCCCACCCGCGGCCTCATCGGCTACCAGTCGGAACTCCTGACCGACACCCGCGGCACGGCGATCATGAACCGCCTGTTCCACGCCTACGCCCCCTTCAAGGGCGAGCTGACCGGCCGCGTCAACGGCGTCCTCATCGCCAACGCGGCGGGCGAGGCGGTGGCCTACGCGCTGTTCAACCTGGAAGACCGCGGCCCCATGGTCATCGACCCCGGCGTCAAGGTCTACGAGGGCATGATCATCGGCATCCACCAGCGCGACAACGACCTCGAGGTCAACGTCCTCAAGGGCAAGCAGCTCACCAACATCCGCGCCGCCGGCAAGGACGAGGCGGTGAAGCTGACCCCGCCGATCCGCATGACGCTCGACCGCGCGCTCTCCTGGATCCAGGACGACGAGCTCGTCGAGGTCACGCCGAAGTCGATCCGCCTGCGCAAGCTCTATCTCGACCCGCACGAGCGCAAGCGCTTCGAGAAGAGCCGCAAGGCCGCCTGAGGCCGTTCAATCGACGCATGATCCGAAAGGGGCGGGTCGCCGGAAGGCGCCCCGCCCCTTTTGCCGTTCAGGCGCTACCGGATCGTCGCGCGGACGAACGCGCCGCCGATGGCGATCTCGGGCTTGGCGCCGGGAGTGCTGGGAATGCGGCCGTCGCGTCTCCGACCTTCCCGGCCTGCCGGCTGCTGGCACGCACGCAAGAGCCCGTCACCCGCATCCTCCTCGAGGCGGGCTTCCAGACAACGAACTTCAATCGCGAGCTCCAGCGCGTCACCGGCAAGACGCCGAGCGCCGGGCAGCGGATCTGCGCCTCGGCGCACTAGAAGTCGGGCTTGGCCACCATCAGGTGGAAGATCACGAGGACGGCGCCGAAGCCGGGCCAGCCGAGTGCGAACCACCAGCGGAACAGGCGGAAATAGGCGGGCGGCAGCGGCTCGTTCGCGGCCGCCGCGCGAACGGCGAGGTCGCGCATGCGCAGCTGCAGGACGACGACCGGCAGCCAGGCCGCGCCGGCCAGCGCGTAGAGCAGCACCGAGCCGAGGAGCCAGCGGTCGGCGAGCGAATAGCCGAGGATCACCGCGAGAAGCGTGCCGGTGAGGGGCTGGAGGATCACGGCCGGCGTCGTGAAGAGCCAGTCGGCCTTGACGACGTTGCGGGCGACGAGGGCGATACCCGGCACGTTGCGGCTGCGATGGGCGGCCAGCATCTGGAAGGCGGTGCCGATGCCGGTGCCCAGGATCACCACGGCGCCGAGGACGTGGGCGAGCTTGATCCAGAGGTAGTAGGCTTCCATGGGTGTCACCTGCGGTGGAGAGCGGCGAGGAGGAGCGTCGCGGCGAGGATCGGCGCGTTCTTCAGGAGGGGGCCAAGCGGATCGAGCCAGAGCGCCGGCACGAGAAGCGTGCCGATCAGCGTGTAGGCGAGGATCGTCGCGGCCTGCGCGAGGCAGACCACGGCGACGTGCCGGCGGGCGAAAAGCGCGGCGCCCAGAACCAGGTCGAGCACGCCGCCCCCGACGATCGACAGCATCGCGAGCGGCGGCGGAACGCCGGCCGGGCCGAGAAGCGCGAGGCCCGCCTCGACGTTGGCGAGCGAGGCGAGGCCCGAGCCCAGCCAGACGATCACCAGCGAGAGGCGCAGCAGGGTCGGCCAGGGGCCGAGCCGGGCCGCCAGCCGATCGGCCGAGGTCGCGGGACGGTGCGCGAGGCCGAGCGCGAGCGGCGCCGGCGCGACGCCCGTGAAATCCGCCAGCGGGGCGGGATCGCCGTCCGCGCCCATCCGCGCCATGGCGAGCGCGTCGCGGGACAGGAGCGGCAGGCGCAAGGGACCGGCGAGCCGCGCGGCGGCGTCGAGAAAGGCTCTCGGCGGCGCCGGCAGGCGGCGCGACCGGCTGCCGAGCCAAGCCCCGATCCCGTCGGCATAGGCGTCAAGCGTCATGCGCTCGGGCCCGACCGCGTCGAGCGTGGGCGGCAAGGGTCCGCCGCGTTCGATCAAGCGGACAACGGCGGCGGCGAGGTCGTCCACCGCGATCGGGCGCACCGGCCCGTCCGGCAGAGCCGGGCGCAGCGGCAGGGCTGCGAGCGCCGCGAGAAGAGCCATGCTCGTGCCGCCCGGTCCGTAGACGAGCGAGGGCCGCAGCACCGTCCAGCCGGGAGGCCGCGCGTCGAGAAACACGGCCTCTCCCTCCGCCTTGGCGCGCAGGAAGCGGGTCGGCGCCTCGGCGCTCGCGCCGATCGCGGAAATCAGCACCGCCCGCCCGATGCTGGCGCGCCGCGCCGCGGGCACGAGGCGGGCGAGCAGCGGCGCGTTGGCCGCTTCCATGTCGGCGCCCGCCATGGCGCCCACCGCGATCACCATGGCCTCGGCGCCGGCGAGCCGCTCCGCCCAGGCGGCCGGATCGCCGGCCGCGCGCGACAGGCCGGGCAGGTCCGGCAGGCGCGCGAGTGCGTCCGCGTCGCGGCCGAAGGCGACGACCTCGTGGCCATCGCCGAGGAGGCGTCGGACGATCGCCCCGCCGATGAAGCCGCTCGCTCCGAAGACTGCCACCCTCATCTTTCATCCTTTCTGAACAAACAGAAACTCTCCGCCGCGGTGGTGCCGACGGCGACGGCCGTCAGCGGCGGACCAGGCCGGCGATCCGCCCGCCGAGCTTGACGATGGCCGCGAGCGTCGAGCGCGGCAGGCGCCGCACCTGCGCGTACCAGCCGTCGAGTTCGTCCAGGAAGGCGAGCATGGCCTCGAGGCGCTCGCGTACGAAGGCCTCGTCGCCGCGCCCCTCGCCTGCCTGCGCGACGCAGTCGCGGAGCATGGTCAGCGCCGGGTCGATCTCGCGTCGCTTCCGCTCCTCGGCGATGCGCAGCATGATCTCCCAAGGGTCGATCTCGGCCTTGAAGAAGTCGCGCCGGTCGCCGAGGACGTGGGTCACCTCGACGAGCTGATAGGCGAGGAGCTCCTTCAAGCTGTTCGACACGTTGGAGCGCGCGATCGAGAGCGCCTCGACGATCTCGTCCGCCGGCAAGGGGCGCGGCGACAGGTAGAGGAGCGCGTGGATCTGCGCGACCGAGCGGTTGACGCCCCAGCGCGTGCCCATCTCGCCCCAATGCAGGATGAAGCGCTCCATGACCGGCGTGACGAGCATCACGGATTCTCCTGAAATTTCTGCAATTACAGAAATACAGGAAGCACCCCGAAGGTCAAGGTCTGGTCGGCGCCAAGCGCTTGGCGGATGCGCCCCGCGCCTCCATCTGAGCGCGCACCGCTTCTCCTCTCAGGAAGGACGCATCATGGGACTCTTGTCCGGCCTTCTCGGCCTTGCCAGCGACGTCGACGTCGCGTCGGTCCGGCGCGACCTCGACCCGGTCCTGATCCCCGACGAGACGGTGGAGGTCGCCTTCGCGATCGTCCGCGACCTCGTGGTCTTCACCGACCGCCGGCTGATCTTCGTCGACAAGCAGGGCATGACCGGACGCAAGCGCTCCTTCCATTCCATCCCCTACCGCTCGATCACCATGTTCACCGTCGAGAACGCGGGCACCTTCGACGCCGATTGCGAGCTGACGATCTTCGTGTCCGGGCAGCCGCAGCCCTTCAAGCGCGAGCTGTCGCGCGGCGCGAACGTCGTCGGCATCCAGAAGTCGCTGGCGACGGGCGTGCTCGGCCGGCGATGAAAGGCTGCGCCCGGTCGGTTCCCTGTCGCCGAAAAATCGCGAGGGCTCGACGGATCGGATTTTCCGGCTCATGGTTAACGGGCCATGAAGACGATCGCCGCCGAACTGCGCACCGCCGAAACCTCCGACGCCGCGGCCCTTGCCGAGACGCACGAGGCGGCCTGGGTCAACGCCTATGCGGGCCTGATTCCGCACCGGGCGCTTCGCACCATGGTGGGGCGCCGGGACGAGGCCTGGTGGCGGCGGGCGATCGCGCGCCGCGCCGCGATCCTCATCCTCGACTATGCCGGCGAGGCGGTCGGATACGCCACCGTCGGGCGCAACCGGACGCCTGCCCTGCCGGCCGAGGGCGAGATCTTCGAGCTTTATGTCCGGCCGGAGTTCCAGGGCCTCGGCTTCGGAAGGCGGCTGCACTCCGGGGCCGCGCGGCTCCTGGCCGAGCGCGGCCTCAAAGGGCGCGTCGTCTGGGCGCTGGCCGACAACGCGCCGGCGCTGCGCTTCTACGAGAACGCCGGCGGCGTCGACGTCGCGGAAGGCTGCGAGACCTTCGAGGGGCGCACGCTGCGCAAGATCGCCTTTCTCTGGCCCTGAGCCTCTGCCCGGCCGCGCGTGTTGCACCGCGCAGGCCCAAGGTTTAATGCCTGCCGGGAGAACGGAAGCTCCCAAGAGGTTCAGGAATGCGCATCGACGCCATCGCCCGCGGCAAGAATCCGCCCGACGACATCAACGTCATCGTCGAGGTTCCCGTCGGCGGTCACCCGATCAAGTACGAGATGGACAAGGAGGCCGGCTGCCTCGTCGTCGACCGCTTCCTCTACACGCCGATGACCTATCCCGGGAACTACGGCTTCGTTCCCCACACGCTGTCCGACGACGGCGACCCGATCGACGTCCTGATCTGCAACACGCGCCCGCTCTTTCCCGGCTGCGTGATCAACTGCCGCCCGATCGGCGTCCTCGTGATGGAGGACAACAAGGGCCAGGACGAGAAGATCATCGCCGTCCCCTCGCCCGAGCTCACCCGCCGCTACGAGCGCGTCGCCGAGTACGGCGACCTGCCGGAGATCACGCTGCGCCAGATCGAGCACTTCTTCGAGCACTACAAGGACCTGGAGCCCGGCAAGTGGGTGAAGATCGGCGGCTGGGGCGGCTCGTCCACGGCCCGCCAGCTGATCCGTGAAGCCGTCGAGCGCTTCGAGGCCTCGAAGAAGCCGGATCGTCGTCCCGCAGGAAGCGACGGCCCGTCCGGCTCCTACTGAGCCGGCAAGCGCGCCAGCCTAGAAATTAGGCACAGAATCGAGCATGCGAAAGAGCGCGGCGACCGATGGGTCGCGGCGCTCTTTCGCTTTGTACACCGGCGCTCTCGGGCAATGGAGCGAGGAAGGATGAACGAAGCCTAAATCCTTGAATGATGATGCTATGCGCAGGATGCACGACAGGGGTGCAGCCGACTGCACTACTTCGAGGCAGGCATTGCACATAAATAGGGCGCATCAGATCAGACCGCTTTGGACGCCCCCTGTCATGTTCCGCTTCTTCACCTCCGGCCTTCAGACCCTCCGCTCCCAGCACCGCTCGATCCGCGAGCTGCAGTCGATGGACGATCGCGCCCTCGCCGACATCGGCGTGAACCGCGCCGAGATCTCCCGCGTCGTGCGCTACGGCCGCGGCTGAGGACGATCTCGCCCGGCCGTAACGGCGCGGGCGGACGAGCCAAGACCTTTGAAACCGACGAAGCCGCCGGCGCCCGACGCGCCGGCGGCTTCGTCATGTCGAGGACGAGGAACGGCCGACTTTGCGAGCGCTCGCGCCAGGGCTTCGGGGTCGCCGCGCAGCAGCACGGTCTTGATCCGGGAGGCCGCCCCCTTCTGCAGGGAAACGGCCGAGCGCGGCAGGCCGAGGATCTCGGCGAGAAACGCCACGAGCGCGGCATTTGCCTGCCCCTCGACGGGCCGGGCCCGCAAGCGGACGGCGAGGGCTGCGGCTTCGGGCGGCGCCAGCGCCACCGCCCCGTCGACGCCGTCGCGGGCGGCCTTCGGCGTCAAGCGCACGCGGACCGCGACGCCCTCGGCCGTGCGGCGCAAGAAGGGCGGATCGAGCGGCGCCTCTGCCGTCACACGCCCGCGCGGATCACTGCCGGGGCGACGTAGAGGATCAGGAGCTGCTGGAGGAAGAAGATGCCGAGCAGCAGCACGATGGGCGACAGGTCGATGCCGCCGAGGTCGGGCAGGATGCGCCGGATCGGCCGGTAGAGCGGCTCCGTCACGCGATAAAGGAAGGCGCCGATCGAATCGACGAAGGCATTGCCCGAATTGACGATGTTGAAGGCGTAGAGCCAGGACAGGATCGCCGAGGCGATGACGATCCACCAGAGGATGTCGAGCGCGAGAAGGATGACCTGGATGACGGCGAGCATGGAGCGGGGCGTTCCTTCCTGAAGCGCATGGCGGGCTCGTTCGCATGTAGCCATGACCGGGCGCGAGAACAAGAAAGGCCGGACGGCGGCGTTCGATCAGAGTGAATGAAGGCTCGCGCCAAATGGCGTGTTGACAGGCATCCCGCCCCCGCACTAAATGCCGCTCGCAAGCGGTGGACGGGGCTGTAGCTCAGCTGGGAGAGCGCGTCGTTCGCAATGACGAGGTCAGGGGTTCGATCCCCCTCAGCTCCACCATTTGCATCTTCTAAGTCGTTATTTGCGATGCCTTTTTTGGTCTTGCGCGACGATTGTCCTCACTTCGTAGCTGCGCTGTGCGCCCTTGTTCGCTGGCATCCGCGATCTGCGACAGGTGCTGCGGTTAGTCCTTCGTCAGTCTCACGATCGCGCGCCTGACGAGGACCGTAAGCCCCTTCTCGGATGGATCGACGCGCCAGGCCAGACAGGCAAGTCGTACTTCGGTGATGCGTGGCGCTAGGATGAGGATGAGGCTGCCAGGAAATTGACGTTAACGGCAGATACTGACCCGCCAAGCGTAGAGGAACCACGAGAACGGCATTGCCGTTCGCCAGCCTGAGCCCATAGATGCGCCGCTCAGCAGCCACATGGACAGCTTTTGCCGTTCTTGGCTCGTCGTTCGAAAAGCCCCGGAGACCCCGTGCTTCCTTACCTTCCAGAAGTAGCCTTCCAGCGCGACAGCATGGGCGGCGCGGTGGAGAGCCTCGATAGGCGCATCCTGAAGCTGATCTCCGATGGAGAAAGCTATGACGAAGCCGCCAGTGTTCTTCACATGGAGCGCTCCAGCATCGACGATGCCATGGCGCGGGTACGTCTCAGCCTGAAGGCTCTGACCGATGAGCACGCCGTAGCGCTCGCGATCCGGTCCGGGCTTATTGATTAGAAAGCGGGCGTTAACTCGTTCGAGGTGCACGCAGACCTAGATAGCGGTTGGGGGCGCCTCGTAGGAGACCAGCGGCGAGAATGACGCGAAGCGGCTTAAATTGTTCTCTCTCCCCTGACATGGTTCGATGTCTGCACCTTCTAGCAGAGGGTCAAACGATCCCGCAGATCGCAATGGCATTCGCAACTAGCGAGAAGTCTGTCACCCAGCTCGTCGAAACGGCGCGAGACGTACTGAATGCCCGCAATTCCATCCATGCCGTGAACATCGCCATCCGCAAGGGACTGATTTGAGGACGTGTGAGTCAGGCCCTCTGATCCAGTCAGGTCAGTTCCCACTCCGAGCGATCACAACTTGTGACATGCACGAGCTGAAGCTCCTCGAACGTCGCCAGGAGGACCCAAGCTGTCATTTGCGCCGCCTTGGTGTGTTAATCGCGAGCTAGTGTATCGAGCATGCGCTATGGGAGATCGCAGGAGCGGCAGGCGTGACGCTGTTCCATCGATCGCGCGCCGAGAGCTTCGTCGCATCCTCCAGCAAGCGAAATCGCGTCACCCTCACTCGGAGCGCTTGGACAAGGACGGGCTAACCGACGAGTAGGCTAGGCAGCCTGAAGGCCTAGAGGCTGTTATGGACCGGTTGCGAGTAGAGCGGCCTGTTTGAGCATGATGCAGGCGAATGCGACGACGTGCAGGTCTGCCAGAGTGCTTGCATATCGCTCATAATCCTTTGCGAGACGGCGAAAGCGGGTGGCCCAGGCGAACGAG
>CANJKV010000223.1 GCA_947474855.1 Aurantimonadaceae bacterium | reverse complement strand
CTCGCGGACGCGACGCGCGATGAGCTGCGTCACCTGGGAGCCGAAGTCGACGATGAGGATGGTGTCGGGGTGCTGGGTCATGGCGGACTTCTAAGGAGAAACGCCGGAAAGGCAAGGCGTCGCAACGATCGTCATCGAACAATCATCGCTCCGTCACGGCTTTGTCGCCGCCGGCGGGCCAAGGCAGGGGCCGAGATCAATCTCCTTTCGGAGCCGATTCCATGCGCCGTCTTCTCGCCTCCTCCGCGCTCGCCGCGCTTCTCGTCGCGCCCGTCATGGCGCAGGACGCCCGACCGGACGGCCGCGCCTTCCCCGCCATCCTGGCGGGCCAGGCGATCCTGCCCGCCGAGACCCTGGTTCCCGCGTCGGCCGATGCGCCGGAGCACTTCCGCCACGCCGGCAAGTTCACGACGCCCGACCGCCATCGCGCCGACGCGCTCGGCTCGGTCCCCGGCATGGACGGCAAGCGCCCGACCGGCCTGTCGCTGCCCTTCGACGGCCAGCCCGTTCAGGGCTTCTCCGGCATCAGGTCGATGGGCGACGGCACCTATTGGACGCTGTCCGACAACGGCTTCGGCTCGAAGAGCAACTCGTCCGACGCGCTCCTGATGCTCCACCAGATCCGCCCCGACTGGCAGGCCGGCACGGTGGAGCGGATGGAAACGGTGTTTCTCACCGACCCGAACCGCCTCGCGCCCTTCCCCATCGTCTCGGAGACGCACAACAAGCGCTATCTCACCGGCGCCGACTTCGACGTCGAATCGATCCAGCCGGACGAGACCGGCTTCTGGGTCGGCGAGGAGTTCGGCCCATGGCTCCTGCGCTTCGACCGCGAGGGCCGGCTCGAGAGCGTCCATGCGACGCGGATCGGCGGGAGCGAGGTGATGTCGCCGGACAACCCGACGCTCTTCCTGCCGGGCAAGCCCGATGCCAAGCCCACCGCCTTCAACATCAAGCGCTCGGGCGGCTACGAGGGCCTCGCCCGCTCGACCGACGGCTCGAAGCTCTACGGCCTCCTGGAAGGTCCGGTCTACACGGACGGCAAGCCGGAGAGCGCGCCGGACGGGCGCACGGCGCTGCGGATCGTCGAGTTCGACGTGGCGAGCAAAGACTGGACCGGCCGCTCCTGGCTTTACCCGCTTCCCGAGGGCGGCGAGGCGATCGGCGACTTCAACATGATCGACGACACCCACGCCCTCGTCATCGAGCGCGACAACGGCGCGGGCCGGGAAGCCCAGGCCTGCGCAGGCGAGCCGGACGCCTCCTGCTTCGCCTCGCCCGCCAAGCTGAAGCGCATCGCGAAGATCGCGCTGACGCCGGAGGGCGCGGGCGAGCCCGTCGCCAAGATCGCCTACATCGACCTCATGGACATCGAGGACCCGAACGGCCTCGCGCGCCAGGGCGGGATCGAGGGCGGCTACGACATGCCCTTCGTGACGATCGAGAACGTCGACCGCGTGGACGAGACGCACATCATCGTCGGCAACGACAACAACCTGCCCTTCTCGGCCGGCCGCGCGCTGAACGAGGCGGACGACACCGAGTTCGTGCTGCTCGAGGTCGGAGACTTCCTGAAGGCCGAGTGAGACTCAGGCGGGCGCGTCGAGCGGCGCGCCCGCTTCCAAGGCCTCGGCGAGCCGGTCCACGGCCTGGCCGAGGTTTTCGTCGACGACGTGGAGCAGCACCGTCCAGTCGTCGTAGTGGTGCAGCTCGCCCGCCCCGTCCGAGATCCCGCGGAAGCCGCAGAGCGGCACGCCGAAGCGGCGGCAGGCGCGCATGACGGCGAAGGTCTCCATGTCCACCATCTCGGCGTCCACGCCGTCATAATCCGCGCCCGACACGACGTTGCCGCCCGTCGACAGGCGCACGGCGGGAACGGCCGGAACGGGCAGAGCCAGCGGCACGTGGACGGGGTGGTCGACGAAGGGCGTGACGCCCTTGGTGAAGCCGAGCGGCGAGGCGTCGACGTCGCGCCAGGCGACGCTTGCCGCGGCATAGACCGCGCCCTGTTCCAGGACGCGCGAGCCGGCCGAGCCGAGCGAGACGACGAGGTCGGGAAGGCCTCCGCCGCGCGCCAGCGCCGAGAGCGCGAGGCTGGTTTCCAGCGCGGCCTCGATCGGGCCGATGCCCGTCATCCAGGGACGGATGCGCCGGCGCAGATGCGGCCCGTACTCCGCCGCCGCCGCCATGACGAAGAGCACGCGCCGGCCGCCGACAAGGGCGATGTCGGGCGCGGGATCGGGATGCGCGGAACGCGTCATGGTCGGAGCCTCATGCCGGAACGTCCCGTCAGTTGAGCCACCAGATCGACGCGTTCAACAGCGTCGCATAGGAAACCCAGGCCGCGTAGGGCACGAACAGCCAAGCCGAGATGCGATCCTGCCGCCACGCCACGCCGACAAAGGCGAGAATGGTGGCGAGAAGCAGCATCACCACCACCAGCGCCACGCCGGTCAGGTGGAGCGAGAAGAAGGCCATCGGCCAGGCGAAGTTCAGGACGATCTGCACCCACCAGAGCCGCTGGGCCGTGCCGCGCCGGTGCTGCCACACGCGCCAGCCGGCCACGCCGACGAGAATGTAGAGAACGAACCAGACCGGGCCGAAGACCCAGCCGGGCGGATTGAAGGCCGGCTTCTCGAGGCCGGCATACCATTCGCCCGGAGCGGTCAGAGCGCCGATCGTCGACCCGCCGCCGAGGGTGAACAGGAGGAACGCGATCAGAACCAGGATACGCAGACACAACTCCCGCGATTGGGCGCCATCAGACGCGGCTCATTCTCCGCTCTCAGCCGTCACCTTGACGTTGCATCGCGGCGAAAAAAAAGCCGTCCGTGCCGCTTCTCCCCGGCGAAAGCAGCAATCCGCGGCCATCCCCAAGTTTTTCCGTCCGGTAACGTTCCGGCGCGCCCGGCAGCGCGTCGCGCCAGAGCGCCCGGGCATCTTCGACGCGGAACGCCGGATACTTGGCGAGGAAGGCCGCGATGCGGTCGCGGTTCTCCTCGGGCAGGAGCGAGCAGGTCACGAAGGCGAGCCGACCGCCCGGCCGCACGAAGGCGGCGGCCCGATCGAGAACGCCGTCCTGCTCGCTCATCCGCTTGGCGACGGTCCCCTCCGACAAGCGCCACTTGGCGTCGGGCCGACGCCGCCACGTGCCCGTGCCCGTGCAGGGGGCGTCGACGAGAACGAGGTCCATCGTGCCCGCGAGCGGCGACAGGTCGTCGCGCGGCGCGTGAACCTCGACGTTGGCGAGGCCGGCCCGGCGCAGGCGATCGTGGATCGGCGCGAGGCGCGTGCGGTCGGCATCGAAGGCGTGGATCTCGCCGGTGTTGCGCATCGCGGCGCCCAGCGCCAGCGTCTTGCCGCCGGCGCCGGCGCAGTAGTCGAGGACGCGCTGCCCCTCCCCCGCGCCGGCGAGCAGCGCCACGAGCTGCGAGCCCTCGTCCTGGATCTCGAAATGCCCCTTCTGGAAGCCGGCCTCGACCTGGACGTTGGGGTGGCGCCGGTCACCCTCGATCGGGTCGATGCGAAGACCCGCCGGCGCGAGCGGACTGCGACGCGCCTCGAAGGGGGCGAGCTCGCGCTCCACCGTTTCCGGCTCGGCGAGAAGCGTGTTGACGCGCATGTCGAGCGGGGGTCGGGCGGCGAGCGCCTGCGCCTCGCCGATCCAATCGGCACCCAAGGCATCCGCGAAACGCGGCGCGAGCCAGTCGGGCAGATCGGCCCGGATCGCATCCGGCGCCTCGTCGAGGTCGCGGTTCAGGAACGCGTCGAGGATCTGGCGGTCCGGCAGCGCCGGCGCGAAACGATCGCCATCGAGCGCGGACGCGAGCCGCTCGACGCTGCCGGACGGCTCGGCGAGCACGGCGCCGATCACGAGGTCCGACGGCGCATTGCTGCCGATGCGCCAGGCGATCGAGCGCCGCCGCCGCAGAACGTCGTAGACGAGGTTGCCGATCGCCGCCCGGTCGCCCGAGCCGGCGAAGCGGTGGGACAGGCCCCAGTCCTTCAGCGCGTCGGCGACCGGCCGGCGCCGCGCGTCCATGTCGGCGACGATCTCTGCCGCCGCGGCCATCCGCCCTCCTAGGCGCACGGGACGGCCTCCCCGAAACGAGGGACGGGCAGATGGGCGGTGAGGCTGCAGCTGTGGGTCAATCGATCAGGCTTCGTAGGGGTTGAAGAGCTTCGCGCCGGTCGGCTCGAAGTGCCGGGCGTTGCGCTTGGAAACGACGAGGTCGGGCGTGATGGCGGTGGCGGCGACGAGATCGGCATCGCTGGATTGACGATCCTGTCCCAGCATGCCGCGCGACCGCCGTATCGCCGTTCAAGTCGGCCTCAGGATAAGCGCCGCGGTGCCCCGCAACAAGGCACCGGACTGACGGCAGAACGGCCGAAGGGCCGGGATCGCTCCCGGCCCTCCGCTTGGTATGCGATCTCGATCAGGCCTACTCCGCGGCCTGCTGCGGCGTCTCGGGCGTCACCGAAATTGCCGGCTCGCGGCCTTCGAGGACGCGGCTGGCAGCGCGCACGCCCGCTTCGTAGTCCGGATGGACGCGGCCGAAATGGACCATCTGCCGCTCGTAGATCTCCTCCGGTATGCCGCTCATCGCAGCCGCGATGTTGGCGAAGAGACGCTTCTTCTCGCCGTCGTCGAAGAGGTTGAAGAGGGCGCGGACCTGACCGTAGTCGTCGTTGCCGTCGCGATGGTTGTAGCGGTCGGCGTCGCCGTGGATGCGCAGCGGCGGCTCCTGGGCGGACTTCTCCTCGAACGGCCCGTTCACCGAGTTCGGCTCGTAATACGCGTTCGGGTTGCCGGTCTTGAGGCCCCCGTAGACGTTCATCTGACCGTCGCGATGATAGTGGTGGACGGGAACGCGCGGCTGGTTGACCGGGATCGACTCGTAATGCGTGCCGAGCCGGTAGCGGTGGGCATCGGCATAGGAGAAGACGCGCGCCTGGAGCATCTTGTCCGGCGAATAGCCGATGCCCGGCACGATGTTCGAGGGGGAGAAGGCCGCCTGCTCGATCTCGGCGAAGTAGTTCTCCGGGTTCCGGTTCAGCTCGAGGACGCCGACGTCGATCGGCGGGTACTCGGCATGCGGCCAGACCTTGGTGAGGTCGAAGGGGTTGTAGCTCGTCTTCTCCGCGTCGAGTTCGGGCATGATCTGGACCTGCACGGTCCAGCTCGGGAACTCGCCCTTCTCGATCTTGCCGAACAGCGTTTCCTGATAGTGCTCGCGCGTCTTCGCCGTGACCTGGTCGGCTTCCTCGTTGGTGAAGAACTTGTGGCCCTGCCGGGTCTTGAAGTGGAACTTCACCCAGTAGCGCTCGCCCGCATCGTTCCAGAACGAGAAGGTGTGGCTGCCGTAGCCGTTCATGCGGGTCGGGTCGACCGGCAGGCCGCGGTCCGACATCAGGATCGTGACCTGATGCAGCGACTCGGGGGAGAGCGACCAGAAGTCCCACATGGCGGTGGGCGAGCGCAGGTTCGTCTTCGGATGGCGCTTCTGCGTATGGATGAAGTCGGGGAACTTGTAGGCGTCGCGCACGAAGAAGACCGGCGTGTTGTTGCCGACGAGGTCCCAGTTACCCTCGCTCGTGTAGAATTTCAGCGCGAAGCCGCGCACGTCGCGCTCGGTGTCGGACGCGCCCTGCTCGCCGGCAACGGTCGAGAAGCGCGCCAGCATCGGCGTCTGCGTGCCCGGCTGGAAGACCTTGGCCTTGGTGTACTTCGAGATGTCGCCGGTGATCGTCAGGGTGCCGTAGGCGCCCCAGCCCTTGGCGTGGACGACGCGCTCGGGAATGCGTTCGCGGTTCTGGTGCGCCAGCTTCTCGATCAGCTGGTAGTCCTGCAGGAGGACCGGCCCGCGCGAGCCCGCGGTCCAGGAGTTCTGGTTGTCCGGCACCGGTGCGCCGGCCGTCGTCGTCAGGGTCGTGCGATCCGTCATGCCTCGAGGCTCCTTCGCTTGGAATCGTTCCAGGCGAGAGATACCTGTTGCCGTCAATCGATCCCAATCGTATTTCCCGACCGGACCGATCAGAAAAACCGATCAGAGATGCTGACGACACGCCAGTTGCGTTATTTCGAGACCCTCTGCGACACCCTGCACTTCGGCCGGGCGGCCCGGCGCCTGAATGTCAGCCAGCCGGCTTTGTCGGGGCAGATCGCGCAGATGGAGGCCTTTTTCGGCGCGCCGCTCTTCGATCGACGGCCGAACGGGGCGACGCTGACGCGCGAGGGCGAGGCGGTGCGCGCGGGCGCGGCCCGGGTCCTTGCCGAGCTCCGGACGCTGGAAGCGCTGGCCCCGTCCGCCGGCGCCGTCCTGGAAGGGCGGTTGCGGCTCGGGCTCATCGCCACCGTCGCCCCCTATCTCCTGCCGGGCCTCCTGCCGCGGCTGCGCGCCAACCATCCGGCCCTGCGCTGCGAGGTGCGCGAGAGCCTGACGAAGAGCCTCGTCGAGGAGATCGTTCTCGGCGACCTCGACTGCGCCGTCGCGGCCCTGCCGCTCGAAGCGCCGGGTCTGGCGACGATGCCGCTCGCCGAGGATCCATTCCTGCTCGCGGTGCCGAGTGCGGAAGCCGACCGCTTTCCCGCTTCGCCGACCGTGTCGGACCTCGGGCGCGAGCGGCTCATCCTCCTCGAGGAGGGCCACTGCCTGCGCGACCAGGCGCTGCAGGTCTGCCGCCTCGCGGAGGCGGGAGAGCTCGCGAGCTTCGGCGCGACGAGCCTGACGACGATCCTTCAGATGGTGGCGGGCGGTCTCGGCGCGACGCTGGTGCCCAGCGTCGCGGCGCGCGCCGAGGCGCGGCCCGGGCTGACTTTCCTCGGCTTCGCCGACCCCGCACCGGCCCGCAGCCTCGTTCTCGCCTTCCGCGCATCCTCGCCGCGGCGGCGCGACTTCGCCGCGCTGGCTCCGCTGATTCGCGATGCCTTGTCGGCGGAGCCGGCCGCAGCCGCGGCCGCCGCTCAGTAGTCCACGACGCCGTCCAGGGCGTAGTGCTTGACCGACTTGCGGTTGGCGATGAGCTCGTCGACGCTCGGCTCGTTGCGCATCGCGCGGGCGATGGCGAGCTTGGTCGCCTCGTAGTTGGTGCGGTAGAGGTCGCGCTTGTCGAGATCGGGGTCTTCCGCGCAGCGCGGATCGAGCCAGATCATGATGATCATGCAGAGCTCGTCGAGCCCCTCGCGCGGCAGGACGCCCTCGATGATGCAATCGACGATCGCGTCGCCCGTCGCGCCCTGAACGACGCCGCCGAGCAGCTCGACGTATTCGGCGCTGCGGATCGTCGCCTTCGTCGTCATCATCGTCGCCGGGCGCACGAGCTGGTTGAGGTCGCGCACCACGAACATGCGCGTGTGCCCCTCCGCCTGCCCCATCATCGAGGCGAAGGCCTGCCCCACCGGCCCGCGCACCGAGCCGATCAGCACCTCGGGCATCGCGTCGGTCGCCTGCCCCTCGGCGGCGAGCACGGTCGCCTCGCCGGTGCGGAACCAGATGGGGGCGGCGGTGGAAGCGGAGTCGGTCATGGAGAACTCGTTTAACTCGTGAGCCAGTCGGTCGTGCCGACAATGCGGCGTGGACCTTGCTAGCCGGCGGAATGAGGGTCAAGGGCGGCGAGGCTTACGCCATTTCTCGGCACCACATACGGCCTCTCGAAGGACCCGGCTGCCCAGGTCGTCGGCGCGACCGCTCGACTTGTCCGTTCCCGGTTAGAGGCTCCGCAAGATTTAATTGGTTAGATCGCAAAGCAAGGATCGGCCGCCACGCCGCATCCTGTCCCGCGAGCCGGTGAACCGAAGATCGTAGCGATGATGGTCGACACGAACAATTTGCGGAGGAACCGCCTGCGACGGGCAGGGCGAGACTTTTCAAAGGCTCGCGACGGCGCTTCCGCGATCGAGTTCGCGATCCTGAGCCCCTTCTTTTTCGGGGCGCTCTTCATGATGGTCCAGGCTTCGCTGATCCTGTTCCAGCAACACCTGCTGGACAGTGCAACCGCCGCAGCCATCCGCGGCCTCGTTCTCGGAAAGGTCCAGTCGGCGGGCGGCGCAACGGTCGAGGAATTCAAAACGACCTATCTTTGCCCCAATCTGACGAACCTCTTCGACTGCAGCCGGGTCATCGCGGATGTCAGGGTCACGCCCGACAACGCACCGAAATTCGCGACCTCTTGGAGCGACATCCCGCTCAGCGCGCAGGCGTCGGCGAGCTACTGCGTCGGATCGGCCGGCGAATACATGTACCTGCGCATCGCATATCCGATGCCGCTCATCGGCACGGGGCTCCTGCCGTCGGGCATCTTCTCGAGCTTCCAAGGCGCCGAGGTGGCCATGCTGGAGTCCTTCGGCGCATTGCGCGTCGAGCCGGTGGCGGTGAAGCGGGTCGGCACATGCTAAAAATCCGGCGCGCGGTGGATTGCTTCATCAAGCTTTTACGCGACCGCCGCGGCTTCGCGGCGGGAGAGTTCGCCCTAGTCATTCCTCCCATGCTGGCTCTCACCTTCGGCGCGATCGAAGTGAGCAAATACTACCAGACCAGCAATCAGGTGGTGCAGGTCGTCAATATGATCGGGCAGATGGTCTCCCAACTTCCCAATCCCGTACCCAAGCAGGACGTCCAGAACATCTGGCGAGCCGCTCCTTTGATCGCGCCAGAGTCGCTTCGTCTGGCGAGGCAGCTCGGCCGAAGCAGCTGGGATCAGGTGCTCGGAGTGACGATCACCAGCGTGTCCTTCGTGAAGAAGGTCCCAAGCTGCACGGCCGACTGCACGTACGAGGCTAAGAGCGTCTAACAAAACTTCGCGGGGTCGGTCTGTCGGTGCTTTTCCGCCGCCGCTTCCTCCCCGATGCTCGCCTATGCGCTGCATAGGCTCCGCTCGGCTCGTCGCTGCGACGAAAAATCCCTCGCCAGCCCTCCGCCCGGAGGTTCT
>CANJKV010000222.1 GCA_947474855.1 Aurantimonadaceae bacterium | reverse complement strand
TCTGGAGGTCGACGCGGTTGCGCAGCGCCTCGCCCTCGATGCCGGAGCGGTTCTGCACCGAGCGGGGCAACCTCGGCAGCGCGTTCGGCACCTCGAAGTCGATGCCTCGGCCGTAGAGGCCCATGACCCGCACGAGCCGCTCCTTGGCGAGGCGCGCCTCCATCCGGGCTTCGGCGACGTCCGCGGTCAGCTCGGCGTAGAAGACCTGTTCGCGGGCCTGGTCGGCCTTGGGCATGGAGCCCGTCCGGTTCAGCTCGGTGGCGAGTTCGGCCGCGGCGTCGGCCGCCACCTTTGCCCGGGCGAGGTACGAGACCCGCTCCCAGGCCGCGACCGCCTCGATCCAGGCACGACGGGTCTGCGAGGCGACCTCGAGCGTCGCCAGGACCGCCTGGAGCTGAGCGGCGTTGACGTTCCTCTCCGCCACCGCGAGGCGCCTCTCGCGGGTCAGGAGGGCCACGATGTTCGTGACGACGAGCCCCTCCACGGTGCGCGTGAAGTCGACGGTTCCGTATCTCAAGGAGATCGTCGGATTGAGCGGCGGCAGGCTCTCCTGCCAGAGGTCGGCGACCGAGATGCCGATGTCCGCGTAGGCGGCCTGGAGACCCTTGTTGTTGAGGAGCGCGACCTGCACGGCGGCGTCCGCGCCGACGTACTTCGCGTTCAGGAGCTGGCGGACCTGCGCGTCGACCGCGGCGGCCTGCTGGCGGTTCTGGACCCAGGCCGTGCGCTTGCCGAGGATCGCCTCGGACCGGAGCGCCACCGGCTGGATGCCGTCGGTGGGAAGGAAGGCGTCGTCGCGGGCGAGACAGCCGGCGAGGACGAGGGGCGAGGCGATGGCGAGGAGCGTGAGGGCGAGACGGGTCATTTGGTCGACTCGCCTTCGTCCGCGGGGACGGCGCCGGCGGGAGCGGCGTCCTCGCTCGGTGGGGCGGCGCCGGCGACCGGCGCCATCTCGACGCCCGTGCCGCGCCATCCCGCCGGATCGGTCGGGGTGCGGTGGGTGTAGGACCCGATGACGGATCCGTAGGCGACGGTCGTGACCGCGACGGCCGGGTCGGCCTGGGGCGCGTGGGTGCCGAGGTCGGACAGGCCGACCGGCCGGGTCGCCGTGCAGCCCGCGAGGAGCAGCCCGGACAGACCCGCAAGGAACATGCGGAACATCGTTTGACCTGGAAGGAGGCGCGCCTGTCCGTGCGGGCTCGGGGCCCGCCGGCGGATTCAGGGCAGGAAGTCTGGAGCGTGTCCGCGACGGTGCGCGGTACGGGACGCTCGGGGCCTCGTGGGATGGCTCACGCGCGTCGGAGGCGCGTCCGCATCCCGGCGGCGCAGGGAAGCGCCGCGGTCAGGTCAGGTTCTGGGGGGCCGATCCGTCGTGCCGGCGGGCAGGCCCTTCAGACTGCCCGGGGCGAGCGCCACCACGTCGGAGCCGGCGCGTCCGAGGAGCGCGCCCGGCACCGTTCCCGGCACGAAGAGCGAAGGGCAGTGGCTGGCGCACTTCATGTCGGACGGGCCGGAATGGTCGTCGTCCGCCGACGGATGCTCGGCCTTGCCGGCATGCGAGTGGGCGTCGTGCGATGCCTCCGCCGAGCCGTCGACGTGGGCGGCCTGTACGGTGGTGGCGTCGTGCGGCGCCGCCGGCGCCGGCGCGGCATGCGCCATCTGCGACAGGACGACGGACAGGCACAGGAGGACCGCCGACAGCAGCCTCCCCAATCCCGTCGATCCGATCGTCCCGAACAGCATGCCCAATGCCTACCCCAACTGGTTTCCGACGTCCATTGCGCGACGGACACACGTTCCAGCCCCGCTCAAGACCAAGCAAGTCTTCGTGACGTTTCTGCGGCTTCCAAGTGTTGGAAGGTCAAGAGCCTTCTGCGAAACATACCATGCCGATCCACCTTCCGGCCGACCTGTCGCGATGGTGGCGCCTGCGCACCGACGTCGATCCGGAGAGTCCCGCGGGCCGGACGCTCGCCGATCCGAACGAACCGGAAAGTCGGTACGCCAGTCGGATCGGAGCCGACGCGTGGTTCGCCACCGAAGGTGCCGACCGTCATGAAATCATCGAGCACAACTATCGCAGTTCCGACGAGGAGATGGTCACGATCATCGGCATCCTCGACGAGCGCATGATGTCCTGACCATGTCCGCGAACCCATCCGCGGTCGTCGGACGACCGCGACATCCGCCGTTCCAGCCGATCCGCGGCGACGCGAGCCGGCCCGAAATCAAGGAAGATTTGCACTTTTCGTCAAAACAGCTTGACGTCCGCCAGTTTTTGCTGAAAACATCAAATCCATGGTGTCGGAACTGGTGTTGGAAATCGTGGATCGGGCAAAGCGACAAGGCTTGTCGAAAGGCGAGCTTGCGCGGCGGGCCGGTCTGACGCATCCCGCGCTGTCGCGACTTCTGTCGGGCACCAACGGAGCGAGGTTGGAAACGGTGGAGCGGCTCGCGTCCGCGGTCGGGATGCGCCTCGCCCTCGTTCCGGACGACGACTTCGCCGCGGACCTCCTCTCCGGAAGGATCCTCGACTTCCCGTCCGACGACCGGAGCCGGGCCTGATGCTGGGTACGCTGTCGGTCTGGACGCTCGCCGAGGATGAACCGCGTCGGCTGGGCCGTCTCCAGTTCGACGGGGAGAGGTCGGTGTTCGAGTACGACCGCGAGGCCGCGGATCTGCCCGGCATCGGGCTGGCCTACGACCCGAAGAGGCTGGTCGGCCACAGGATCCCGTGGACCGCCACGCACGACGAACCCCTCCATCCGATCTTCATGTCGCTCGTCCCGCCCTGCGACGCCACCAATCTCCAATACAGGATCGCCGCGAAGGCGCTCGGCTTCACCCGCGACACCCTGCACGAGGAATGGCTCATGTTGCCTTTCCTCGGGCACGGCTCCCTCGGGCACTTGGACGTCTTCGAGACGGACGCGGAGGCGATACGCTGGTACCGCGGAGAGATGCCGAAGCCGGCGGATCTCGCGGACGGCGAGATCGTCACGCTCGCGCTCGACGCGTTGGCCGCCGGGCACGATCCGATCGCGCTCGACCGGGTCATCGAGGCCGTGGGACGCGCCCCCTCCCCGGGAGGCGCGATGCCGAAGATCATGCACCGCATCGTGTGGCCGGGCTCGGAGGCCGCCGTCGACGCGATCGTGAAGTTCGAGCGCGTCGACGGGAAGCGTCCCGACCTCCTGCTCCTGGAAGACTGGGCCTACGGCGTCCACGAGCGCATCGGGCTCACGGTGCCGAGGCGTGCGCTGTTCCGCGACCCGAAGGGGAACCACGTCCTGGCAACCGAGCGGTTCGATCGGATGCCCGGACGCTGCGTGCCGATGGAGTCGGTGTATTCGGTCTTGAAGTCCTACGCCCCCGAGGCGTTCCCGGACCCTTTCACCCGCGTGTACGGGACGGAGCCGAACTTCGAGATGGTCGCGGCCGCGTTCGCCAACCCCAGGACCGGGATGACCGTGGACGTCGCGGCGGACTGCCGCGACCTGTACACCAGGATCGTCCTCTCCTTCCTGACGGCCAACGGCGACCTGCATCTTCGCAACCTGTCCATCCTCGGGCCACGCGGCGCGGCGCGGTTGTCGCCCGTCTACGATCCCGCGCCCATGCGGCTCTTCGGCGGGGTCGACATGCACACCGCCGTGACGTTCGGAAACTTGAGGTTCTACGGCCCCCGGCTGCCGGACGGGTTCGCGGAGGCGCTCCTGGAACTCGGCAAATCGTTCCGCCTCCCGACGCCGACCGCGAGGTCCATCGTGGATGACGCCTTCGAGCTGACCCGTCATGCCGCGGACGAGATCCTCGCCGCGGGAGCGACCGCCGGCACCGTGTCGAGGTTCGTCGACCTCGTCGCCGAGGTCAGGTCGGCCATCGAGGGGACGCTGGTGCGGCGCCCCGTTCCCAAGCGACCGGAACGCCGGCGTCGGCGTGTCACGGAGGCCCCGCCCGCCGAAGGTCCCGACGACGCCCCACCGGCCGGACCCGCCGTCGAAACGATCCGTCCGGGATTCTGAATCGGCCGTCCGAGAGGCCCGTCATGCCGAGCCTCGCCGTAGCCTACCTTCGAATGGCCATCGGAGAGGGCTGCATGCGACGTGGCATGGCAGGAGCTTCCCTTCGAACCACTCGGCGCGGCGCGTCCCCAGCCCGCTGCCGGGCGGAAAACGCATCCGGCCTCGGGAGAGCCCGTTCCGCGGCACGCGCCGTCCACGTCCGCAGGCATCGCTTTTCCCTCCTCCTCCGCGACGACGGCGGAATCCGTCCGGCTTGCCGTCACGGCGATGCCTGGACCGAGGTCCTCGGCCCGAAAGGGATCGAGCAGTCATCGACGGGTGCCGCGAGGGGCCTGTAGCTCGCGGGCGGACGAACCCTCGCACCGCGGGCGGTCCGAGAAGATCCTTCCAAGCTCCCCGGACGAAGCGGCGGGGCCGCCCGTGATCCGCTACCGACACACGTGCGGCGCGGTCACGTGGCTTCCACCTCCCGACCGGTCGCATGGTCGCCCGATCCCTCGGTCGCCGACGTGCTTGCAGCCAGGTTCCACCCCTTCACGAGCCCGAAGACCGCGGGAATCACGACCAGCGTCAGAACGGTCGAGGACACCATGCCCCCGATCATCGGCACGGCGATCCGCTGCATGATCTCGGACCCGGCGCCGTGGCTCCAGAGGATCGGCAGGAGCCCCGCCATGATGGCGACCACCGTCATCATCTTCGGCCTCACGCGCTCCACCGCGCCGACCATGATCGCCTCGCGCAGCGCCTCGCGGTCGAACGGCCGCCCCGAGGCCAGCCGGGCCGCCCTCACCTCGGCCACCGCGTGCTGGAGGTAGACCAGCATGATCACCCCCGTTTCCGCGGCGACGCCGGACAGGGCGATGAACCCGACCGCGACGGCGACCGACATGTTGAAGCCGAGCCACCACATGAGCCAGACGCCACCGACGACGGCGAAGGGCAGCGACAGCATGACGATCAGCGTCTCCGTCAGGGCCCGGAAGTTCAGGTACAGGAGGAGGAAGATGATCGCGAGCGTGAGCGGAACGACGACCGCGAGGCGCGCCTCGGCCCGCTCGAGGTATTCGAACTGGCCGCTCCAGGCGACCCGGTAGCCCGGCGGCAGCCGCACCTGGTCCCTGACGGCAGCCTGCGCTTCGCGCACGTAGCCGCCGAGGTCGCGCCCCGCGATGTCGACGAAGACGTAGACGGCGAGCTGGCCGTTCTCCGTCCGGATCGACGTCGCGCCCCGCGTCGTCTCCACCTTCGCCACGTCGCCGACCGGGACGCTCCCGCCGCCGGGCAAGGGTACCTGGACGCTTCTCGCCACGGATACCGGGTCGGAGCGCGCCTCGCGGGGATAACGGACGACGACAGCGTACCGCTCCCTGCCCTCGACCGTCGTCGTGACGGTCTCCGCGCCGAGCGCGGTGGCGATCGTGTCCTGGACGTCGCCGACCGACAGGCCGTAGCGGCCGAGCGCGGTCCTGTCCGGCACGATGTCGAGGAAGTAGCCCCCGATCACCCGCTCGGCGTAGGCGCTCGACGTGCCCGGCACGGTCTTGAGGACCGTCTCGATCCGGCGGGAGACCGCCTCCATCTCGGTCAGATCGGTGCCGAAGACCTTCACGCCGACGGGCGTGCGGATGCCCGTCGACAACATGTCGATGCGGGCGCGGATCGGCATCGTCCACGCGTTGGAGACCCCGGGAAACTGCAGCGCGGCGTCCATCTCCCGCTTCAGGCTCTCGAGCGTCGTGCCCGGCCGCCACTCCTCCTCGGGCTTCAGGTCGATCAGCGTCTCGAACATCTCCGTCGGCGCCGGGTCGGTGGCGGTGAGCGCCCGTCCCGCCTTGCCGTAGACCGACTGGACCTCGGGGAAGGACCGGATGATGCGGTCCTGCGTCTGGAGGAGTTCGGCCGCCTTGGTGACCGACAGGCCAGGCAGGGTCGTCGGCATGTACATCAGCGTCCCCTCGTCGAGGTCCGGCATGAACTCCGAGCCGAGCTGGCGTGCCGGCCAGACCGAGACGGCGAGGATGCCGACCGCGAGGAGGATCGTCGGGACCTTGGCGCGCAGGACCAGCGCGATGACCGGACGGTAGAGGGCGATGAGGATTCGGTTCACCGGGTTCCGGTGCTCGGGCACGATCCGGCCGCGCACGAACAGCACCATCAGCGCCGGGACGAGGGTGATCGACAGGAGCGCCGCCGCCGCCATCGCGAAGGTCTTGGTGAAGGCGAGCGGGCCGAAGAGCCGGCCTTCCTGCGACTCCAGCGTGAAGATCGGCAGGAAGGACACCGTGATGACGAGGAGGCTGAAGAACAGCGCCGGACCGACCTCGCCCGCGGCTTCCACGAGGATCTCGAGCCGGGGCTTGCCGGGCGGCGCCCGTTCGAGGTGCTTGTGGGCGTTCTCGATCATGACGATGGCCGCGTCGATCATCGCGCCGACCGCGATGGCGATGCCCCCCAGGCTCATGATGTTCGAGCCCAGCCCCGTCAGCTTCATGGCGGCGAAGGCCATGAGGATGCCGACGGGAAGCATGAGGATGGCGACGAGCGCGCTCCTGAGGTGCAGGAGGAACACGACGCAGACCAGCGCCACGATGAGGCTCTCCTCGAGCAGCGTCCCCTTCAGGGTCTCGATGGCACGGCCGATGAGCTGGGAGCGGTCGTAGACGGGAACGATCGAGGTGCCCTCGGGGAGGCTCGGGAGCACCTCTGCGATCCTCGCCTTCACGTCGTCGATGACGTCGAGGGCGTTGGCGCCGTAGCGCTGGAGCACGATGCCGCTCGCGACCTCGCCTTCGCCGTCGAGTTCCGCGATGCCCCGCCGCTCGTCCGACGTCGTCTCGACGCGGGCGACGTCGCGCAGGCGCAGCGGGACGCCCGCCTCGCTCATGAGGACGACGTCGCCGATGTCCTCGACGCCGCGCAGGTAGCCGCGGCCGCGGACCATGTACTCGGTCTCGGTCAGCTCGATCGTGCGGCCGCCGACGTCCTTGTTGCTCGCCGCAACCGCCTTTCGGATCATGTCGAGGGTCACGCCCTGCGCCCGCATGCGGTTGGGGTCGGCCACCACGGCGTACTGCTTCACGAACCCGCCGACGCTGGCGACCTCGGCGACCCCGTCGGCGTCGGATACCGCGAAGCGCACTACCCAGTCCTGGAGCGAGCGCAGCTCGGCGAGCGTCCTTTCCTTGGCGACGACGGCGTACTGGTAGACCCAGCCGACGCCCGTCGCGTCCGGTCCGAGGGTCGGGCTGACGCCGGCGGGAAGGCGGCGGGCGGCCCCGTTGAGGAACTCGAGGACGCGGCTTCTGGCGAAGTAGGGATCCGTCCCGTCCTCGAAGATCACGTAGACGAAGGACACGCCGAAGAACGAGAAGCCGCGGACGACCTTCGACTTCGGCACGGTCAGCATGGCCGTCGTGAGCGGGAACGTCACCTGGTCCTCGACCACCTGGGGCGCTTGCCCCGGATATTCGGTGTAGACGATGACCTGCACGTCCGAGAGATCGGGGATCGCGTCGAGGGGCAGAGTCCTCAGGGCGTGCAGGCCCGCGAGGATCGCGAAGACCGTCCCGACGAGGACGAGGACGACGTTGCGCGCCGACCAGGCGATGACGCCGGGGATCATGGGCGGACCTCCCCCTCGCCGGCGGGCGCCGCGAGCGTGGCCAAGGCGGCCTTGAGGTTGCTTTCGGCGTCGATCAGGAAGTTCGCGCCGACGACGACGCGGTCGCCCTCCGCGACCCCTTCGGCGATCTCCGTGAAAAGCTCCCCACGCGTGCCCACCTCCACGGCCCGCGGCTCGAAGCGGCCCTCGCCCCGGTCGAGGATCACGACGCGGCGGCTGCCGGAGTCGAGGATCGCCTCGTTGGGCACGGCGACGACGGGCGCGGCGGACCCGCTGTCGATGGCGACTTCGGCGTACATGCCGGGCAGCAGCAGTCCGTCACGGTTGTCGACCGCGATCCTAACCCTGACGCTGCGCGTGGCCGCGGCGACTTGCGGGTAGACGAGGTCGACGACGCCCTCGAGGGTCGTGCCCGGCCGGCTCGTCGGGATGATCGCGGCGGCCGAGCCCAAGCGCACGTCGGCGACCTGGCTCTCGGGCACGTCGGCGACGACCCAGACTGTCGAGATGTCCGCGAGGCGGAACAGGACGTCGCCGGCCTTCGCCATCATCCCGCGCACCGCCGACCGCTCGAGGACGACACCGTCCTGCGGCGCGGTCCAGACCATCGAGCGCGGCACCTTGCCCGTCCGCTCGATCTCGCGGATCGCGGCTTCGGGAACGTCGAGGTTCTCGAGGCGCAGCCTCGCTCCTCCGCCGGCCTTGGGGGCCCCGCTCTTCAGCTCGATGACGAGCTGCGCGCCCGCCGCCGCCATCTCCGGCGAGTACAGCCTCGCCAGCGGCGCGCCCTTCCCCACCGCGCCCCCCGTGGTGACGTCGGCGACCTCCTCGACGAAGGCGTCCGCCCGAGTCGTCACCACCGAGATCCGGCGCTCGTCCAGTTCGACGACGCCCGGAACGCGGAGCGGCCGGGAGACGCTCCGCCGTTCCACGACCTCGGTACGCACTCCCGTCCTCTGGACCCGCCCCGGCGAAATCCTGACGATCCCCGCCTCCTCCTCGGGGCCGTCGTAGACCGGAATGTAGTCCATCCCCATCGAATCCTTCTTCGGCACCGGGGAGGTGTCCGGCAGCCCCATGGGGTTGCGGTAGTAGAGGACCTTCCTCGCGGCGGCTTCGGCTGCCGTCGCGGTCTTCGCCGGCTCGGCCGCCGCCGCGGTGCCGTCGCTTCCGACGGGGACGGGGACATAGTCGCGACCGTCCGCGGTCCTCGTCGGTCCCGCGGAATAGAAGGGCTTGCCGTCCGGGTCGCGATAGTACGCGACCGGACCTGCCGCCGCTGAGACGTCCGGCGGTT
>CANJKV010000221.1 GCA_947474855.1 Aurantimonadaceae bacterium | reverse complement strand
TCCGGATTGGTCGCGGCGCCCGCCATGTAGCGGCGGTTGGAGAAGAGGTTGGCCGTGCCCCAGAGGAGCCGGACCTTCTCGGTCTCCATCTTCTTCGCGAAGATGTCGGTGATGGCCTTCAGGTTGTCGTTCGACTCCTTCAGCGAGGCGCCCTCGGGCGCGACGTCCACGTCGTGGAAGGTGAAGAAGGGGACGTCCAGGAGCCGGAACATGTCGAAGGCGACGTCGGCCTTGTCCCTGGCGAGGGCCAGGGCATCGCTTCCGTGCATCCAGGGGCGGTTGAAGGTCTCGCCGCCGAAGGGATCGCCGCCCGGCCAGGTGAAGGAGTGCCAGTAGCAGACGGCGAAGCGGAGCTGGTCCTCCATCCGTCGGCCCATAACCTCGCGGTCCTTGTCGTAGAAGCGGAAGGCCAGCGGGTCGCGGCTGTCCGTGCCGGCGAAGGCGATGGGATCGGCGCGGTCGAAGAAGCGGTTGGATGCCATGTCGGGTTTCCTCCGGGCCCAGGCGCGGGCTCTCGTTCGCCCCATTGCTCGCACGCGGCGGCAGAATTTTGAAGTGCGTGCCTCAAAATTTTCGGGGCGTGCCTCAGTCCGGCATGTTCTCGCGGATGAAGACGTCGATCCGGATGCGCTCTTGTTCCGGGATGATCGGTGCGCCGGAGGCCTGGGCGATCAGGAGGCGGGCGGCCGAGCGGACCTCGTGGCCGGCATTCTGGGCGATCAGGGCGTCGAAGAGCCCTTCGCGCAAGGGGCCGGCGGAAGCCGAGGTCAGCTCGTGGCCGACGAAGACGGGGCGCCGGTCCGCGCCGAGCCGGCCGAGGGCGCGGCCGACGCCGCGATTGCCGGCGCCGGCATTGTAGATCGCGACGAGGCCGGCATCGGCCGCGGCGAGCCGCGCGACGGCCGCTTCCGCCTCGCCGTCCTCGTCGCGCGTCTCGATGACGGGCAGGAGCGAGAGGTGGCGGTAATCGCGTTCCACGAGCTGGCGGAAGCCGAAGAGCCGGTCGACGTGGTCGCGCAGCGACAGCGAGCCGACGAGGACGCCGACCGAGCCGCCGCGCCCGCCCGAGAAGCGGCCGAGAAGGGCGGCTGCGGTGCGCCCGGCGGCGGCGTTGTCGACGCCGACGAAGCCGAGCCGGCGCGAGGCTGGCGCGTCGGAGATCAGGGTGACGACGGGAACGCCGTCCGCCACCAGGCGGTCCACGGCGGCGCGCACGTGCGGCTCGTCGAGAGCGACGATCGCCGCCCCGTCGAAGCCGCGGTCGACGGCGTCGATCGCGCCCGCCAGCGCGAAGGGATCGAACACGTCGACGAAGCGCCGCTCGATCGAGGCGCGGGTGCCGGCGAGCCAGGCCGCCGACCCCGCGACCTGGGCGGCGACCTCGTCCATGAAGGCGTTGGTGCCGGCGGGCAGGAGGAAGCAGAAGCGGTAGCGGGCGCGCCGCGCGAGGCCGGCGGCGAGGGGGTCGGGCCGGTAGCTCAGGCGCTCCATCGCCTCGCGCACGCGCTGCAGCGTCTTGGCCTTGACGTTGGGTCGGCCGTTGATGACCCGGTCGACCGTCGCGCGCGACACCCCGGCCGCCCGCGCGACGTCGAGGAGGGTCGGAGCCTGGGTGTCGTTCATGGCGCGAGGCTAATCATTTCGCCCTGATGCGCGCAACTCAAATCCTCGCCGTCATTCCAGCGCGGCGCCGCGCGTTTCCGCGTCGATCAGGAAGGCGGCGACGGCCGCCAGCAGGAGGAAGGCGGCGAAGAGCGAGACCGCAAGACCCATGCCCGCGGCGAAGACGGGCGCGAGCAGCGTCGGCGCGGCGAGGCCGCCGAGCCGGGCGAAGGCGCCGGCCGTGCCCATCCCGCTGCCGCGCAGCCGCGTCGGGAAGAGCTCCGGCGTGATCGCGTAGAGCGCCCCCCAGGTGCCGAGAAGCGCGAAGCTCATCACGAGGAGGGCGGCCGCGACCGTCGCGGCGTCGGTGGCGGCGGCGAAGAGCGCGCAGCTCGCCGCCGACAGGATCAGGAAGCCGATGAGGGTGGGCTTGCGCCCCCAGCGCTCGACGCCGTAGGCCGCGAGGGCGTAGCCCGGCACCTGGGCGAGCGCCACGAGAACGAGGAAGCCGTAGCCGCGCACGAAGCCGAACCCTTCCGTCGCGAAGCGCCCGGGCAGCCAGGTGAAGACCCCGTAATAGCTCGTCGAGACGAGGAGCCAGACGAGAAAGACGAGAACGGAGCGCCGGCGCAGCCTCGGCGAGAAGATGCCGCCGCCGGTCTCGCTCGCGGGCTTGCGCGCGGCGAGTGCGGGATCGAGCGAGGCCCCGACCGGCGGGTTGCCGTTGCCGGCCGCTACCCGGTCGAGAACGGCGCGGGCTTCCTCGATCCGGCCGGAGCGGGCGAGATAGAAGGGGCTTTCCGGCACCCAGGCGCGTACGGCGAGGCCGATGAGGGCGGGAAGCGCCGTGCCGGCGAAGATCCAGCGCCAAGCGTCCTCCATCTGTGCGCTCGCCGCGGCCCAGGCGACGAGCGCGACGGCCACCGTGCCGACCGCCCAGAAGCCTTCCATGATCACGAGCCAGCGACCGCGCCGATCGGCGGGCAGGAACTCTGCCATGGTGGTGTAGTCGACCGGCAGCGTGCCGCCGACGGCAAGGCCCGTCAGGAACCGGAAGGCGAGGAGCCAGGCGAAGTCCGGCGCGAAGACCGAGGCGAAGCCGAACACCGCGTCGAGCGCCACGGTGGCGAGCAGCACGCGTCGGCGCCCCAACCGGTCGGCGAGGCGGCCGAACAGGGCGGCGCCGATGAACATGCCGAGAAAGAAGGCCGTGCCGGTCTGGAGCGCGACCGGCATCGTGAGCCCGAAGCTTTCCGCGATGCTCGGCGCGGTGAAGCCGACGGCGATGACCTGCATGGCGTCGGCCGCCCAGACGAGTCCGAAGATCATCAGGAGACGGCGCTGGAAGGCGCCGGTGCCGGCGCGGCGCAGCGCCCCGTCGAGGTCGCCGGCGCTCGTGCCGAGCGCTTGGGCGGAGGAGAAGGACATGGCGGCCCCTACCTTTCCGGCGGCCGAATCGCGCGCCGGCCTCCTGCCGGGCGATTCGTAGCCGACTGTCCTATGGCGCGGCGCGGGCCGGCGTGCAACCGTTTCCCGGCCGGCGCTGACGAAGCGATCCGGCGGGACGCCGCGGAGTGATCTAGGAGATCGGTAGGATATTTCTCGCAGCCGATCCGTAGGCGTCGATTTTTCCTCGATCAATCGACCGTGCCGCGGTGACTTAAGCGGGTCGCGCCACATCTTTGCGCGAGCGGAACCGACGGGGGCGCGGTCCCGCACGGCCGGCCTTGGTTCGAACCGCCCCCGCGGAGAGGCAAGCGTGATGCGTCGATCGATGATGGGGCTGGCTCTGGCGGGCGTTCTCGCCCTCGGGGCCGGAACGGCGGCGAATGCCCAGGTGGTCGTATCCTCCAAGATCGACACCGAGGGCGGCGTCCTCGGCAACGTGATCTACCAGGTGCTGGAGCATGCCGGGATTCCGGTCGAGAACCGCATCCAGCTCGGCGGCACGCCCGTGGTGCGCGAGGCGATCAAGGCCGGCGAGATCGACATCTATCCCGAATACACGGGCAACGCGGCGTACTTCTACAACCGCGCCGGCGAGCCGATCTGGAACGACGCGGCCCAAGCCTACGCCGAGGCCAAGAAGCTCGACTACGACGCCGAGAAGATCGTCTGGCTGGAGCCGGCCCCGGCCGACAACACCTGGGGCGTGGCGCTGCGCAAGGACCTCGCCGATTCCGACGGCATCAAGAGCTTCAGCGATTTCGGCAAGTACGTAACGGACGGCGGCACGGTGGTGCTCGCCGCCTCGGCCGAATTCGTCAACTCGGCCTCGGCCCTGCCGGCCTTCCAGTCGACATACGGCTTCAAGCTGAAGCCGGAGCAGCTCATCGTCTTGTCCGGCGGCGACACGGCCGCGACCATCGCCGCGGCGGCGCAGGGCACCAACGGCGCCAACGCCGCCATGGTCTACGGCACCGACGGCGGGATCGCCTCGGCCGGGCTCGTCGTGCTCCAGGACGACAAGCGCGTGCAGCCGGTCTACCAGCCCTCGCCGATCGTGCGCGAGGCGGTGCTGAGCGAGCACCCGAACATCGCCGCGCTCCTGAAGCCGGTCTTCGCTTCCTTCGACCTCGCGACGCTGCAGGAGCTGAACGGCCGCGTCCAGCTCGGCGGCGAGGCGGCAAGCGACGTCGCCAAGGACTACCTCACGCAGAAGGGCTTCCTGAAATAGCGCCGACCGGCGCGGCCGCTTCGGTGCCGGTTCTCGCCGCGCCCGCCGCGGCATGGCGGCGGGTCGACCGGCTGGGCGTTCTCATCGCGCTCGTGGCATGTCTCGGCGCGGCGCTGCCTTTCGCGCTGTTCCGCGCCAACCGCATCGTGCCGGGCGAAGGGCTCGCCATCGCCTCGGCCCTGCCGAGCCCCGAGGCGGCTCTTCTGGGGCTCGCCGTCCTCGCCTTCCTCGCCGCGGCAGCGCTGCGGGTGCCGCCTGCCGTGAAGCTCGCGGCGGGCGCGGGGCTCCTCGCGCTCGCCTGCGTCCTCGTCGGCCGCTCGGCCGGCTTCCTGACGCCGCCCGGCAACGGCTTCGCGCGCGTCGCGCCGGGCTCCGGCTTCTGGACCCTCGGCTTCGCCGCGCTCCTGCTGGCGGCGGACGCGCTGGTGCGCCTCCGGCTCCCGCCGCTCGCGCGGGTGACGGTGCTGGCGCTCGCCCTCGCACTTCTCGGTCTCCTCCTGTGGAGCGGGGCATGGGACGGACTGTCGCTCCTCAAGGAATACGGAACGCGCGCCGAGCGCTTTTGGGCGGAAGGGCGGCGGCACGTCGCGCTCGCCTTCGGCTCGGTCGCCGCCGCCTGCCTCGTCGGACTGCCGCTCGGGCTCCTGTGCCACCGGATCAAGCCCTTGCGCGCGGGCCTCCTGTCCGTCCTCAACATCCTCCAGACCGTTCCCTCCATCGCGCTGTTCGGCCTCCTCATCGGCCCGCTCGCCTGGGTCGCGGCCAACGTGCCGGGCGCGCGGGCGCTCGGCATCTCCGGCATCGGCGCGGCGCCCGCCTTCGTCGCGCTCGTCGGGTATTCGCTGCTGCCGATCGTGTCGAACACTGTGGTGGGCCTCGCCGGCGTGTCCCGAAGCGTCGTCGAGGCGGCGCGCGGCATGGGGATGCGGCGCGGCCAGCGCTTGTTCCGCGTCGAGCTGCCGCTCGCAGCGCCCGTCATCCTCACCGGCATCCGCATCGTGCTCGTCCAGAACATCGGCATCGCCACCGTCGCCGCGCTTATCGGGGGCGGGGGCTTCGGCGTCTTCGTTTTCCAGGGGGTCGGGCAGACCGCGATGGACCTCGTGCTCCTGGGCGCCGCGCCCACCGTCCTCCTCGCCTTCGCCGCCGCGGTGCTTCTCGACGCGGCCGTCGAGGCGCTGTCGGGATCGAACTTCCGGGAGGCCGCGCGATGATCCGCGTCGAGACCCTGTCCAAGCGCTACGGCGAGGCGCCGCCGGTGGTGGACGACCTGTCGATGGAGGTCGCGGCCGGCGAGATCTGCGCCGTCGTCGGCACGTCCGGCTCCGGCAAGACGACGCTCCTGCGCATGATCAACCGCCTCGTCGAGCCGAGCGCCGGCCGCGTCCTGATCGCCGGCGAGGACACGCGCAACCTTCGCGGCCACGAGCTGCGCCGGCGCATCGGCTACGTCATCCAGGGCCACGGCCTGTTTCCGCACTGGAGCGTCGCCGACAACATCGGCACCGTGCCGCGGCTCCTGCGCTGGAAGCGCGCCGCCATCGACGCGCGCGTCGACGAGCTCCTCGCGCTCTTCGGCATGGAGCCGGCGACCTACCGGGACCGCCGCCCGGCCGAGCTCTCGGGCGGCCAGCAGCAGCGCGTCGGCGTCGCCCGCGCGCTTGCCGCCCGGCCGGACGTCCTCCTGATGGACGAACCCTTTGGCGCGCTCGACCCCGTGATCCGCGGCCGGGCGCAGGACGAGCTCGCCGCCGTCCAGGCCCGGCTCGGCACCACGGTCGTCCTCGTCACCCACGACATGGAGGAGGCCGTGCGCCTCGGCCACCGCATCGCCGTGATGGACGCCGGCCGCCTCCTGCAATGCGCGACGCCGGCCGAGATGATGGCGCGCCCGGCGACGCCCTTCGTCGAGGCGCTGGTGGGCGGGGCCGAGCGGCCCTTCCGCCTCCTGTCGCTCGACCGCGTCGAGGCGGCGGTGGAGCCGGGCGAGGCCGATGGACCGCCGATCGATGCCGGCGCGAACCTGCGCGAGGCGCTGTCGGCCTGCCTCTGGTCGGGCCGCGACGCCCTGCCGGTGGAGCGGAACGGGCAGCGCATCGGCCGGGTGACGCTGGCCGCCCTGCGCCGCCGCGCGGCGCCCGAGGCCGGGACGCCGGCGCCGTGAGGCTCCTCGGCGCGGCGTGGCGGATCGCGCTCCTTCTCGGCCTCGTCGCCTTTCTGGCGCGGCCGAGCCTCTTTGCGCCCGTCTTCGCGCCGCTGACCCGCTTCGACGCGCCGCCGATCTACGACGGCACGAGCCTCCTGTCGCTGACGCTGAACCACCTGGCGCTGACCGGCGCCGCGACGCTCTGCGCGAGCCTCCTCGCGCTCGGCCTCGCGATCCTCGTGACCCGGCCGGCGGGCGCCGAGTTCCTGCCCTTCTCGCGCGCCCTCGCAAACGCCGGGCAGACCTTTCCGCCCGTCGCCGTCCTCGCGCTCACCGTGCCGCTCCTCGGCTTCGGCGCGGCGCCGACCTTCCTGGCGCTGTTCCTCTACGGCCTCCTGCCGGTCTTTGAGAACGCGCTGGCCGGCCTGTCCGGCGTCTCGCCCGGCGTTTCCGAGGCCGCGCGCGGCAGCGGCATGACCGGCCCGCAGCGCCTGGCGCTCGTCGAACTGCCGCTCGCCGCCCCCGTGATCCTCTCCGGCATCCGCCTCTCGGCCATCGTTTCCCTCGGCACCGCCACCGTCGGCTCGACGGTCGCCGCCAAGACCCTCGGCGAGGTCGTGATCGCCGGGCTGCTTTCGGGCAACACCGCCTTCGTCCTCCAGGGCGGGCTGATCGTGGCGGCGCTGGCGATCCTGATCAACGACGCATTCCTATGGGTCGAGGGGCGGGTGCGGGCGCGGCTGGGCTGAGGCGGCGGGCAGTGCGGATCGCGGCGATCGATCGGAGAAGTCCCGATGAGAACGGATGACGTTCACGTCTTCATTTCCTGCTTTCGTCGGGAGGACGAGGCGCTTGCCTATTCGCAGGCGCAATGGGAGCCCGAACCCGGCGAAGATGCCTCCGATGAAGACTACAAGGCTTGGGAGGACAGCAACCCGTCTTGGCTCATGCGGAAGGAGCTTGGAGAGCCCTATCTCGACAGCGACTTCATCGAAATCGTATGGGGTACGGGCGACGGCGAGCCTGGTGTCCGTTGGGATTATCTGGCCTCGGTGATCGGCAGTGCCAACACGTCCGTCTGCCAGCGCCTTGCACCCTCCGAAGCGACGACGCTGATCCTCATCTTCGGCCAGGCGCTCGGTGGTTTCCCATTCGCATTCTCCTCGACGCCGGAGATGACGTACTGCGGCGCCTTTCCATGGCTGTCGTAGTCTGCGGCAGCCGAGAGAAGGTTGCGAAACGTCTGCTGTCGCATATCGGACCAGTCAGTCGTTCGACCAGGACCGTTTCAGGCCGTCATTCCTGAGCTTCCGCGAGCAGGATCGCCGTACCCGCGCCAAGCGCGACTTCGACCGGCCCCAGCGCCTCGTTGGACTGCGTCAGGATGGAGTGGAAGGGGACTTCGACGGCGTCGAGGGGATAGCGGGCGCCGCGGATGGTGAGGCCGGCGAGGTCGGTGAACTTCAGGATCGAGAACTGGGCGCCGGGGGCGAGGGGAAACGTTCGGGCCGGGCCGCCGACTTTGAGCGGCCAGCCGCGCTCCTGGCCGTCGAAGAGCTCGACGTCGAGGCCGCGCGCGGCGTAGCGGAGCGCCAGGATCAGGTTGGAGAAGGCGTGGTCGGAGCGGGGGCCGCGCAGCGCGCCGACGAGGAGGAGGGCGCTCGCGCCGCGGTCGATCGCCGCCTCGACGGCGATCTCGCCGTCGGTGCGGTCCTTGTCGGTCGGGAAGGTTTCCACGGGCACGTTCGGAAAGGCTTCACGCGGGCGCGTCGTGGAATCGAAGTCGCCGACCCAGAGTTCGGGCGTCAGGCCGAGCGGCGCCGCGTGATCGATGCCGGCGTCGGCGGCGATGCAGCGGCAACCGGCGGCGGCATCTCGAAGGTCGGGCGTCGGGTTGATCGGGCCGGAGAGGAGGATAACGAAGCGCGTCATGCGCCCTGCTTAGCCGCTCGCGGAGCCCGGCGGAATGCCGGGCGCGGCGCCTCGGAGGGCAGAACCCGCGGGTATCGATGCGATGCGCCGCGTTTCGCTTGTGGGCGGGCGCGGCTTCGGCTTTAACGGAAAGCCGCAAGGTCCGGGCCGGGGGATGGATTCGGCGGGCCGCGAACAGATCAGGGGAGGAAACCGGGACATGGATCGGCGTTCATTCATTCGGGGCGCGGGCCTTGCCGCAACCGGCGCGGCGGCCGCGAGCACGCTGGCGGCGCCGGCACTCGCGCAGGAGATGCCGGAGGTCCGCTGGCGCCTGACCTCGTCCTTCCCGAACACGCTGGAGACGATCTACGGCGGCGCCGAGGTGCTGGCCAAGGCCGTGTCGGACATGACCGGTGGCAAGTTCTCTATCGACGTCTTCCCGGCCGGCGAGCTGGTGCCCGGCCTCCAGGCGCTCGACGCCGCGCAGGCCGGCACCGTGGAGGCGGCGCACACCGTCCTCTACTACTACGTCGGCAAGGACCCGACCTTCGCCATCGGCTCGGCGATCCCCTTCGGCCTCAACGCCCGCCAGCAGAACGCCTGGCTCTATCACGGCGGCGGCAACGAGCTGATCAACACCTTCCTCGC
>CANJKV010000220.1 GCA_947474855.1 Aurantimonadaceae bacterium | reverse complement strand
GCGCTAAGATCGGGCGCGGGAAACGACGGAATGGCAAAGGCCGCGCCCCTCGCGCGGCCTTTCGCATGTTCGGAGGGTGGCATGCTCAACGAAGCGGCGAGACCGGCGGACGAGCCGGACACGGATGCCGGCGAGGCGGGCGAGGGCGGGTGTCATCCGCTCTTCGCCGAGGCGCCGTCCAGCGTCGGCTTCAAGAAGCTGAGGAAGCGCCTCCTGCGCGAGGTGCGCGAGGCGATGGACGCCTATGGCATGGTCCGGCCGGGCGCGCGCTGGCTCGTCGGCATCTCCGGCGGCAAGGACTCCTACGCGCTGCTGGCGCTGCTTCTCGACCTGCAATGGCGCGGGCTGCTGCCCGTCGACCTGCTCGCCTGCAATCTCGACCAGGGCCAGCCGAACTTTCCCAAGCACGTCCTGCCGGGATTTCTCGACCGCTTCGGCATCCCGCACCGGATCGAGTACCGCGATACCTATTCCGTGGTGACAGAGAAGGTGCCGGCCGGGCGAACCTACTGCTCGCTCTGCTCGCGCCTGCGGCGCGGCAACCTCTACCGCATCGCCCGGGAGGAGGGCTGCGAGGCGCTGGTGCTCGGCCACCACCGCGACGACTGCCTCGAAACCTTCTTCATGAACCTCGTCCATGGCGGGCGGCTCTCGGCCATGCCGGGCAAGCTCCTCAACGACGAGGGCGATCTCTTCGTGCTGCGCCCACTGATCCGCTCGGCGGAGGAGGACATCGCGCGCTTCTCCGCGGCGATGGCCTTCCCGATCATCCCTTGCGATCTCTGCGGCAGCCAGGACGGGCTGCAGCGCAACGCGACCAAGGCGTGGCTCGCCGAGATGGAAACGCGCTTTCCCGGCCGCAAGGACGTGATGATGCGGGCGCTCGCCAGCGTCCGGCCCTCCCAGCTCCTCGACGCGTCGCTGTTCGACTTCGCCGGGCTCTCGCCCGCCGCTCCGCAGAGGGCGGGCGAGGCGGGCTGATCACTCCGCCGGCTTGCCGCTCAGCGTCTCGTCCGCGGCCCGGTCGTCGACCGGATGGCGGCGGTGGAACAGCCGGCCGCCTTCGGCGACCGTGATCGCCGTCAGCGACAGGAGCGACAGGATGATGAACCCGGCATAGAGCGGGATCAGCGTGCCGTTGTAGGCGTAGCCGATGACGGCCCCGATGATGCCGCCGCCGAGCGTCTGCATGAAGCCGAGAACGGACGACGCCGTGCCCGCGACGTGGCCGAGCGGGTCCATGGCGAGGGCGTTGAAGTTGGTGCCGATGAAGCCGAAGAGACAGAAGGTCGGCACCATCAGCCCGAGGAAGAGCGGGAAGGGCAGCGTGCCGCCCCAAGCAAGCGCGATGACGAACTGCAGGGTCGAGAGCGCCGCGAAGCCGATCAGCGCGCCGTGCGAGAGCGGGCGCATGCCGAAGCGCTGGACGAGGCGCGAATTGGCGAAGGAGGCCGCCGCCATGAAGACGGCGACCAGCGAGAAGTAGAGCGTGAAGGCCGGGCCGAGGTGGTAGACCTGGGTGTAGATCTGCTCCGCCTGGTTGATGAAGCCGAACAGGACGCCGAAGATGAGCGCCGTGCCGACGGTGTAGCCGAAGGCGAGGCGGTTGGTGAGGACCATGCGGAAGGCCTCGGCCGTCCGGCGCCAGGTGAGCTCGCGACGGTCCTCGGGATGCAGCGTTTCGGGCAGGCGGAACCAGGCCCAGACCGTGACGAAGAGGCCGAACAGGCCGACCGCGATGAAGATCTCGAACCACGAGCCGAACTGCATGATCAGCTGGCCGGCATTGGGCGCGAGCACGGGAATGGCCATGAACACCATCATGGCGAGCGACATGACGCTCGCCATGCGCGGGCCGCCGAAGCAGTCGCGCACCACCGATACGGCGATGACGCGCGTTGCCGCCGCGCCGACGCCCTGGATGAAGCGCCAGGCGAGCAGCACCTCGAAGGTCGGCGCGAGGGCGGCCGCGAAGGAGGCGACGACGTAGATGCCGAGGCCGAAGAACAGGACGGGCCGTCGGCCGAAGCGGTCCGACAGCGTGCCGTAGACGATCTGCGAGGCGCCGAACCCGACGATGTAGGCGGTGATGACGAACTGGCGCTGGTTCTCGGACTGTACGTCGAGCGCCGCGCCGATCTGCTGGAGCGCGGGGATGAAGATGTCGATGGCGGCGGCGTTCAGCGCCATCAGGCAGGCGATCATGGTGACGAGTTCCCAATAAGGAAGCCCGCGGGTTTCAGCGTTGGGTGCTGCCTGCGTCATTCGGAAAACGTCCTGTGGTGAGCGGCCCACCTCATACGCCGCATTGCGAAATAAGCAAGGCAGCCTTGGCAACAGGGTCGCGAGGCCGGGAGGACCGGCCGCCAGAAACGCGAAACGGCGGACCGAAGCCCGCCGTTGCATGACATGGCGATGAACGCGGCCGTCAGCCGTTGGCGGCGGCCTGCGCCTTCGTCGCGACGCCGTTCTGGCCGAGGAAGTCCTGCAGCTCGCCGGCCTGGAACATCTCGCGGATGATGTCGCAGCCGCCGACGAACTCGCCCTTGACGTAGATCTGCGGAATCGTCGGCCAGTTGCCGTATTCCTTGATCCCCTGGCGCAGCTCGTCGGAGGACAGGACGTTGACGCCCTTGTACTCCACGCCGAGGTAGTCGAGGATCTGCACGACCTGCCCGGAGAACCCGCACTGCGGAAAGGCGGGCGTGCCCTTCATGAAGACCACCACGTCGTTGGTCTTCACCTCGTTGTCGATCCAGTCGTTGATGCCGGTCATGACGTTCGTCCTTCTGCGCGGGACAAGCGTCCTCGCGCGTTTCCTGATTCAGGTCCGGGCCTGTTCGAGGCGCTCGATGCGCTCGGCATGACCGAGTAGCTCACCCCGCATTTCCACGAGGATGTAGGCGATGCCGGAGACCGCGTGCTCCAGAGAGCCGAGCTCGGTAGTCACGGCGTCCAAGCTTTGATTGACCCCGCTTTTGAACGAGGCCATTTCGGCGCGGAAGAGCCGAAGTAGCTCGAGAACCAGATTGCCCACTTCGCCGGTCATCGCGGCACTCTCACTTGGGCGCGCTGGTCTGGAGCGCCAGGGCGTGGAGCTCGCCGCCCATGTTGCCGCCGAGCGCCTGGTAGACCATCTGGTGCTGCTGGACGCGCGACTTGCCCCGGAAGCTCTCGGCCACGATCTCGGCGGCGTAGTGGTCGCCATCGCCCGCGAGGTCGCGGATCGTCACCTGCGCGTCCGGGATCCCGTCCTTGATCATCCGTTCGATGTCGCGGGCGTTCATGGGCATGGGGCGCGTGTCCTGTGCGAGAGAAACGGCGTGAGCCGTTTCTCCAAGATAAGGGCGGTGGCCTTCGCGATCAATCAGGCGGCCGCAGCGGCGCCCGTGCCCGTGCCGGCCATGTAGGACGGAAACCAGCTCTCGTGCGCGATCGTCAGCTCGGCGATCGGCAGGGCGCGTGCCTTGCCGAGCGCGAGCGTCTCGCCGCCGGTCGTGCCGATCCAGGGCGCGAAGAGGCCGGCCTTCTCGGCCTTCTCCTGGACGGCCTCGACCTCGGACCGAGAGACGGCGACGAGGTAGCGACCCTGATCCTCGCCGAAGAGGGCGGCGACGGGGTCGGCGTCGACGAGGCCCGGCACGGTCGCGCCGATGCCGCTCGCCATGGCCATCTCCGCGAGCGCGACCGCGAGTCCGCCGTCCGAGCAGTCGTGGACGCTCGTTGTCGTGCCGGCCGCGATCAGGCCGCGCACGAAGTCGCCGGCACGCTTTTCGTGAGCGAGATCGACCGGCGGCGGGGCTCCGGCCTCGCTCTTCAGGATCTCGCGCGCGAAGCTCGACTGGCCGAGATGCGTGCCCCAGGCGGGCGGCGCGCCGACAAGGAGGATCGCGAGGTTGGACCCCGCGAAGGCGATGCGCGCCGTGCGCGTGCGGTCCTCGATCAGGCCGACGCCGCCGATGGTGGGCGTCGGCAGGATCGCGCGTCCGTGCGTCTCGTTGTAGAGCGAGACGTTGCCGGACACGATCGGGAAGTCGAGCGCGCGGCAGGCTTCGCCGATGCCCTCCACCGCCTTGACGAACTGCCCCATGATCTCCGGTTTCTCTGGATTGCCGAAGTTCAGGTTGTCGGTGGCCGCGAGCGGCAGGGCGCCGACGGCGCAGAGGTTGCGCCAGCACTCGGCGACCGCCTGCGCGCCGCCGCGATAGGGATCGGCCTCGCAATAGCGCGGATTGACGTCGGAGGAGAAGGCGAGGGCCTTCCTGGCGTGTCCGTCGACGCGCACGACTCCCGCGTCTCCGCCGGGGCGCTGGAGCGAGTTGCCCTGGATCAGCGTGTCGTACTGCTCGTAGACCCAGCGGCGGGAGCAGAGATCCGGCGAGGCGAGGAGCTTCAGGAGCGCGTCGGCGACGTCGTGGCGGGACAGGTCGACGGGCTTCAACTCGGCCGGAGCCTTCGGCTCGACCCAGGGGCGATCGTATTCCGGCGCCTCGTCTCCGAGCTGCTTGATGGGCAGGTTCGCGACCTCCTTGCCTTCGAACAGGATGCGGAAGCGCAGATCGTCCGTCGTCTCGCCGACGATGGCGAAGTCGAGGCCCCACTTGCGGAAGATGGCCTCGGCCTCCTCGCGCTTCTCGGGCTTGAGCACCATGAGCATGCGCTCCTGGCTCTCGGACAACATCATCTCGTAAGGCGTCATGCGCGTTTCGCGCACCGGCACCTTTTCGAGGTCGAGCCGGATGCCGAGGTCACCCTTGGCGCCCATCTCGACGGCCGAGCAGGTGAGGCCCGCCGCGCCCATGTCCTGGATGGCGATGACGGCGCCCGTGCCCATCAGCTCGAGGCAGGCCTCCAGCAGGCACTTCTCCGTGAAGGGGTCGCCGACCTGGACGGTCGGGCGCTTCTCCTCGATCGAGTCGTCGAACTCGGCCGAAGCCATGGTCGCGCCGCCGACGCCGTCGCGGCCGGTCTTGGCGCCGAGATAAACGACGGGAAGGCCGACGCCTTCGGCCTTCGAGTAGAAGATCGCGTCGGTCCTCGCCAAGCCGGCGGCGAAGGCGTTGACGAGGCAGTTGCCGTCGTAACGGGGGTGGAAGTTCACCTCGCCCCCGACCGTCGGCACGCCGAAGGAGTTGCCGTAGCCGCCGACGCCGGCGACGACGCCGGCGACAAGGTGGCGCGTCTTCGGGTGGTCCGGCGAGCCGAAGCGCAGGGCGTTCATCGCCGCGATCGGCCGGGCGCCCATGGTGAAGACGTCGCGCAGGATGCCGCCGACGCCGGTCGCCGCGCCCTGATAGGGCTCGATAAAGGAGGGGTGGTTGTGGCTCTCCATCTTGAAGACCACGCAGAGCCCGTCGCCGATGTCGACGACGCCGGCGTTCTCGCCCGGCCCCTGGATCACGCGCGCGCCCTTTGTCGGAAGCGTGCGCAGCCACTTCTTCGAGGACTTGTACGAGCAGTGCTCGTTCCACATGGCCGAGAAGATGCCGAGCTCGGTGATCGAGGGCTCGCGGCCGATGAGCTTGAGGATGCGCTCGTATTCGTCGGGCTTCAGGCCATGGCTCGCCACCAGCTCCGGCGTGATCGGGGTGTCGGGCGCCATGCTTGGTACTCCTGCGAAGAAATGGCGGCCTCGGCCGCTGGAGGTTTGTCAGCCTCTAACATCGGGCGTGCGGCGCAAAAAGAGGCGGCGTCGCGCGTGTGGTGGATTGCGCGCGCGCAAAAGGCGGTCAGCCGACCGGCACCCAGTCGAGCGAGCCGTCGCGGCAGGGCCGCGTATCGGCGGACCCTCGCAGGATCACAGCGTCGTCCTCGACCTGGCTGACGGGGCCCTCGACGATGCGCCGCTGGAGGACGACGAGCGCGTGGTCGACCCCGCGGCCCTTGGCAGGCGACCGGGCGCAGACGGCATAGCCGTCGACGCCCGCGGCGGACACGAAGCCGCGGCTGCGCTCGGCCGCGCGCCGTCGGAACACGGCGGAGATCGTGGTGTCGAGGTAGTCGTCCTCGGCCGCGGTCGGGCCGCTCGGCATGGTCGGCCGGAGCGGCGCGAAGCTCGGCAGCGGCGGCGATGCCGGCAGCTCGACGAGGGCGAGCGGATCGGCGCCCGAGGTGCAGCCGCTCGCAAGAAGCGCCACGAGAGGCAGCATGAGCCTCGCTCCCAACCTCTGCATCATCGCTTGAATCCGCCCTCCGCCTCCAGGGCGCCGACGAGTTGCGCCGACAGCCGATCGACCTTGCGCAGCATCCATGCCGCGAAAGCGGCAAGATAAAGGTAGGCGGCGAGTTCGAGCGCTTCCTCGGTCCGGTAGAAGCCGCTCGCCTCGAGAAGCTCGCAGGACGCGATCATCCCCGCGGCCAGGACCGCCGGCCATGTCCACAGGAGATGACGCGCGACGATCAGGTTCTGGCGGACGGTCAGGAGGCGCGGGCGGATCGAGGGCTTCAGAACGAGGCCGACGACGACGAGCAGCGCCATGGCGACGTAGACGCTGTCCTTGAGGTCGCCGTCGATGCAGACGCCGCCCTCGTAGAAGGGGCTGTCGCATCGCGGCGTTTCGCGCATCGCGGCCATGATCGCCGCGACGGCGAAGACGAGGCTCGCCTGTCCGACGGCGAAGAGCCCACGAGCGAAGGTGACGGTGAAGAGGCCGCTTGCGACGAGAAGAACCGCCACCTGGACCAGTTCGACCGGTCCGTCCTCGGCGAAGGTGCGGCCGAGCGCGTCGTCGTCGCGCCACCCGGTTCCGGCGAGAATGGCGAGGAGGACGAGGAGAGCCGCGCCGGCAAGCCAGGGACCCAGGCGGGGGATCAGAGGAGCGCCGCCGGCGCTCCCTATGCGATGCTGCAACTGCCACTTCCTCTCGACCAGCGATCGACGTCGGCCGCGGCGCGCCGGCCGACCGCCTCGCCCATCAGCGGCCCGTAGACCGAAACCTCACCCGACCCGCTTCGCCCTTCGACCACGAGCAGCGGGCGCGCTTCGGGGCGGCCGCGCGGCACGAGCAGGAAGCGCGGTCGTCCCGAAAAGGACGAGAGCTCGGGTGCGAGGCTGTAGGGCGAGAAGGCCGCGTCGCCCGACTTGAACCAGCAGCGGTTCGCCGCGAGCGTCAGGCGCTCCATCCGGTCGAGCCCGGTGTCGGCGCCGGCGTTCGGCGCGCTCGGTTGGGGCGGTGGCGGCGCGACGGGCGTCCCGCAGGACGCAAGCGCCATCCCGACGAGACCCAATGCTGCGAGGGTCCGACGCTTCACGCCGCGGCCTTGGCGGGCCCGAGCCCGAGAACGCTCTCGAAGATGCCTCGCCCGTCGGTGCCGCCGTGTTCGGGCTCGACGAGGTTCTCGGGATGCGGCATCAGGCCGAGCACGTTGCCCTTCGCCGAAACGATGCCGGCGATGTCGTTGATCGCGCCGTTCGGGTTGGTGCCCTCGGCATAGCGGAACACGACCTGGTTCTCGCCCTCGATGCGCTTCAGCGTCTCCGCGTCGGCGAAGAAGTTGCCGTCGTGGTGGGCGACCGGGCAGCGGATCACCTGGTCCTTGGCGTAGGCGGCGGTGAAGCGCGTCGCGGCGTTGGCGACGGACAGCTTCACCTCGCGGCAGACGAAGCGAAGCGAGGTGTTGCGCATCAGCGCGCCGGGCAGCAGGCCGGCCTCGCAGAGGATCTGGAAGCCGTTGCAGACGCCGAGCACCGGCACGCCTTTGCCAGCGGCCTCGGCGACGGCTCGCATGACCGGCGAGCGGGCGGCGATGGCGCCGCAGCGCAGGTAGTCGCCGAAGGAGAAGCCGCCGGGCACGACGACGAGGTCGGCCTGGGGCAGCGCGGTTTCCGTCTGCCAGACGGTTTTGGGGGCCTTGCCGGTGATGGCGGTCAGCGCCGCGATCATGTCGCGGTCGCGGTTCAGGCCGGGGAGGAGGACGACGGCGGTGTTCATCGGGCGAGGCGGACCTTGGAGAGAAGGCTGCGGGCGAAATCGAAGCGCTGATCCGACCGGTCGCAGGTCGAGCAGCGGACCTTGACGAAGCGCCCGCCGATCACGGTCGTCGCCTGGTAGAGCGACTTCCAGCCGTAGGGCGCCATCGTTTCGGCCGCATACCACGATTGGCGCCCGATCCATACGGTTTCCGGACCCGCGGTGATCTCGGAGCCCTCGCGCGCGTCCTCCAGGATGTCCGCTTCCGTCTCGTCGCCGATCGTGAAGGCGACGAGCCAGGCGCCGGGAACCGGCAGGCCGGGAATGGGCGCGTTCGGCACGACGATCGTGCAGGTCTCCTGCGTCGCCTCGCAGGCTTCCGTCTCGCAGGTGAGGACGATCGAGCGGGCGGTCGGGCTTTCTTCCGGGCGCGACGACCATCCCTCGGACACGGCGACCGCGAGGCCGTGGAGCGGGCCGGTCCATCCGGCCGGCGCGGGCTCGGCGAGGGCGGGGCTCGCGGCGAGAGCGGCGAGAGCGGCGAGGATCGACAGGCGAACGGCTGACATCATGGCGTCGGCACCTCCACGAACGGGTCGGCCGCCCGGTCTGTGGCCGCAATGCAGCGGTTTTCCGGCGGGTGCGGCTCAGCCCGGCGCGTAGGGCACCCGCGGCTCGGCGAACTCGCGCAACTCCAGCCGGCGCTCGATGCGGTCGAGCCGGTCGTCGTGCCGACCGAGGATGGAATAGATGTTGGCGATGTCGGAGGACATGGCGGCCATCGGGCCGCGCATGGCGTTCAGCTCGTGCTTCACCTCGGACAGGGTGTGATCCACCTTGTCGAAGCGCTCGTGCATGCGCTTCATCAGCTCGAACAGCGGCTCGTTCGCGACCTCGGCCAACTCGTCGCCCGCTTCAACCTTCAGGCGATCTCCACAGAATAGTTCTCGATCACCGTGTTGGCGAGGAGCTTCTCGCACATCTGCGACAGGCGCTCCTTGGCGCCCGCCTTGTCGTCGCCGTCGAGGACGACGTCGAAGACCTTGCCCTGGCGCACGCCTCCGACCCCGGAAAAGCCGAGGTTGGAGAG
>CANJKV010000219.1 GCA_947474855.1 Aurantimonadaceae bacterium | reverse complement strand
CGCTTAGCGGAAGAGCGAGAGGATGTTCTGAGCCGACGAGTTGGCGATCGAGAGCGCCTGCACGCCGAGCTGCTGCTTGGTCTGCAGAGCCTGGAGCTTGGTGGACTCTTCCGACATGTCGGCATCGACGAGGCCCGACACGCCCTTGTCGATCGTGTCCATCAGCTTGTTGACGAAGCCCTGCTGCAGCTCGATGCGCGAGGCGACCGAGCCGAGCGTCGCGGCGGCGGAGGTGATCTTGTTGATCGCCTCGTTGACCACCGAGATGTAGGCCGTCAGCACGTCCTTGCGGTCGGCGCTGGTGACGCCGAGGACCGTCAGAGCCGCGTCGGTGACGTCGATCTTGTCGATCGACATCGTGTCGCCGCCCGTGGTCGATGCCGCACCCGAGACCGCGATGGAACCCGCACCGGCCGTGTTCTTGGTGAGAACCAGCTGGTTCGAGCCGTTCGCCGATGCGGTCAGGGTCGAGCTGAGCGAGGCGTTCTGCAGGGCCTTGTTGACCACCGTCGCGAACTCGCCGGCATTGTTGATCGTGCCGTTGGCGGCCAGACCAAGCGCTGCATCGACCGTGGCGCGGTTGACGGTGACCTTCGTGTTCGCGCCGCCGTCGACGGCCACGTTGAAGGTCAGCTCGTCCTGGCTGTCGTACACGGCCGGACCCACGAAGGCTGCACCGGCCGTCGCCGTCGCCGGCGCGAGGGTGGTGTTCGCCGTGCCCGTCGCTGAGCCGTTGGTCATGCCGAGCGTCGTGGTGGAGACGCCGTTGCCGTCGACCGCCCGCAGGTTGGCAGCGGTGATCGTGTGCAGAGCACCCTTGCCGACCGTGGTGAAGCGGAGGGCACCGGCATTGTTGTCGACCACGATCTTGCCGGCGCCGAAGGTGGCGTCGACGGCAGCCTGGGCGTTCGTCACGAACTTGGCGATGTCACCGGCGGCGTTGGCCGTGGTGATGCCAGCCGTCGAGATGTACAGCGTCGAGCTGTGCGTGCCGGCAGAACCCGCACCATCCGTGAACGTGACGTCCATGGCAATGCGGTCGCCGGGGGCGACGCCGGTGGTGTTGATCGCGGCAGCGAAGGTGTAGGCAGCCGCAGACGACGTACCGCTGACCGTGTTGATCGTCGCGAGAGCCGAGTTGGTCTCGAACGTCGTGGCCGAAGCACCCGTGTCGACGACGTCGAAGATGCCGACGGCTTCGTCAGCGCCCGTGCCGACCGTGGTGATCGTGACAGCGTTAGCAGCGCCGGACGCAACAACCAGCTTGCCCGCTCCGAGCGCCGTGCCGCCGTTCAGGTCGGTCGCCGCGTTGATCGCGCTCTGCAGGGCGGCGATGTACGTGGCCTTGTCGGTCACGGCAGCCGTGTTGGTCGCGTTCAGCGTGGCCTGGAAGGTCTGCGAGCCGTACTGCACCTTGAACTGCAGCGTGTCGGAGCCCGTCAGAGCGGTGTAGGTGCCGGTGGTGGTGTTGGTGATCGAGGCCGTGGTTTCGGCACCGACCGCAGGCGTGTTGGCGAGCGTGGTGCCAAGAAGGCCCGTCGTCACGCCGTTGCCGTCGACAGCCGCGAGGCCGGAAACGGTCACGGCCGACGTGCCGGCCGCGGCGGCCGAGGTCAGCGTGATCGCGTTGGTCGAACCGTTGACCGCGACGGTCACCTTGCCGGCGCCGACGGCCGTGTTGATCGCGGCCTGAAGCTCCGTGACGAAGTTGCCGGGGGTGGTCACGTTGGCCGGGGAGAAGACGACCGGGGTGGCCGTGCCGCCGTCGACGGTCAGGTTGAACGAGATGCGGTCCGTGACGTCGAGACCGACCAGGTTCAGCGTGCCGAGGTTGGCGATCGCCGCGCTGGCGGAGCCGACGTTGGTGCCGGCCGAGGCGGAAACGGTGCCGAGGCCCTGAAGAGCGGGAGCCGCACCCGAGGCGTTGGTGCCGCCGACCGTCAGGACGGTGCCGTCGGCCTTCTTGAGCGTCACGCCGCTGTCGATGATGCCGGTCGCCGTGGCGCTGGCATCGAAGAGCTTCACAGAGGTGGTGTCGACGTTGATCGTGCCGACGCTGACGGCGCCCTGCGCATCGCGCGAGAAGGACGCGACGACGCTCTTGGTGCCAATGTAGGCCGCGGAGGACGAGTCGACCGAGAGCCAGTTCTCGCCCGAGAAGATCGACGAGTCGGCGATCGACTTGAGCTGCTTCTGAAGTTCGGCGATCTCCGACTGGATCTTCGAGCGATCAACGCCGTCCTGGGTGGCGGCGGTGAGCTTGGACTTGATCTCGTCGAGGACGTCCTTGGCCGAGTTCAGGCCCTCGTAGGCGACGTCGACGGTGGCGGCGCCCAGGCCGAGCGCGTCCTTGACGGTGGCGAGCGACTTGTTGTCCGACTTCAGGGTCGTGGAGATCGACCAGTAGGCGGCGTTGTCCTTGGCTTCGCCGATCTTGAAGCCGGTGGAAACGCGGTTCTGAACGGCGTCCAGCTGCGAGTTGGTCTGCTGAAGGGTACGCAGAGCGGCCGTGGCCGACGCGTTGTAGTTCACGCTAGTCATTGTGTGGGTAGTCCCTGATACGTAACACGTAGGGACATGCGACCGACGCCGCCGATCAGCAGAACGGATCCATCTCCTCGAGCTCAATCATGTGAGCCGCTGCTGATGAAATCATCATGGTCTGGAACGGTGAAAAAAGCGCTAACTACAGCCTGCGGGCCGTGATCTGCCGAATGTAGGCTGCCCAACCGTCGAGGAGCGCAACAGCAGCGCCATCCGGCACGGTTTCAAGATTACCGCGGATCAAGGATCGGACCAAAGCCTTGAGATCGTCGCCTCCTAAGCCTCTGAGCTTGTGGATGCCGGTCTGCTGAAGATCGTGCGGCGTCGCTGTCTTGCTGACGTGGCGGCGGACGACATCGAAGGAGAAGGAGTAGCTCATCGGGCGACGCGGATCGCGCTTTGGTCCCGCAGACACGAACACGTATTCGGGCGCTCCGCCGCGATGGGCGATATCGCCGGCGTGGATTGCCTCAGCGATGATTTCAAATGCCAAATCAGAGAGATAGGCGTAGCCCACAGGATGGGCGCGGGTCCAAAGCTTCTGGGCGGCATCGACCTCATCGCGTCGCATAGTGATCAGTTGGCCCAGCGGCTGAAGCGTCACAGCGGAGAGCAGCATCGCCAAGCACGGTGCTCGATCGATCAGGGCTCCGCCCGTGCCGCAGTACCAAAGGGTTTCCCAGGTCCGTCGGAAGCCGGCATCATCCAGGATCCTCGGCGCTTCTGAGCCAGTCGGAGCCAGCAGGCGCTTGGTGCGCACGCCCCCGATCAGCCCATGACGCACGGCGAACTCATCAACGTCGGACAGAATACGCCTGATCCACTGGGCTGACCGTTCCGACTTGGCCGCAACGTCGTCGATGACGCCTTGCATCTCTATGGTGCTGACCTCGGAGAATGGCCGAGCACGAAATTCCTGGCCGAGATGTTGGTCGGCTGCGGCCCATTTGCGCTTCAAGGTCGGCAGATCGATGCGACTGGGCTCGCTCTCGGCCTCCTTGCTGGCATGAACGAGGTACCAGTTGATGATTTGGCCGACCGGCCGGTCCTCGATCTGCGCGTCCATTCGTGCACCTCGCTTCGGCGTAGATCCCACGTTCAAGCACGGCGGACTGTGGCGAGGCTTGGCATCACCGGTGGGACGCTGATGGGGCAAAGGCCAATGGGCGAGAAACACGGCTTGAGCCCGACGTTTCAGCGCAAGCTCGAATGGATCCAGAAGATCGCGCCCTGCCTACCGTCGGCCTAGCCGAAGTCGGCCTCGTGCTCGGCCATCGACAGCGTGACCACCAGCCCCAAATGGTCGGGGTCGTGCAGCAGGATGAGCACGTACTGCTGATCCTCCGGCACACGGTCGCCCACCGCCGCTTTGAATTGCTGGGCATCGGCCATCGAGATGCCGTCTCCCTCCCCTCCCCCGGGCGACACAGCAAATCTGCCGATACGGCAGCTTCAACGGCCCAGCGCCGTCCGAAATTTCCCAAATGGGAACTGAACGAGCCGGCGCGAGCGAAAGAAGGCGGGTTGTCGCGATCGCCTGCCGCGCGATTCTCAGCCGCGTATTCGATGCTGTATCGCAGCCATACCGAGCGAAGGGCGGCAAAGAAGACTTTTTTTGCAGCAGGATACATCTAGATCAACTTGGGTGATTGATCCGCTCACCTCCTGCTCTCCTTCTTATCGGAAACGAATGGGAGGAAGGACATGTGTGCCGCGCGTTACATTGCCGGATCGGGAGGATTTTTCCTGTTGGCGCTGTTGTCGGCCTCAGCCTGGTCGGCACAGTTGCCCAACCTGTCTCGGCCCGTCGATCCGGCAGAAATCCGTCAGATCTATGCCGGCAAAACCTGGGCTTGGAAGGACCGACCGACCGGGATCTACTTTGCTCCGTCCGGTGCGCTCCAGGCTTATGAGAATGCGCCGGATGAGCGGGTGGGCACCGGGCGCTGGCGCATCGATGGCAAGGGTCGTCTCTGCGTCGATATCCGCTGGCAGCGCGTCGCCGGCGGCGGGAGCAGGCATCGCTCCTGCTGGAGCCATCGCCGCGTTGGCAGCGTAATCTGGAAGCAGCACGACGCCCGCAGCGAATGGTACAATGTCTTCGGCCGCTCAGTGGAGGCTGGCCGGATATCCGCCGGCAACCGAATCAGTCCGGCAATCGAACGCGCGCTCGCGCGGCGCTGACGAAGTCTTTACCGGGCGTTAACGCGCCCCTGCCACGATCGGGGTGACCTGCCGCCCCGAGCTCAACGCCCTATCCCACCCCACCGCTCGCGGGCCTTCCTCAGGTCGGATCGGCTGGAATCCGTTGAGCACCAACTCTGTCCCGAGCACCTTATTTGACCTGTCGAACTGGAAGCTGACGCTTCCAGTCGACGCCACGGGAGGCATCGCCGGGACGGCGGTCGAGGTGAAGAAGCTTCTCGGCTACGAGAATGCAAGCTACTTCTTCGACCGGGCGGACGGGGCCATGGTGTTCCGCGCCATGGCGGACGGGGCGACCACGAGCGGCTCGAAATATGCGCGCTCGGAGCTTCGCGAGATGAACGGCTCCGATCGCGCCGCCTGGAGCCTGTCGGAGGGCGGCACCATGACCGCGACGCTTTCCGAGGACGCGGTGCCCACGCGCAGCGACGGTTCGGCGGGGCGCGTGGTCGTGGGTCAGATCCACGGGCAGAACGACGAGCTCGTGCGCCTCTACTGGGAGAAGAACAGCGTCCACTTCGTCAACGACCACGCCGGCCCCGGCAACCAGGAAACGACCTTCCTGTTCAAGAACGCGGCCGGCCAGGCGCCGAACATCAGCCTGGGCGAGGTCTTCTCCTACAAGATCGACGCGCAGGGCGACCAGCTGGAGGTGTCGGTCTTCGCCGATGGCGACGTCTACACCTCGGTCAGCCGGATCAACCCGATCTGGCAGTCGGACACCTTCTACTTCAAGGCGGGCGTTTATCTCGGCATCAACGAGACGCAAGGGGCGGGGGTCGGCGAGACTGCCTTCCGCGGCCTCGACTTCAGCCATCAGGACGGCAAGGGCCTCGGCGGCCTGAGCGGCGCGCCGGCCTCATCTCCGCCGTTCCAGTCGGGGTCCGGCGTTCACGCTAATATTGCGACGCGCCTTTACCACGCCACCTTCGATCGGGCGCCCGAAGCCGAGGGGCTTACCTTTTGGACCGCCGCGATGGACCGGGGCATGGCGGCGGCCGACGTCGCCGACCGCTTCGTCGCGTCGCCGGAGTTCTCGACGACCTATGGCGGCCTGACGGACGGGGCATTCGTCGACCTTCTTTACCGCAACGTTCTGGGCCGTGAGGCGGAAGCTGCGGGAAAGGCCTATTGGTTGGACGTTCTGGACGGGCCGGCGGACCGCGGAGACGTGCTGATCGGCTTCTCCGAGTCGTCCGAGCACCGTCAGAACGTCGCAGCCCTCCTCGACTTTGCCTAAGCGTCAGCGCGTTAACATGGCTCCGCCGCGCCACCAAAGAGCGGCGGCGAGCCGGAGGCGGCGGCGATAAGCACCAGCACGGGCGAGGACGCTAGGCGCGCGGCGCCAGCGATTTCGATGCGGGAGGCAATGGAGTTGATGGCGGAATACATCGCGCGCGACGCTGAAGTCGGGCGTCCAGCTGCCTTCTGAGCACGAGGTGGTGCCGGCGCCAGGCACCGGCCAGTCCACCGTGCGCGAGGTCATGCGCCACTTCAGGCGTTCGGCCTCACCGAAACACGGCGTGGCCTGGATTCATTTATTCTCAAGCGCGTGTCAGTCGAGACGATCCATCTGCCGCTCTCAATCGAGCCGGACCCGGCGAGCCGATCGCCGATTTACGCGGTCGACGTTTGCCGCACCCTGAAGGCAAAGCGACGATGATGGCGCCGAGCCGCGCCGGCGACGCCAACATCGAGCCCCTGGATCGCCTACTCAACGTGCTGGAAGCCGCCCATCCCCTAAGATGATTCAGCGCGACGGAAACGTCAAAACACCACCTCTTGCTCAGATCGGCAGCGGCTCGACGGCGGATGCCAGCTGCCTGCGAGGCGCTTCCGGAGCTTGCGGAGGCGGCGCGACACTGATCAAGCCGGCTAGGTAGGACGGCCACACGCCGACTGCCTTCCTCAAGCCAGCCACGTCGTGGAGAACAATTCGTCCGCGTTCGGGTCGGATAAGACCGCCTGTCTGCAGTTGCTTCAGGGTGCGGCAGAGGTGGACATGCGTGAGGCCGACGGCATCGGCCAAGTCAGCTTGTAGCAACGGAAGCGTGACCACGTTGCCCGTCAACAATCCAAGCGCCTCCAACCGCCAAGTCAGTTCGCTGAAGAGCCGCAAGATACGCTGCTCTGAGCTGCGGCGCCCGATGTTGACGAGCCATTCGCGCGAAAGGGCGTCATCAAAATGTCTTGTGGAGGCAAAAGCCCGGGCGACTCCGGGGCGTCGAAACAGATCGTGCAGCGGAAGCCGCGAGAGGGCAGCTGTACGGCCGAGAACCAATGCTCCGACACTAAAATCGTATGGCTGTTTCGAAAACAGGTTCGGGTCGCATAGATCGCCTGGCAAGAGGATGGCGAGGATTTGACGCGAGCCGTCGGCCAGCAGCCTGTATCGGCAAAAGAAGCCGGACAGGACGATGTGGAGCTCGCGGCGCTCGTCGCCTTCGTGAAAGACGTCCGTTTTGGCTTCGTGCACGGCGGGATGCTGAACAAGCACTTGAAGAGCCTGCTTGTCGGCAGCTCCCAGAGTGCCGAAGCGCTCCAGCCTTTGCAAAAAGACCCTGGCAGCTTCGGTGAGCATGATAACCCCCTTGGCCGGCTCATGAGCCGGAACGCCGTTATGTGTCCCCGACTACGAACGTGCCTCTAGGTAATTGGCTGCAATCATTGATCTCGATTATTACTTTGTTCACTAAATGAGGCTGAGATCAACGATAACCCCTGGGTATTTGCATTGCCAACTGCGACATGCAGAAAGCAGATCCACACGCCACAAGGCTCGCAATCCAGGAGAACAGCCAGAACGATACGTTATCTTTGTTGGACGTCTCGATTTGGCACGAGCCATCAATTTCAATCAAACACATTCTCTCCGCATTATGATTAGATGAATCCTGGCGCGAACCGAGGCTGCAAGGGAGGAGCGGACGGCCGATGATTTTCAAGCGTGTGCTTGTCTGTGGCGGCAGTCGAACAACGCCCTGGGCGGCTGTTCTGGATGCTCTCGACACGCTTGCAGCCAAGCTCCGGCAGGAGGCAGCCCTCCTGGACAGCGAAGTTCATCTGACCATCATCCACGAAGGTCGCACCTCTAGCGTCGGTAGCTATGCGGACGGCTGGGCAGTGAGCAACAAGATGTCGTCCGAGGAGTTCTCGTTCGAGTGGATGCCTGCTGGCTTGGAGCGCAGCGAAAACATTATCGAACTCGGGCGTCCCGACGTGGTGCTTGCCTTCGTTGGCAATCCAAGCAACCTCGATCTAGTCATTCTTGCGCAAAGAGCAGGAATCGAAGTGCATCTACTCGCGACGGCAGGACACGACCGTCAGCAGGCCGCCCCTGAGCAGCATAATTCATCCAGAATTCCGACGTAGGTGTGCAATGATCCACACTCGAAATCGAACCGCATCGTGGATGCTCTGGAGGTGAACGGTTTAGGCGGCTGATCGGCGCCTGGAATGGCGCTCTCGCGCAAAGTTACCGCCACAGCTCGACTAAGCAGAAGAGGACCTTGTCGCCTCGCTGTTCAGCTGAGATCGACCTCGCGGTCGGTTGGGGCCAGCGTGTCGCGAGCGATCTGCACCGCAGCCGGGTCGAGCCCAGTGCGGCCGGCAAAGTCCATTGTCGTCGGCTCGTGAGCGAGGATGAAGTCGAGAAGGCCGACGAAGAAGGAAGGCTTGGCCGCTTTAGTGCGCAGCTGCCCGACCTCGAGGTCCGACATGTCGAGGAAGCGCTCCAGGAGCGTCGGATCCTCTGCCAGGAACGACAGGGCATCAACGCCGATCGCGTCCGCAGCCTTGCGCGAGCCCACCACCCACAATCGATCTCGCATCTCCAACATCGCGCCGCCTAAAATCATCATTCGATCGCCGCATCATCGCTCGAGTCGATGGTGAGAACAAGAAGCGAACAAATGGGCGGTTCGACGAATGATCAATGATTTGATCGATCGGCTGAACCAGAAGCCTTGGCTACCATTGACCGGGACCGCGCCCATTCGTGCCACTTCGATCCAACTCACTGGTGGAACCGACGTCGATACGAGCGCCAGAGCGGCGACCGCGTTGTGCGGTCGCGACAAGGCTGAACATCTGCCCCAGCTACAGATAATGTATCGGAGCGACGTGCCCTCAGCGACCTGTTGCTATGCCGCTGTCCCGGTGCATCAGCCCATCGACATTGGCAAACGAAAAGACCCTCCGGCACGGGGAGCACCGGAGGGTCAGGGTAAGCCGCGGACGAGACCGTCGCGACGGGGAAGACGCTACGACCCAAAGGCCTGGCGGCTTACCGGAAGAGGAGCAGGACGTTCTGGGCCGAGTTGTTGCCGATCGCCAGGGCTT
>CANJKV010000218.1 GCA_947474855.1 Aurantimonadaceae bacterium | reverse complement strand
CGGTCGACGGACAGCTTGGCCGTGCCGACTTCGGCGACGTCCGTGCCGAGCTTGGCCGCCACGCGCTTCGTCAGCGTCGTGAACTCCATCGCCTTCAGGAAGGCGACGAGCTTCTCCCCGTCCGGCTCGTGGATGAAGAGGTCGTCGAGGGCGACGTCGAGCGGCGTGTTGGCGTCGAGCGTCACCAACCGCTTCGACAGCCTCGCCTGGTCGGCGAAGGAGACGAGGCTGTCGCGCCGCTTCTGCTGCTTGATCTCGCCCGCGCGCTCCAGGAGGGCTTCGAGCGTGCCGAACTCCTCCAGGAGCTGCGCCGCCGTCTTCGGCCCGATGCCGGGAACGCCGGGAACGTTGTCCGACGTATCGCCGACGAGCGCCTGCAGGTCGATCATCTTCTCGGGGTAGACGCCGAACTTCTCGAACACGGCATCGGGGCCGAGGCGCTTGTCCTTCATCTGGTCGTAGAGCGTGACCTTCGGCCCGACGAGCTGCATCAGGTCCTTGTCGGAGGAGACGATGGTGACGTCGCCGCCCGCCTCCACCGCGAGGCGCGCATAGGTCGCGATGAGGTCGTCGGCCTCGAAGCCCTGCTTCTCGATGCAGGGCAGGTCGAAGGCGCGCACCGCGTCGCGGATCAGCGCGAACTGGGGGCGCAGGTCCTCCGGCGGCGCCGGGCGGTGCGCCTTGTAGCCGTCGTAGAGCGCGTTGCGGAAGGTCGTCGAGGAGTGGTCGAAGATCACCGCGAAATGGGTCGGCGCGACGCCGACCGAGGTGTCGCGCGACTCCTCCACGAGCTTCCACAGCATGTTGCAGAAGCCCGACACCGCCCCAACCGGCAGTCCATCGGACTTGCGGGTGAGAGGAGGAAGCGCGTGATAGGCCCGGAAGATGTAGGCCGAGCCGTCGACGAGAAAGAGATGGTCGCCCTGTTTCATGGGGCCCGGAATAGCGGTTCGCGGCAGGCCGTGGAAGAGCCCCCGCCGCCGCGCGAGGCGCCCGGCGCGCAGGAAAGCGCCCGCCTCGCCCCGGCGGCGGCGTGGCGTCGCCGCAACAGTCGGCGCGCGACCTGCGACGGGAGACGTCCGGCCGCTTGCATCCGGCGCAGCGCTCGTGTCTTTGTTACGTGAGCGCAATGTTTGAACGACTCACGCCCTTGTGACGTGCAGTCGGCTGTTCGCGTCTTGATTTATCCCCGCCCCCGCCTCATCTTCTGATCAACGACGCGACGTTAAGCGTCGTCCTTCGATCCAAGCACGTCCCCCGCTTTCGGATCGAACGGTACGCGGTGCCCCGTTCCCCATCCCCCTCTGGGACCGGCATCGCTTGAGAAGAGAAGGGCTGTCGCGGCGAGATCCCCCTCCAGGCCGTGGCAGCCCTTTCTTTCGTCCTTGATCCGCCCTGCACCGATACCGCGGCGTGCCCGCCGGCTCATCGCCCTGGCCGGCCCGCCGTCTCACCCCTTTCGAACCGAGCAACCGCCGGTCCGGTTCGGACGAGACCGGGAGACCGGCCGGTCGGGGACGCCTAGAGCGTCGCACCGAGCTTGCGCAGGTCGGCGAGCACGGGCGCCTTGGGCTGCCAGATCGCGTCGTACTTGGCGATGACGTCCTCGGCGTTCTCGACCTCGACCGTCTTGATCGGGATCCCGGCGGCGGTGAAGTCCTCGACCAGCTTCGGCTCGTTGGCGACCGTCGCATCGATTTGCGCCGACAAAGCCTCCTTGGTCAGGCGGTCGATCAATTCGCGGTCGGCCGGGTCGAGCGTGCGCCAGACGCACCCCGAGGCGAGCGCCACGCAGGGCATGAAGATCGCGTTCATGCGCAGCATGGTCTTCGACACCTTGTCGAAGCGCTGGTTCCAGGAAAAGTCGAGATCGGCCTCCAGCCCGTCCACCTGCCCGTTGGACATCGCGTCGAACACGGCCGGCGTCGGAATCGGCGTCGGCGTCGCGCCGAGGAGCTCGTAGAAGTCGCGATAGGCCGGCGTCGTGTTGATCCGCAGCTTCATGCCGTCGAGGTCGGCGAGGCCCTCGATCGGCCGGGCCGAGAAGACGACGCGCATGGTGGTGATGCCGTAGCCCAGGCCGACCGTGCCGGTGTCCTTGGGCAGGACGTCGAGGAGCGACAAGGCCAGCGGCTCGCGCACGAGCCTGGCGACCTTGGCGGTGGAGTCGACGATCCAAGGGGCGTTGATCGCCGCGATCGAGGGGATGCGCGAGCCGAGCTCGGCGGTCATGATCCAGCCGAGGTCGAGGGCGCCGGACTGCATCTGCTGCAGCATGTCCGACTCCTTGCCGAGCTGCCCGGACGGGAACACGGTCAGCGAGAGCCGCCCGTTCGTCTCGGCCTTGAGCCGCTCGCCGACCCTCTCGGCGGCGAGGTTCCAAGGATGTCCGGGCGGGGTGATGATGCCGAGGCGGAGATCGCGCGCTTCCTGCGCCCGCAACACGCTCGGAGCGGCGAGGCCGAGAACGGCGGCGCCGGCGGCGCCGCGCAGGAGGGTCCGGCGGGAGAGGAGAGCGGCCATGATCGGTCCTTTCAGTCGACGAGGAGGGTGGACAGGACGGGGAAGAGCGAGAGCATGAGAAGAAGCAGGAGGGCGGCGAAGAAGAAGGGCAGCGTCACCACGAACATCCGCCCGACCTTCGCTCCCGTCACCGCCGAGGCGACGAAGAAGCAGAGCCCGACCGGCGGCGACAGAAAGCCGAGCACGAGGTTGATCACCGCCACGACGCCGAAGTGGATCGGGTCGATGCCGTAGACCTCGGTGGCGATCGGCAGGAGGATTGGAACCGTCATGATGAGCCCCGGCGCCCCGTCGATCACCGTGCCGATCACGAGCAGGATGACGTTGACGAGCAGCATGAAGGTGACGGGGTCGGAGGCCACCGTCTGCACCCAGGCCGCCACCGCCTGCGGCACGCGGCCGTAGATCAGCACCCAGGAGAACACGGCGGCCGTGGCGACGAGGAAGAGCACGATGGCCGAATAGATGCCGGCACGCACCATCATGCCCGGCAAATCCCGGAAGGCGAGCTGGCGCGTCCAGAAGCGGCCGACGAGGATCGCGGCGAGGGTGCCGACCGCCGCGGCCTCCGTGGCGTTGGCGAGCCCGGACAGGATCGAGCCGACGATGACGAGGGGGATGAGGAGCGTCGGCGCGGCGTCGAGCACCACCCGCACGCGGCGGCGCCAGGTCATGGCGTCGGCGCGCGGGTACTTCTGCCTGATGCCCATGATCGCGATCACCGCGCAGAACAGCGCGGTCAGGATCAGGCCCGGAACGAGGCCCGCCATCAGCATGTCGCTGACCGGCACCTGCGCCATCACCGAATAGATCACGAACATGATCGAGGGCGGGATGATCGGGCCCAGCATGCCGGCATAGGCGGTCAGCCCGGCGGAAAAGGTGCGGTCGTAGCCCTGCCGCTCCATCTCGGGGACCATGACCTTGGCCATGATCGCGACCTGCGCCGTCGCCGAGCCGAGGATCGAGGAGATCAGCATGTTGGCGAGGAGGTTGACGTAGGCGAGGCCGCCCCGCAGCCGTCCGACCACAGCCATGGCCATGTCGACGATGCGCCGGGTGATGCCGCCGCCGTTCATCACCTCGCCGATGAGAACGAAAAGCGGGATCGAGATCAGCCCGTAATTGTCGACGCCGCCGAAGAGCTGCGTCGTGAAGGACTGGTAGAGCAGCGGGTTGCCGCTGGCCCAGATGAAGATCATGGCGGCGAGGGAGAGGCAGATGCTGATGGGAACGCCCACCAGCATGAGAAGAAGGAAGGCGCCGCCGGTCACCATCAGTTGACGCCCTCCGCCGCGGACAGCGCGGAGCGTGCCGGGCGCTCCAGGAGGCCGAGGTCCTCGGCGAGGTTGACCGAGCCGTGGAGGATCGTCGTCAAGGCGAAGAAGGGGATGACCAGCATCACGATCCAGCTCGGCCATTCCAGCGTCTGGGTGCGGTCGGTGTAGACGAAGTTGAAGGTCTCCCCGGCATAGGCGGCCCCGTCGAAGCCGGCCCGGGCGATGCCGACCGGATCGAGCCAGAGCCAGCAGAGCGCCGCCAGCGCCAGCGAGAAGCCGAGGACGAGAAGCGTCGCAGCGATCTTCAGAGCGCGCGCGCCGCGCGGCGGCAGGAGGTCGGTGAGGATCGTCACGGCGAAGTCCATCCGCAGCCGCGTCATGCAGGAGGCGCCGACAAAAGCGAGCCAGACCATGGCGAAGACCGAGGCCTCGTCGATGCCGTAGAGCGGCACCCGGGCGTACCGGGTGACGACGTTGACGAGGATCAGGACGAGAAGCAGCGTCATCAGGAGCCCGAGCAGCGCCCGCTCGCCGCGCAGCACCGTCTCGGACAGCGCCTGGAGCGGCGCGAGACGGCGCGAGGCCGCGGGCGTTGGGAAGGGTTGGGCCATGCGGAACCTTTCGGGCAAGGTACAGCCTGCCCCGCCGCGCCTCGCGGCAACGGAAAGGGGCTCTCGGGCGGTCGTGTCGGGGCGGGCGCGGCCGCGTGGTCGCCGCGCGTCATCTCAGCTCGGCGGGGATGATCGCATATTGGATCCGATTTGCAATATGCGCGCGCCGTCCATCTGATAGAATTGCAGGCGAGCCGCGGACTGCCCATTTGAGAGGCAGTTCGAGGTGCCGGAGAGGAGCCGCTTGCCGCCGCGCGGCAAGACGAGGGCGGAAGAATGACATGCTGAACCTGAAGGCGACCGACATCGGCCGCGGCGCCTCGGCCGCCGACCTGATCCGCGACGCGTTGCGCGAGGCGATCGTGCAGGGCGAGCTGCGCGACGGCGAAACCCTGCGGCAGGACCAGATCGCCGGCCTCTTCAACGTCAGCCGCATCCCGGTGCGCGAGGCGCTGGCCCGCCTCGAAGCGGAAGGGCTCGTCACCAGCCACCGCTACAAGGGAGCGGTCGTCGCCTCCTTGTCCCTGGAGGAAATCGCCGAAACCTTCGAGTTCCGCGCCTTGGTCGAGCCGGAGGTCGTCCGCCGCTCGGTGGCGCGGATGGGCGCGGACACGCTGGCGCTGGCGCGCGGCCACTGCGCCGCCTTCGCGACCGAGGCCGATCCCGGCGCCTGGGCGCAGCACAACCGCGCCTTCCATTCCGCTCTCTACCGCGATGCGGGGCGGCCCTATCACCTGCGCGTCGTGTCGGATGCGCTCGATAAGGTCGGGCGCTACCTGCGCGCCCAGCTCGTGCTCACCGACGGCATGGCTCGGGCGCGCCGCGAGCACGACGCGATCCTCGAAGCCTGCGCGGCGGGGGATGCCGATCGCGCGGCCGAACTCACCCGCGCCCATATCCTGGGCGCGAGCGAGCTGCTCATCGACTTCCTGCGCCGCGAGCGCGGCGGCGGCTGACCGGCTGCGCGCCCGCTCAAACGACGCGGGTGCGAATCTCGCCGATGCCTTCGATGCCGCCCGCCAGCTCGTCGCCGCGCCGCACCGCGCCGACACCCGCCGGCGTTCCCGCGAAGATCAGGTCGCCCGGCTGGAGCGTGAAGAGGCCGGAGAGGTAGCTGATCATCTCCGGCACCTTCCAGATCATCTGCGCGAGATCGCCGTCCTGGCGCGTCTCGCCGTTGACCTTGAGCCATATCGCACCCCGCCCGATCCCGGAAACCGAGGCGGCGGGCACGATCGGGGTGCAGGGCGCGGACGCCTCGAAGCTCTTGCCGGTCTCCCACGGGCGCCCCGCCTTCTTGGCTTCGCCCTGGAGGTCGCGCCGGGTCATGTCGAGGCCGACGGCGTAGCCGAAGACGCAGGCCATCGCGCGCTCGAGCGGGATGTCCGTGCCGCCGTCCGACAGCGCCACGACGAGCTCGATCTCGTGGTGCACGTCGCTCGATGCAGGGGGATAAGGAAAGTCCTGCCCCGACGCCAGCAGCGCGTCCGGGTTCTTCTGGAAGAAGAACGGCGCCTCGCGGGAGGGATCGTGGCCCATCTCGACCGCGTGGTCGGCGAAGTTGCGCCCGACGCAGTAGATGCGGTGGACGGGAAAGAGCGCGTCGGTTCCCGACACGGCGAGCGCCGGGACCGGCGGCGGCGGAAAAACGAAGGTCGCGCTCTCGCGATCGGCGCTCATGGGTATTCTCCTGCAGGTGATGCGATCGCGCGTCCGGCGCGTCGCGCTTCTCCATAGCGCAAACCGCGCGGCGCGCGATCCGCGCGCCCGCCGGGTTGAGAAAAGCGGGATCAGGCCCGGCGGCGGCGGCGCCGGCGCCAGTTGCGGAACAGCCCGCGGCCCGACAGCGGCTCGAACATCTCCTCCGGCCCTTCCGGGTCCAGCACCTCGTTGTCGGCGAGCCATTCCTCGATCGCGGTGAGGTCCGGCACCTCGTAGGGGCGCAGCGAGCGCCCTTCCCCGCGCAGCGCCTCGATCGTCGCGACCAGCGATCCGGTCTGATCGAGAAGGGTCGCCACGCGCGCGGGATCGGTGCCGAGATGCTCGGCGAGAAGGTCGTTGCGGATCGCCGCGATCCGGTCCGACACCGCCGTTCCGCCGCCGAGATCGGCGTCCACCGTCACGTCGCACTCCGTGTCGAGGCGCATCGAGCGGTTGTTCATGTTGGAGGAGCCGACGCGCAGGATGCGATCATCGACGACGAGCACCTTGGCGTGGACGTAGATCGCCTCGCCGCCCGCGTTGAAGGGATGATACATCCGGAAGCGCCCGTCGCGGTCGCGCCGGCGCAGAGCCTCGACGAGGCGGGCGCGGGCCGTGTCCATGGCGATCGGCTCCAGCCAGCCCTGCGCCGTCACAGGGTTGATCACGACGACCTCCGGCCCGCCCGGCTCGTCGAGGCGGCGCGCGATCGCCTCGGCGATGCGGCGCGAGGCGAAGTACTGGCTCTCGGCGTAGATGAAGCGCCTGGCCCGCGCGATCTGGTCGAGATAGAGCGCCTCGATCTCGTGGACGGGCGGGCGCCCCTCGACCTCCGGCGCCGAGCGCGACACGGCGACGGGCAGGTCACGGAAATGGGGGCCGAGCCCGTCCGGCCAGCAGGCCGAAACGCCCTCGATGGGGCTGAGTTCGGGCGCGCCTCCCGCGGTCTTCCAGCGCTCGCGGCAGATTTCGGCGATGGCCTTGGTCATCGGTCCGGTGATCGCCGTCGTCGCGTCGTGCCAGGGCTTGTAGCGCGCCCCGCTCGGCCGCCGGCGCCGCTCGTCCTTGGGCGCGTGCTCGCGGGTGTCCCAGCGGTCGGCGGTCATGTCGATGCCGCCGCAGAAAGCGAGGCAGTCGTCGATCACCACGATCTTCTGGTGGTGCGAGGAGGCGATGGGATGGACGCGGTCGAGCTTGGTGTGGATCCGCGGATGGGCCATCCACTTCATCAGCGTGAAGATCGTGGTGCCGCGAAACAGCGTGCTGAGCCCGCCGACGTCCCAGCGCAGGAGGAAGATCTCGAGGTCCGGGTTGCGCTCCACCAGCCAGGTGATGAAGGGGCCGAGCTTTCGCGGTCCCTCGTCGTCGCCGTCATGGCCGAGGGTGATGCGCGCGTCGAAGTCCCAGCCGACGAGCGTGATGCGCTTCTTGGCGTTCAGCATCGCGGCGCGCGCGACGCGGAAATAATCGTCCGCGTCGACGATCACCGACATGCGCTCGGCCGTCTCGATGCGGAAGCAGTTGCGGCCCGGCTCGGGCAGATGATGGGGAGCCGTCTCAGTCATGGCCGCCTTTTGTCAGTCGCCGCGCGCCGATGCGTCGCGCGCGGCCTGATGTCGGGCCGGGATGCGGCCGCGTCAACCATGCGGGCGACGAAGCTCCTCGTTTCAGGCGGCCCGGCTCGCCGCGCCCGGGCCTTCCCGCCGCGCCAGGATGTGGGCGAGGAACAGGCTGAACAGCTCCTGCTGGCTGGCGATGCCGAGCTTGGCGTAGACGCTCTTGCGGTGGTTCTTGACCGTTCCTTCCGCGATGCCGAGGAGAGCGGCGACCGAGTGGGTCGAGTGGCCGCGCAGCACCATCTGCGTCACCACCCGCTCGCGCGTCGACAGGAGCCCCGGGCAGAAGCCCGCGAAGGCGCGGTCGAGCACGAGTTCCGCGCCGTCCTCCCCCGCCTCCGGCGCCGCCTCGACGCGCGTCGCGGGAACCGCGAGGTCGCGCCACTGCGCCCGGATCGCCTCGCGCACCACCGGCTCGACGGAAGCCAGGCGCTCGATCTCCGCCGCGTCGAACGGCGGCGAGCCGGCGCTGCGCATCAGCGAGTAGACCGCCATCGGCCCGCCCGGCAGCGGCACGACGTAGCCGATCTCTTCCGCGAGTGATCCCGACTCCATCGAGATGCAGGGATGGACCTCCCAGTTGTTGACGTAGTGGCCCTCGAAGAAGGCGTCGGGGGCAAGGTCGCTCATCCGGTAGAGGCCCGGCGCGACGGGCTTCGCGCAGGCGACGTAGAAGGGATCGAGTAGATAGGCGCCGTCGAGATAGGCGTCGAGCGCCGCGCCCGGCCGATGCGGACCGAGGCCGTCGTGGAGGTGCAGCGGCCGGGCGCCCTCGGGATAGGCGAAGATCACGCTGAGGTCGAAGGGCGCGAGCCCCCGCAGGCCCTCGTCGAGGATGCCCGGCAGCTCCGGCGTGCCGAGATGGGCGATGATCGCGCCGACGCTGCCCTGCCAGCCGAGGCGGTCGCCCGTGCCGCCCTCCTGCACCTTCGCCCGCTCCATGCTCCGGCTCCCGTCGCGTGCGCCGCCCGCCGCGAAGCGCCGAACCTAGCAGCGCCGCGACGAGGGCGAATAGCCCTTTGGTGACATTGCCAGTTCCTTGGGCCTGCCTCCAGTCTGTGCAAACGGCATGCCGGGACCCGCGTCGGACCGTTCGTCCACGCCTCTCCCCGCCGCCGGAGCCTCGCCCTCAGCCCACGCGGAGATGCCTGATGACCACGCCCCCCGCCTCCTCCGCCGGCGCGCCGCCGCCCGGCTACACCGACGACCAGAAGCACGCCGACATGCAGGTGCTCCACTCCATGGGCTACGCCCAGGAGCTGGAGCGGCGGATGAGCCGCTTCTCCAACTTCGCCATCTCCTTCTCGATCATCTGCATCCTGTCGGGCGGCATCAACTCGCTCGCCCAGGCGACCTCGGGCGCCGG
>CANJKV010000217.1 GCA_947474855.1 Aurantimonadaceae bacterium | reverse complement strand
TCCGCGGTCCTCGTGTCCAACCTCGGCGGCCTGATCCAGGCCGTCGGCGCCGGCTGGATGATGGCGAGCATCGCCGATTCCGACGACATGGTGGCGCTCGTCCAGACCGCGACGACGCTGCCCATCATGATCTTCTCGCTCGCCGCCGGCGCGCTTGCCGACAGCTTCGACCGGCGCACGGTCATGCTGGTGGCTCAATCGCTGATGATGACGGCCTCCGTAGCCCTCGCCGTTCTCGCGATCCAGGGCTGGATCACGCCCTGGCTCCTCCTCCTCTTCACCTTTCTGATCGGCTGCGGCACGGCGCTCCACAATCCGTCCTGGCAGGCATCCATGGGCGACCTCGTGCCGCGCTCGGACATCCCGTCCGCGGTGACGCTGAACAGCATGGCCTTCAACCTGATGCGCAGCATCGGCCCGGCGGTGGGTGGCTTCATCGTCGCGTCGGTCGGGGCGGCCGGCGCCTTCGCGCTGAACGCGGTGAGCTACGCGCCGCTCATCCTCGCGCTCACCCGCTGGACGCGGCGGCGCGCGCCGAGCCCCCTGCCGCGGGAAAGCTTCCAGCTGGCCATGTCGGCGGGCATCCGCTTCGTCGCCATGTCGCCCAATCTCGTGACGGTGATCGGGCGCGCCTTCCTGTTCGGGCTCGGCGCGATCTCGATCCTGGCGCTGCTGCCGCTCGTCGCGCGAGACCTCGTCTCCGGGGGCGCGGCGACCTTCGGCATCCTTCTCGGCAGCTTCGGCGTCGGCGCCATCGGCGGGGCGTTCATGAACACGCGCCTGCGCGAGCGGTACACGAGCGAGGTCATCGCGCGCGGCGCCTTCGTCGCCTTCGCGCTCAGCGCGGTTCTCGTCGGCAACAGCCGGCAGACCTGGCTCACCTGCCTCGCGCTCCTGCCGGCGGGCGCGTCCTGGGTGCTGGCGCTGTCGCTCTTCAACGTCACCGTCCAGCTCTCGACGCCGCGCTGGGTGGTGGGGCGGGCGCTCTCGATCTACCAGACCGCGACCTTCGGCGGCATGGCCGCGGGGAGCTGGATCTGGGGCCTCCTCGCCGACGCCTACGATCCGAGCCGGGCGCTGATCGCCGCGGGCGGCTTCCTGACCCTCGGGGCGCTGATCGGCCTGCGCTTCGCCATTCCGCCGCTTCTCGCGCTCGATCTCGATCCGCTCGACCAGTTCCGCGAGCCGGAGGTGCGCCTGGACCTGCGCTCGCGCAGCGGCCCGATCATGGTCATGGTGGATTACGAGATCGACCAGGCCGACGTGCCGGCCTTCCTGGCGGTGATGGCCGAGCGTCGGCGCGTGCGCATCCGCGACGGGGCACGGCAATGGGCGCTGCTGCGCGACCTTGAGAATCCCGGCACCTGGACCGAGACCTACCACGTGCCGACCTGGGTCGAGTACGTGCGCCACAACATGCGCCGCACCAAGGCCGACGCCGAGATCAACGAGCGCTTGTTGTCGCTCCATCGCGGCCCCGGCCGCCCGCGCGTCCACCGCATGATCGAGCGCCAGACGGTGACACCCACCGACGACATGCCGATCAAGGAGCATCCGGACGTTCCCTGAAAAGGCCGGACCTGGCGGCGCCCAGTCCCTTGCGCCCGCCGCCGATCCCCCTGCCCGGCGAAGCGGGATCGCGCGCTTGGTTGCCGGCGACTTCGTCATTCAGCCAATGAATGAGCGAACGGCTGCGCCTGTTGGGTGGGGAGCCTGCATCTAGCTAAGGGTCGGCACGCTCACAATGGAAGGATGCATCCATGTTCATGCGCGTCGACAAGTTGCAGGCAGAACTGCCGGCACCCAAGCGAGCCGACCCCAATGCCGCCGCGGCTCTTCAGGAGCTGCTCGGAGGCAAGTACGGCGAGATGTCCACTCTGGGCAACTACATGTTCCAGAGCTTCAACTTTCGGTCCAAGGAGAAGCTGAAGCCGTTCTACAGCCTGGTCGCCTCGATCACGGCGGAAGAACTGGGCCATGTCGAGCTCGTCTCCAACGGCGTCGCCATGCTGGCCAACGGTCCGGACAAGCCGAAGGGCGACGAGAAGGACGGCGGCGACATCTCGGGCGCGCCCTTCGAGGACATGAAGGACATGCGCCTCGCCGCGGCCTTCCTGTCGGGCGGCGGCGGCGCGATGCCGGTGAATTCCAACGGCGCGTCCTGGAACAACGACTTCGTCACGACGACGGGCAACGTCGTCGTCGACCTCCTCCACAACTTCCACCTCGAATGCGGCGCGCGCCTCCACAAGCTGCGCGTCTATGAGACGCTGACCGACCCGACGGGACGCGAGGTCTGCGGCTATCTCCTGGTGCGCGGCTCGGTCCACGCGCACGCCTACGCGCTGGCGCTGAAGAAGATCACCGGCGTCGACCTCGACAAGTTCCTGCCGACCCCGAACATCCCCCTGTCGAAGATTCCGGAGTGCCAGAAGTACCTCGACGAGGGCTCGCACCGCCGCCTCTATACGTTCAGCCCGAGCGACTACAAGGAAATGGCCGGCATCTGGGGCAACGGCGAGGTGGCGCTGCCCGACGATCCGCCGGGCGAGCTGGAGGTCGTCGACGGCATGCCGGAGGGCGGCAAGATCCATCAGCTGACCGGCGTCCCTTCCGCCTTCACGCCGGACTATGCGCCGGAGGAAATGTTCGAGATCGCGCAGAAGCTCTACAAGGCCTCGCGCTGACCGGCTCGAGCGTGCCTGCCGAATGAAGCGAAAGGGGCCGCCTTCGCCGCGGCCCCTTTCACGCGGCGGGCGCCTGCGCAGCGGTGTTGCGTCGCATGGCGCGGCTCGGATCGCGGCGAGCGCTAGTTGCGAAGCGTCCGACCTGGAAACTGCGAGCCCTCATGCCAGCCCCGACCCACGACCTGCCGGCCGACCTGCCCGACGCCGCGCGCGCCTATGTCGAGGCGCTGCCGCCCGGCCGCCTCGTCGGCTTCCCGCTGCAGGGGCTCGACCGCACGGGCGTGCCGGCCTGGAAGGTCTCGCTCTTCCTCGACGACCCCTCAATGCCCGGCAACATGCCCTCGGGCTACGGCTACGGGGCGGATGACGGGACCGCCATCATCGGCGCGCTCGCCGAGATCGCCGAGGCGATCCTGCCGACGCTGACGCTGATGAAGGCCGAGAAGCGCATGGGCAGCTATGCCGACCTGGTGACCAAGGTCGGCAGTCGCGGCATTGCCGACCCTCTCACCCTCTGCCTGCCGGCCGGCAGCCCCGTCGACCGCGACACGCCGCTCGCCTGGATCGAGGCGCGGCGCGTGGCGACCGGCGAGCCGGTGCTGGTGCCCGCCGACCTCGGCGCCACGGACTACTTCGAGCTGCCCGCGAACTACGAGCCCTTCACGCCGCTGATCACCAACGGCCTCGGCGCGGGGCCCGACCTCGACTGGGCGATCGGCCACGGCCTCCTCGAACTCCTCCAGCGCGACGGCAACGGCCTCGTCTTCCGCGCCCTCGACCGGGGCGTGGTTCTGGACCTGTCGGAGGGGCTGGCCCCGGACGTGGCCGCCCTTCTCGCGCGCCTCGACGGGCTCGGCATCGAGGTCCTGGCGAAGTTCGCCAGCGACCAGTTCGGCCTCGCCAACCTCTACGTCGTCGGCTTCGACCGGGAGGGGGCAGGCCCGCGCGTGCCGATCATGCTGTCGGCCTGCGGCGAGGCCTGCGACCCCGACCGCAACGTCGCGCTGCGGAAAGCCATCCTCGAATTCTGCTCGGCGCGGGTGCGCAAGACCTACGCCCACGGGCCGATCGAGGAAGCGCGCCGCGTCGCCCCCGACGGCTTCCTCGACCGTTTCCTCCAAGCCGCCATGCCGAGCCTCGTTTCCGGCGAGAACCGGGCGCTGGAGGCGATGACGGCCTGGGCCACGCTGCCGCCGGAGGGCTTGAAGGCGGCGCTGGCGGACAGCGTCTTCTCGCGCCGGACGACGAAGCGCTTCGCCGAGCTGCCGGAGGCGAGCCTGCCCACCACCCGCGAGCGCGGCCGCGTCGCGCGCGAGCGCCTGGAGGGCGAAGGCTTCGACGTCCTCGCCATCGACGGCGCGCCGGGGTCGGGCGTCGGCGTCGCCAAGGTCATCGTGCCGGGCCTGGAGGTCGAGACGATGAGCTACAACCGCATCGGCGAGCGGGGCGCGAGGAAGCTCCTGGAGATGAACAGCGACCTCGTGCGATTCGGCGAGGAGAGCGCGACGCTTCGCCCCGTGCGCCTGACGCCGGAGGCGATCGAGCGCTTCGGCGGCCGGGTGCCGATGCTCGACGTCGCGGCGGTGGCGCGCGCGGTCGGGCCGCTCTACCCGCTCTACCGCGAGCCCGAAGCCCACCACGTCGCGCACGTCCTGGCGGAATGAGGCATCACGCCTTCATCCCCGAGGTGCGGGCGTAGAAGCGCTGGAGGGCGAGGAAGAGGACGATCACCGGCAGGACGGTCACGGCGATCGCCGCCTGCTGGAGCGACAGGTCGCGCTCGGAATCGAAGGCGCCGCGCATGAGGTGGATGCCGACCGGGCCGGTCTGGAGGTCGGGCGAGGTGCGCGTCACCGTCAGCGTCCAGACCACCTCGTTCCAGTGGTAGATGAAGACGAAGATGCCGAGCGTCAGAAGCGCCGGGCGCACCAGCGGCAGCACGACCGACCAGAGGATGCGCAGCTCCCCCGCCCCGTCGATGCGCGCGGCGTCGATCAGCTCGTCCGGCACCGAGATCATGAACTGGCGCATGAGGAAGACGCCGTACCAGGACACCGCGAAGGGCAGGATCAGCGCGGCATAGGTGTCGAGGAGCCCGGTGCCGCCCTGGCCGAGGATGTCGTTGCCCCCGAAGAGCGGGAAGTAGCGGAGCACGATGAAGAGCGGGATGATCAGGAGGAAGAAGGGAAAGACCTGCGCGACGACGACGAACTTCAGGATCAGGTCGCGCCCGCGGAAGCGGAACTTGGCGAGGGCATAGGCCGCGGTCGTGCTGGTCGCGAGCTGGAGGCAGGTGATCGCGATCGTGACCGCGAAGCTGTTGAACAGCCAGAGCCCGAGCGGGAAGTCGCGGAAGACGGCGGCGAAGTTCTCCCATTGCGGGTCGGCCGGAACGTAGACCGGCGGGCGCGCCAAACGCTCGGCCGGCGAGCGGAGCGCCCCGAGGATCATGTCGATGAAGGGCGCGACCATGATCGCGCCGCCCAGGGAAAGGGCGACGAAGCGCCCGGCGCGCAGCCACGGCCGCGGCCGCGCGCCGGGGCGCGAGCGACTCGCCTCCGCGGCGGACGCGGCGAGGGGGGCGTCGGCGGCGAGCGTCGAGAGCGTCATCCGTAGGCCTCCAGCCCGCCGCGCCGCATGAAGGCGAGCTGCGCGAAGGCCACGAGCGCCACCGCGACGAGAAGGAGCCAGGCGGCGGCCGCCGCGAGCCCGAGCTTCAACTGGCCGAAGGCGAGGTCGTAGATGTGGAGTGCGGCGACGTTGGTCGTGTTCACCGGCCCGCCGCCCGTCAGCACCAGCATCAGCGCGAAGTAGCCGACGCCTTTCACGAGGTTGGAGAGCGTGACGAAGAGCAGCGCCGGCTTCATCAGCGGCAGCGTCACGTAGCGGAAGATCTCCCAGGGGCTTGCCCCGTCGATGCGCGCGGCGTCCTCGCAGTCCTCGTCCACCTGGTCGAGCGCGGCGGACAGGAGCAGCATGTCCTGCCCGACATGGAACCAGACGAAGACGAGGATCGTGGCGAGCATCGCCGTGCCCGGATCGAAGAGCCAGGCGGGACCGGGAATGCCGGCCAGCGCCAGCGTCCGGTTGAGGAGGCCGTAGGGGTCGGCCAGCACCGACTGCCAGACATAGGCGACGGCCGCGACGTTGGTGACGCCCGGCAGCCAGTAGAGCGAGCGCCAGACGGCCCGCCGGCGGCTGCGGCGCACGGCGAGCGCCAGCGCCAGGGCGAGCGGAACGCCGACGAGGATCGTGCCCCCGACGAAGAGCGCGGTGTTGCGCAGCGTCAGCCAGAACAGCGGGTCGCGCGTGAGCAGGTAGGCGTAATTGGCGGCGCCCACGAAGCGCGGGCGCCCGAGCGAGTTCCAGGAGAAGAAGGAGAGGCCGAGCGAGAAGAGGACGGGAACGAGAAAGAACACCGCCGCGAAGACGAGCACCGGCGCCAGGAGGAGATAGGGCGTCGCGCGCCGGGACAGGGTCATGAAGCGGTGCCCGCGGCGGGCCCTCAGAACGGCTCGGCGAGGATCGCCGAGATCGCCTCGTCCGCTTCCGTCAGCGCGTTTTGCGCGTCCTTGCGGCCGAGCCAGACCTCCTCGATGGCGGTGCGCAGCACCTTGTCGGCCTCCGGGGTCTGGCGGATGTTCGGATCCGGCACGGCGCGCCCGCCCGACAGGGCCTCGACGTAAGGGGTGGAGAAGGCGTCGCCGAGCTCGGCCTCGGAGGCCGCGATGTCGGCGCGGTTGGCGGTGAGCGAGCCCAGCGCGATCAGCATGTCGCCGGTGCAGGAGCGCTTCCCCGCCTCGCGCGGCTCGTTCAGCCAGCGGATCAGCTTCCAGGCTTCCGCCGCGTTCGGGCTCTCGGCATCCACCGCCTGGTAGAAGGAATACTGGTAGGTCTTCCAGTCCGGCCCGCCGGGAATGGGCGCCACGCCCACTGTCTCGTCGAAGGCCTCGCCCAGACCCTCGCGCAGCGTCTGCTCGAACCAGTTGGCGGCGATCATCATGCCGACCGAGCCCGAGGGGAAGTCGCGCACGACGTTGGAGGCGGACGTCAGGCCCCGCGAGAACAGCTCCGCCTCACCCGACAGGATCTCGGCCGCGGCGGGGTTCGTCAGGTTCGTGCCCGTCAGATCGTCGTTGAAGAGCGGCACGCCCTTCGACAGGAGCAGGGCGCGGAATGGGTGCGTGGCGTTCGCCACCGTCGGCCCGAAGGCGTAGCCGGCGGTCGTCACCTTGCCGAGGCTGTCGCGCTTGGCGATCTTCTCGGCCGCGGCGAGAACCCCCGCCCAGTCGCGCGGGGGCTCGTTTATCCCGGCCTCGGCGAACAGCTTCTTGTTGTAGACGAGGAGGTAGAGGCTCACCTCCGCCGGCACGCCCCAGACGGCGTCTTCGACCGTCGCCGACTGGACGGTGGTCGGCTCGTAATTCTCCGTCACGAAGCGGACCATGTCCTCCGGCGGCTCGGCGAGGATGCCGTCGCCCACGAGCTTGGCGCCCCAGATGGAGTAGACGTTGTAGATGTCGGGCGCGCTGCCGGCGATGCGCGCGGTCTGCAGCGTCTGGAGGAAGTCCTCGATCTTGGACTGCTGGTAGACGATCCTGACGTTCGGGTTCTGCGCCTCGTAGGCGCGGAAGCAGGCGGTGAGCGGCGCCATCTGCGCGTCGTTGTAATGGGCCGCGAAGGTCAGCGTCACCGGCGTCTGCGCCGAAGCGGCCAGCGTCGAGAGCCCCGCCGATCCGATCGCGGCGAGCGAGGCGCCGATCAAGAGCCACCTGGTCATCGCACTCCCCCTTGAGCAACCTCCGCGCCGAGTTGACGCGAAGGGAGACATATCAATCAGGGGTGTTCCGTCGATGGGCGGGAGAGGGCATGCGACACAACGCGCAGGGCAGCCACCGATCCGTTCGACCGGGAGGAGCGAGCATCGCTTCGCGGTAGCGGACGCTGTCCGACGGACGGGCCGGACAGCGTGGTTCCGAGTCGTCGCCGGCGGCGCGATCGACCTCAGTTGGTGCAGGTTTCCTGCTGCGCGGTGGCGGCGGCCGTCGGGTCGCCGTTCTGCTGAGCCGCGACGTCCTGGTCGGACATGGCCACGGCCACGTCGCCGCCGCCCTTCGCTTCGGCGAGCGGCATGGTCGAGCCGTCCTTGGACACGGCGCCGGACGCGCCGGCTTCGGCCTGCTCCATGTTGGTGGTGGTGCCGCCTTGCGACTGCGTCACGCCGGGCGCGTTCGCATCGGTTTCCAGCGGCGTGTGCTGGCCGTCCTTGGATATGGCCTCCCCGCCGCCCTCCGCGATCGAGGCGGTTGTCTCGTTCGAGCAAGCCGCGAACGCCGCGCCCTGGAACGCGAAGCAGGCGGCAGCGGCCAGAGCCGCCGTGATGATCGGTTTCATCGTGACCTCCCTTGAGATCGGTGCCCGAAGAGAAAGACCGTCGCGGCATCCCAGTTCCCGACCGGAAGGCCGCAAATTGCGGAGCCATCTCGGCCGGGCGCCCGATCCAGGGCGTCCGGCCGATGTCCCGACGTCCGGGGGAGAGATCCCCGATCGCCGTCTCAGCCGCTCATGCGCTCGAAGCCCGCATCGTCGAGATCCAGACTGATCCCCCTCACCGCCGCAGCCTTCGCGGACTGCCTCGGCTCGCCCGCCGCGAGGCGGCCGCCGGCAAAGCGCGCCGCCTGCGCTTGAAGCGCACGCGCGTCGCCGGAGCGAACCGCCGGGGACGAGACGTCCTGGCTCGGAACCGACGCCGCGCGAGGCGCGCTCACCTGCGGCGCTCCGTCGAGCTTGAAGAAGGCGGCGCGCTCGTTGAGGCTCATCGCCTCGCCCGACAACGCTTCGGCCGTCGCGGTCATCTCGTTGGCCGCACCGGCATTGGCCTGCGTCACCTGGTCGAGCTGGACCACGGCCTGGTTGATCTGCTCGATGCCGATCGACTGCTCGCGGCAGGCGGCGGAGATTTCCGAAACGAGCTCGGCGGTGCGCCGGATGTCGGGCAGGAGGCTGTCGAACATGCGCCCGGCCTCCTCGGCAGCGTTCAGGGTCTCCACGGACAAATCGCCGATCTCGGCCGCGGCGGCCTGCGAGCGCTCGGCGAGCTTGCGCACTTCGGAAGCGACCACCGCAAAGCCCTTGCCGTGGGCGCCGGCGCGCGCCGCCTCGATGGCCGCGTTCAGCGCCAGGAGGTCGGTCTGGCGGGCGATCTCCTGGACGACCCGCACCCGCTCCGCGATGGATCGCATGGCCTCCAGCGAGCCCGCGATGGCCTGCCGGCTGCGATCGGCGCTTTCTGCCGAAAGCGCGGCGATCTTCTCGGCCTGCGCCGAATTCTCGGCGTTCTGCTTTGTGCACGGCGGTGACAAACCAGGCCACAGGAGCGCCGTCATGATGGCGAGCGCGGCGGAGTAAAATCCGGCCAGTGGTTAGGCTGTTCTCTTTTGCGGGGGACGGCGGGGAATGTTTGCCGTGGAAGTCTACGCCGCCGTTCGGCAT
>CANJKV010000216.1 GCA_947474855.1 Aurantimonadaceae bacterium | reverse complement strand
CTGATGATCACCGACTTCTCCATGCCCCGCATGAACGGCGCGGAACTCGCCGAAGCGGCGCTCGCCCTCTTCCCCGGCATGCCGATCCTCATCGCCACCGGCTATGCCGAGCTTCCTTCCGGCGCGCGTCTGGAACTGCCGAGGCTCGGCAAGCCCTACAGCCAGGATCAGCTGGCCGCCGAAATCCGGAAGCTTCTCGCCGGCTGAGCCGGGACGGGCGGTGAGCGGTCCTCGGTCACGGGTCCGGACCGTACGCCTTCGGGGGGCGCGTCACCGCCGCCGCGCAGCTCCTCCTCCCGACCGAGATCCGGGACGGTGGCGAACCCTCTGCGATCCAGTTCGACGAGCAGGGTTCGACTTTCCGCCGCCCGAGCAACCGGACAGAACGACGTGTCGGACGTTCATGGCACCGCCCGGCACGGACTGGACGACCCGCGTCTCAGGTCGGGGTTTCGACGTCGTCCCAGCTCGTACCCGGATCGTTGTGGAAGCCGGTCAGCCAGTTGAGGGCATGGTGCCGCTCGCTGATCACGTCGGGATCGATGCCGTCGGGCACCAAGCCCTTCTGCCGAGCCTGACGGACGATCCAGTGCTGGCGCCAAGCGAGATCGAGCGCGTCGAGGATCTCGGCTGCCGGGCGCAGACGCATGGCGCCGGGCACGAGGCCGCCTTTCCTCAGAGCCTGCGCGCCGCGCCGCACGTCGTCCGGATCGGCAAGGCTGTCGGCGTGACGGATGTCGGCATTCTCGGCGCCGAGCGCCCAGAGAAGCAGGTTGGCCGCCTCGAAGCGCCAGGCCATCTCGGACACGATCCGATCGTCCGGGGTCTCGTCTTCGCGGCATCAGGCAGGCTCATCTGGAGGGGGCGGCGTGCAGCTCAAGGCTGCCGTCGGCCGGCGCCGGCGAACCGGCGATCGGGCTCCGGCCCCGAACCGGCGGTCGCGGAACCAGTGTGGCCGAGCGGCCTTCCTCTCGCATCGACACGGAGGAAGACGGCATGTCCGAGATCAGCAAGACCACGAAGGACGGCACCGAGTATCGCGACGACGGATCAAAGGTTGCGACCGAGCACGATCCGTCCGGCGAAACCGAAACCGAGAAGGTCAATCGCGAGCAGAGCAAGCTTCCGAACGGCGGCGCTTCGACGCAATACGAGGAAGCCGACCAGAGCCGGATCGCGGCCCCGGCGCCGCGCACGGGTTCGTAGCCGGCATCGCGACCCCGCCTTTCGTAGCGGCGGGCATCTATAACTGTCGGAGCGAGGGCGGCTTGGGTCAGCCGATCGCTCCGGCTTCGGGCGTTCGGGATCGATGTCGGTGTGACTTGGCGTTCCCGAACCTCGGGAGCGGCGGAGCGGATGGACGCCGATCGCAGCTCTGCTGGCCGGAATCGCTCTGTCCGCCTGCAACTCCTCCGATCAGCCGGAGATGCCGAGCGATGTTCCCGGCGTGGCGGACGACGAAAGGGAGCCCTTCGGCGACGCGATCTCCGTCGTGAACACGCGGTCCTGGATCGACGTCCTCGATCGGTTGAAGGTGCGCCACGATGGGCGCAACATCCGGCCGCTGTGGCGCATGCTGGACGCGGCGACCGGAGCGGACGCCGTGCGAAGCCATTATGCGGGCGTGCTCGAGCCCGACGGCTGGACGCCGATCCCGCTGCGGGCGGCTTCCTGCGGCGGCGAGATCGCGATCGGCGACGTCCACAGCCTGATCGAGCAGGCCTTCGCCGTCGGGGCGGATCACAGCCGATTCGGCGGCCTGACCTTCGCCGCGTGGAACACCGATCCGTCGGCCGGATGACCGGCTGTCGTCCGCGCAGGCTCCGCGGTCTTCCCCGGCGCAGCGCGTCCCGGTTCGGCCGGACGGGAGAACGATCGGCCGGATATCTGCGAGGGCCGTGTTGCAAGGCCGAGGATGCCGCGTCCCGGCCCGCCCTTGGCGGCATCGTGGATGCTTGAGCGAGCGGAGCTCCGCCGCGATCCCGCCGTCATCGATTGAGCACATTCGATTTGCATGCCAGTGATGGCGGCTCCAGGAGTGCGCATCCCTGCGGCTCCAAATCCGGATAGCTCATTTGTCAGTACATAAGGCCGCGGCGAGCCGCAGCTTCGAACGTCCCGCCGTGGATCTCGACGAGGTCACGATCCGCCGGTTGTCACGCCATTGCCTGCGATATCGCGATCCGGACGATCGGGCCGCCTGGCTCCAGTTCGGCACGACCCTGGCCCTCTTCCTGGCCGCGGCGGGGCTCATGCTGTTCGGGGCGGCGACCGGCAACTACGTCCTCCTGGCGCTGTTTCTTCCCGCGGGCGGGCTTCTCATCCGCTTGTTCGGGGTGCAGCACGACTGCGGCCACAATTCCTTCTTCACGTCCCGGCGGCTCAACCGTGGCGTGGGACGCTTGCTCAGCCTCTTCACCCTGACGCCTTTCGGCTACTGGAGCCGATCGCACGCGGTTCACCACACGACCGCCGGCGACCTCGGGCGGCGCGGGATCGGCGACGTCGACACGGTGACCGTCGACGAATACCGCCGGATGACGCCTGCCGCCCGCCGCCGCTATCGCCTCTACCGGCATCCGCTGCTGCTCCACGTGGTGGGGCCTCCGCTGTACTTCATCCTGTTCCAGCGCTCGCCCTTCGGGCAGTCGCTCCCGTTCCGGGACGCCTGGCGGAGCATCATGGGGCTGAACCTTGCCCTTCTCCTCGTCTATGGTGGGCTGATCGCCGCCTTCGGCACCCCGGCCGTCGCCCTCGCGATCCTGCCGACCGCCTTCGTCGCGTCCTGGGTCGGAGGCTGGCTCTTCTTCGTGCAGCACCAGTTCGAAGACACGCACTGGGAGGAGTCGGAGGACTGGAGCATGCAGCGCGCCGCGCTCATCGGCAGCTCCTACTACGTCATGCCGAAGGTCCTGCAATGGTTTACCGGCAATATCGGGCTCCACCACATCCACCACCTGAACTGCCGGATCCCGAACTATCGCCTCCAGGCCTGCCTCGATGGCGAACCGCTGCTGGGCAACCTATCCCGGCTCTCCCTTCGCGACAGCTTCCGTTGCATCGGGTTGGCCCTCTGGGATCCCGCGGCGCGCAAGCTCGTGGCGTTCTGACCGATTTTGACCCCCGGGCTTGGCAGGCGCAAACCGCCGACGATCCGCACGCTGGTGTACTGAATGGCCGCGCAAGACCCAGAGCGTATCGTCGTGACCGGCATGGGGGTCGTCTCGCCCCTGGGCGTCGGCGTCGAGCCCGTTTGGAGCCGCCTCGTCGCCGGCCGGTCGGGCATCCGCCGCCTCGACGATGACGCCGTCGTCGGCATCGGGTCCAGGATCGCGGGCGTCGTCCCCGGCCGGGACGAGGACGCGCACGGCTTCGACCTCGACGGCCTCGTGCCGTTCAAGGATCGCAAGAAGATGGATCGCTTCATCCACTTCGCGCTCGACGCCGCCGGCCAGGCCATCGCGCAGGCCGGCTGGACGCCGGACGAAGGCGGGCGGGAGCGCACCGCGACGATCGTCGCCTCCGGCATCGGCGGCTTCCATTCCATGCTGGACGCCGTGACCACGGTCCAGACGCGCGGGCCCGGGCGCCTGTCGCCCTTCACCGTGTCCTCCTTCCTGGTCAATCTCGCCGCCGGCCAGATTTCGATCCGCCACGGCTTCAAGGGGCCGCTGGGCGCGCCGGTCACGGCCTGCGCGGCCAGCGTCCAGGCCATCGGAGACGGCATGCGGCTGATCCGCAGCGGCGAAGCCGACGTCGTCCTGTGCGGCGGGGCGGAGGCCTGCATCAGCCGCGTGACGCTGGCGAGCTTCGGCGCCGCCCGAGCCCTGTCGACCGGCTTCAACGACAATCCCCGATCGGCCTCGCGCCCGTTCGACCGGAGCCGGGACGGCTTCGTCATGAGCGAGGGGGCGGGCATGCTGGTGCTGGAGAGCCTGCGGCACGCGCTCGACCGGGGCGCGACGCCGTTGGGGGAAATCTGCGGCTACGGCACCACGGCCGACGCGCACCATCCCACGGCTGCGCGGGTGGACGGCGACGGCGCCCAGCGAGCGATGCGCCTCGCCCTGTCCATGGCGCGCCTGTCGCCCGACGCGGTCGACTACATCAATGCCCATGCGACCTCGACGCCGATCGGGGACGCAAGCGAGCTCGCCGCCATCAAGGCAGTCTTCGGCGGCGCACCCGGCCCGGCCATCTCCTCGACCAAGTCTTCGAGCGGCCATCTCCTGGGCGCGGCCGGCGTGTTCGAGGTGATCGTGACGCTTCTGGCGCTGCGGGACGGAACGCTTCCCCCGAACCTGAACCTCGAGGACCCCGACGAGGTGGCCGAAGGGCTCGACCTGATCGGCCCGACGGCGCGCAGGTCCGCCGCCGACGTGGCCCTGTCCAACGCCTTCGGCTTCGGCGGCGTGAACGCCTCCGTCGCCCTGAAGCGCTGGTCCGGCGCCTGAGGCGATCGGATCGCTCGGCCGAGCCCTTGGGACGGCAGCAGGAGCGCGCCGTTTACCCGGCCGGCGCCGCGTCGGCGCGCCGCTGCAAGGCGCAGGACGCGGCGAAGATGGCGAGGCCGAGGAGGCCGAGACCGGCTCCGACCCACCCTGTCGAGGCGTAGCCGTAGCCGGCCGAGATGGCGAGGCCGCCGAGCCAGGCGCCCGCGGCGTTGGCGATGTTGAAGGCCGAGTGCATCGAGGCCGCCGCCAGGGTCTGGGCCTCGCCGGCGACGTCCATCAACCGGGTCTGGACGGCCGGCGCCAGGGCGACGCCGAAGCCGATCAGGAACACGCCGAGGCACAGGAGGACCGGGTGCTGCGCGGTCAGGGCGAAGGCGGCGAGCACGACGATGTTGAAGGTCATCATGCCCCCCAGCGTCTTCATCAGCGCCCGGTCGGCGGCCCACGCGCCGAGGATGTTGCCCGCGATCATGCCCGTGCCGAAGATCGCGAGGATCACGGGAACGAAGGTCTCGGGCAGGCCGGCGACCTGCGTCGTCGTGGCGGCGATGTAGCTGAAGACCGCGAACATGCCGCCGAAGCCGACCGCGGCGAAGGCGAAGGTCAGCCAGATCTGCGGGCGCATCAGCGCGCCGAGCTCCTTGCGCGCGCTGGCGCCCTCCCGGACCCGGTCGCGCGGCAGCGTCAGCCACAGGAGGAGCACCGCGAGGAGGCCGATGCCGCCGACGAGGACGAACAGGGAGCGCCAGCCGAACTGCTGGCCGAGCCAGGTCGCCATCGGCGTGCCGAGGAGGGTCGCGACCGTCAGGCCGAGCATGACCCGGCCGATCGATTGGGCGCGCTGGCCGGGCGCGGCCACCGAGGCGGCGACGAGGGCGGCGACGCCGAAATACGCGCCGTGCGGCAGGCCGGAGACGAAGCGCAGAAGGGCGAGCGTCACGGGATCCGGAGCGACGGCGCTCGCGAGATTGCCGGCGCCGAACCCCAGCATCAGAAGAAGAAGGAGCGCGCGGCGGGGAAGCTTCGCGCCGAGAAGCGCGATGAGCGGCGCCCCGACGACGACCCCGAGCGCGTAGGCGCTGATCAGGTGTCCCGCATCGGGCAGCGAGATCCGCAGGCCGAGGGCGATGTCGGGCAGGAGGCCCATGATCGCGAACTCGCCCGTGCCGATGCCGAAGCTGCCGAGAGCCAAAGCGAGGACGATCAGGGCGGCCGGGCGCGAGGCCCGGATCGGCGGGTCGAGACCGTCGGCCGGCGCGTGGTCGAGGGCGGCTTCCGTCATGGACAGATCATCTCGTCGGGTTTTCGCAAGTGCGAAGAAGCTAAACCACGTGTCGGCGTCCGCCTCCAGCCTCCGGATCGAGAACAATGGGTCACGGAAAGCGGAGCCGGTCCGTTCGAAGCCGCTGGCCGATCCTCATCCCGAGGGGCTCGGCTCGGTTCCTTGTTCGGCTCGCGGACCCCTTGGGAAGCTTCGGCCCGATGAACTATGACGGGTCGTCCATTCGCACGGCGACGGCGCGAGATGGTGAGGGAGAGGGTCCATTCATGACGGCCGGCAGGAGCGTGAACCGCAACATCGTCGTCCTGACGCTCGCGCAGGCCCTGGGCGCTGCCGGTCCCCCGATCGTCTTCTCGCTGGGCGGGCTCGTCGGACAGCGCTTGTCCGAGGATCCCGCCCTGATCACCCTGCCCGTCAGCCTCTTCAATCTCGGGCTGGCGCTCGGCACGCTTCCGGCCGGTGCGCTCGTCCGCCGCGGCGGCCGGCGAAACGCCTACCTCCTCGGTGCGATGCTGGGCGTGGCGGGGGGATGCCTGGCGGCCGCCGGCATCATGCTGGAACTCTTCGCCGCCTTCTGCTTGGGCACGTTCGCGTCCGGCGCCTATGCGGCCTTCGTCCAGAGCTACCGCTTCGCGGCGGCCGACGGGCTGGAGGAGCCGCAGCGAGCCAAGGCGATCTCGTTCGTGATGGTGGGCGGCCTTCTCGCCGCCGTGATCGGGCCGCAGATCGTCATCTGGACGAAGGGCGCGGTCGAAGGAGCTCCGTTCGCCGGGAGCTTCCTCGGCCAGGCGGCGCTCGGCCTTCTCGCCCTTCCGGTCCTGCTTCTGCTGCGCCGGCCTCCAGCGGAACGATTGGGGCCGCGCGGCGAGGGGCGCTCCCTGGGCGCGTTTCTCCGAATGCCGCGCTACATCCTCGCGGTCGGGGCCGGGGTCGTGTCCTACGGCCTGATGACCTTCGTCATGACGGCGGCGCCCATCGCCATGGTCGGCCATGGGCACTCCGTGGATCACGCGGCCTTGGGCATCCAATGGCACGTGCTCGCCATGTTCGGACCCAGCTTCTTCACCGGTCAGCTGATCGCCCGCTTCGGAAAGGAGACGATCACCGCCGCCGGGCTGCTTCTGATCGCCGGCTCGGCTGTGCTCGCCCTGACGGGACTCGGCTTGCACACCTTCTGGGGCTCGCTCGTCCTTCTCGGCCTCGGCTGGAACTTCGGCTTCATCGGCGCGACAGCGATGATCACCGATTGCCACTCGCCGGCCGAACGCGGGGTCGCCCAGGGCGCCAACGACTTCATCGTTTTCGGCCTCGTCGCCGCGGCATCCTTCTTCTCTGGATCCCTTCTGCACAGCTCGGGCTGGAGCATGGTCAATTGGGTGGTCTTTCCGGCCGTTGCCCTGGTCGTGGTCCCGCTGCTCTGGCGGATCGGCTCGGCCGGCTCGGCCCCGACGCTGGCCGGCCGAACGAAACCCTGAACGCCCTTCGAAACCCGCGCTGCGACGGGGCGCCCGCAGGTCGACGGCGGGCCGAAGTCAGGTCGCGCCGGCTCGGGCGCGCTCCCCCGCCAACGGGAGCGTACGCTCACCTTTCGGCAAGCACTCGGAACACGGCGTCCGCCTACTGCGATGTGGCAGCGGGCCCTGCTGTCGTGTTGGCGCTGTTCCCGGGTGCCCCGCCTTGGCCGACCGTTCCGGCGACCTGGGTAAGGGAGAATACGACCAAGCCAACCATGGCGATGATCAGCGCGGCCACACAGATCAGAAACACGATGCGCCGCGAGGGGGCGGATCGGCCGGCGGTGTCGCGTGGGTCGTGGCTCGGCGCCGGCATCGCATGGTTCTCCCTGTATCCATGATCACCTGGGGCGCGTCGCGGGCAGCGCAACCCGCGGATCGGGACAGCCTGGAAACCAAAGCGGCGAGCGCCCGGCCGTCCGACTCAGGTTTCCCGTAGGACGTGCCCCTCAAAACCGGAGAGCTCGTCTGAAGGAAAGAGGCGTATTTCGCGGGCGAGCCGCGGCGCCGGCTCGGACAGCTGTTCGAGGCAAAGGACGTTCGTCTGGTCGGGACGAGCGGACGCACGCAGGGCGAGATCGCCGAGGATTTCGGCATCGGACTTTCCACTCCGCGCTGCTGGCTCGACAAACGCCGGGAGCGTGACTTGGCAGCTCCGCCTCTGGAGCGTCAGGAGGGGACGGCAGCCGAACTGAAACGCTTGCGACGCGAGCACGAGGTCCTGCGCCGGGAGCACGATATCCTGAAGAGCGCCACGACTCTTTCGCCAAGACGGCAAGTCGATGAGGTTCCGTCTCATCGACGCGGCGAAGAAGGACATCCCTGTCCAGCGCCTGTGCACGGTCCTCGGCGTCAGCCGAGCGGTTGCTCCGCTCGGCCGGATCGTCCGGTCTGCCATCGGCAGCGCACCAGCATGGCGAACCATCTTCCAGAAGCGCGCCGAGGCGAACGTCGCCAGCTGCCGCCACATCGACGAAGTCTGCGACCCCGTGCGGCGCCATTTCCGCACCCGACTTCATCAGCCCGCTTCGGCCCGAAACACGGGCCGCATGGAAACCGAAGACCTTCTCCACTCATCCTGGGCGAGCCCAGCCTGGACATGCTCCAGTGTAGCAGAATGGTGGGGCGCCGAGCTGCGTGAGGTGCTGAGTTTATTGTGAGGTGAGAAACATCACGGCCTCAGCAGGCAAATGGTGGAGCTGAGGTCCACCGCACTGATATCCATCAGCGTTCGCCGCCGTCCATCATCCCCTTGCAAACCCAGCATTCTGCGCGCGAACCGTTTCTGAGTGTGCGCGGGCGTGCGCCAGCATCCCCATTTTGAAGTGGGGAAAGCACTGCGCGGGGCGGGAATAAGCTGACCGACACGGCCGTGCGCTCACGCGCCCTGAAGCCTGGCCGGCACTCGGATGGGGGAGGGCTTTATCTCAACGTGAAGCCGGCCGGCTCGAAGTCCTGGCTGTTCATGTGGGTGGCCGCGGGCAAGCGCCGTGAGATGGGACTTGGCGCTTATCCTGAGGTCGGGCTGGCGAAGGCTCGAAAGCTCGCAGCCGAGCACCGGGAAGCCACAGCGGCCGGACGGGATCCAATCGCCGAACGGCAGACCGTCCCAGACGCGCAGTTGGCTGTCGGGATGACGAGGTCGAAGCGATGGCATGGGAAGGGCCGTTTCCTGGCGCCCTCATCACGACGGATGAGCTTATGGACGGCGTCCTCGATGATGCGGATGCGGATTGGCAGCGGTTCGATGCGGCCGATGTCGGCGCTGGGCTAATTGCACTGGCCTGCCCCCATTAGGTGGCCCGGTTCGAATCCAATGCATGGTGGGCTTGTCGGCGACGGTTGAGGTGGCCGGCGAAGCGGGTCGGCGTGGTGCTTGCGGCCACGGCACGGCGGCAGGAGCGGGTGGACGGTAATCCAGTGAGGAGTGCGGTCGCTTGGT
>CANJKV010000215.1 GCA_947474855.1 Aurantimonadaceae bacterium | reverse complement strand
GGCAGCGTCGTCGCGGTCTGGACGAGCGCCACCATGTCGTCGGAATCGGCGATGCTCGCCATCATCCAGCCGGCGCCGACGGCCTGGATCAGGCCGCCGAGGTTGGACACGAGGACCGCGGACCAGAGGAGGCGGAAGTCGGCGCTGCGGAAGGGCTGGAAAAGCGAGGATCGTTGGGACAAGTCGGGATGCTGGGGCATTGGCACTGAAGACGGACCGATTCTAGGGCGGAAAGCCCGGCCCTGTCGCCCGTCTGCTCGAAGAATCGCCCGATGCGAGCGTCGCGCCGCTCGAGTGCCCGGTCCGGTCGCGGCTCTCGACCTTGCGGGCTCGGCGAGGAACGCCTGCTTCCTCCGGCCAGTTACGCAGCTTGCCATCCATTCGGGGTCCAAGCCATGTCAGACGACGACAGCGAACCGCAGACGATCGTCGATCCCCGCGACGCGGCGGAAAGCGTTGGGCTCGTCTACGTGTCCGACGAGGAGCCCGGCATCCGGCGCCGCAAGGCCGGCAAGGGCTTCACCTATGTCGGGCCGGACGGCGCCAAGGTCGGCGACGAGGCGACTCTCTCGCGCATCCGCTCGCTGGCGATCCCGCCGGCCTATACCGACGTCTGGATCTGCGCCGACGAGAACGGCCACGTCCAGGCGACCGGCCGCGACGCCAAGGGGCGCAAGCAGTACCGCTACCACCCGAAGTTCCGCGACGTGCGCGAGGGCGTGAAGTTCGAGCACGTCATGGACTTCGCCCGCAGCCTGCCGGCCATTCGCAAGACGGTCTCGGAGCACATGGCGCTGCGCGGCCTGCCGCGCGAGAAGGTGCTCGCGACCACCGTGCATCTCCTGGAAACCACGCTGATCCGCGTCGGCAACGACGGCTACGCCAAGGAGAACAAGAGCTACGGCCTGACGACGCTGCGCGACGGCCACGTGAAGGTCGAGGGGGCGCAGCTGCGCTTCCGCTTCAAGGGCAAGAGCGGCAAGGCCTGGAACCTCAAGGTCAGCGACCGGCGCGTGGCCAAGATCGTCAAGGCCTGCCAGGAGCTGCCGGGTCAGGAGTTGCTGCAATATGTCGACGAGGAGGGGCGCACCCGCGACGTGACCTCGGCGGACGTCAACGCCTACCTCAAGGAGATCACCGGCAAGGACATCACCGCCAAGGATTTCCGCACCTGGGCGGGCACGGTTCTGGCGGCCATGGTGCTTCGCGAGTTCGAGGCCTTCGACAGCGCCGCCAAGGCCAAGAAGAACGTGCGCGCCGCCATCGAGAAGGTCTCGGCGCGCCTCGGCAACACGCCGACCGTCTGCCGCAAGTGCTACGTCCATCCGGAGATCCTCAACACCTATCTCGACGGCTCGCTGCTCCTGGAGATCAAGGAGGAGGTCGAGGACGAGCTGCGCGGCGACCTCGGCGAGCTGAAGCCGGAGGAAGCGGCCGTGATCGGCCTCCTGCGCACGCGGCTCGCGGCCGAAGTGCCCGAGGCGAAGGCCGCCTGAGACGCCCGGCGCTTCAGCGCGCGGGCGAGGGCAGCAGCAGCAGGGCGACGAGGGCGGTCCAGCCGGTCTGGTGCGAGGCGCCGAGCCCGAGCCCGGTCTCGCCGTGGAAGAACTCGTGGAAGACGATCAGCTCCTCGTTCTCCGGACCGCCGCGCGGCGCCGGACCCCCGAGCGCCGGCCGTATGCCGGCCGCGTCCTTCAGGAAGAGGGCGCATAGGCGCCGCGACACCTCGTCCGCGACCGCGCCCAAGCTCGCCATGCGGCCCGAGCCCGTCGGACAATCGACCTCGACGGCCTCGCCGTAGAAGCGCTCGAACTCGCGCAGCGCCTCGACGATCATGACGTTGATCGGCATCCAGACCGGCCCGCGCCAGTTCGAATTGCCGCCGAAGATGCCCGACGTCGAACAGCCCGGCTCGTAGCCGACCTCGAAGCGCGTTCCGTCGCGCTCCAGAACGAAGGGCGCCGTTCCGTGCGCCTTGGACAGCGAGCGCAGGCCGAAAGGCGACAGGAACTCGGCCTCGTCCAGCATCCGCGTCAGGAGCGCCGTCATGCGTTGGCGTCGCAGGAGTGACAGGAGGAGGCGCGCGTCCTTGCCCGGCTCCTCGTAGCGCGACACCTGGCCCGTCAGGTCCGGGCGGTGCGCGAGCATCCAGCCGAGGCGGCGGGCGAAGCCGGGATGGCGCGTCGCGGCCTCGGGGTCGAGCACTTCCACGGCGCAGAGCGGGATGAGGCCGACGAGCGAGCGGAGCCGGAGCGTGTCCTCGCTGCCGTCCGGCAGGACCAGGGCGTCGTAGAAGAAGCCGTCCTCCTCGTCCCACAGGCCTCGCCCGCGATTGGCCGCCGTGCCCTTCTCCGATTCCGGGGCGCCGACATGCGTCATGGCCGAGGCGATGACGAGGAAGTGCTCGAAGAACTTCGTAGCGACGTCTTCGTAGACAACGTTTCGCCGGGCCAGTTCCAGGGCCATGCGCATGAGGTTCAGCGCGTACATGGCCATCCAGGCCGTGCCGTCCGCCTGCTCCAGGAAGCCGCCGCCGGGAATGGGCGCGGAGCGGTCGAAGACGCCGATGTTGTCGAGCCCGAGAAAGCCGCCCTGGAAGAGGTCGCGTCCGGCCGAGTCCTTGCGGTTGACCCACCAGGTGAAGTTGATCGCCAGCTTGTGGAAGAGCCGCTCCAGGAAGTCGTGGTCCGGCTCGCCGGTCATGGCCGCGTCCGTCCGAAACACCCGGAGCGCGGCGAAGGCGTGGATCGGCGGATTGGCGTCGGCGAAGTTCCACTCGTAGGCCGGGAGCTGCCCGCTCGGATGCATGTACCATTCGCGGGTGAGGAGCAGGAGCTGCGCCTTGGCGAAGGCGGGGTCGATCGCCGCCGCGGCCATGGCGTGGAAAGCGAGATCCCAGGACGCGTACCAGGGATATTCCCAGGTGTCGGGCATCAGGATCACGTCGGCGTTGTTGAGGTGGGTCCAATCGGCGTTGCGGCCGCGCCGGCGCTCGGGCGGCGGCTGCGGCTCGGCCGGGTCGCCGTCGAGCCAGCGCTTCACATCGTAGCGGTAGACCTGCTTCGACCAGAGGAGGCCGGCGAATGCCCGGCGCTGCACGAAGCGCGCGTCCGCATCGTCGACGTCGCGCTGAAGCGCCGCGAAGAATGCGTCCGCCTCGCTTCGCCGCTCGTCGAGGAGGCGGTCGAACGCCGCCGCGTCCCGGGCCGTCACGTCGGCCGGCGCCAGGCGGTAGCGCAGGACGAGCCGTTCACCGGGCGCGAGCGCGTGGACGGACAGCGCCGCGCATTTGGTGCCGCTCGCCGGCAGGCGCGTTGCCCCGCCGCCGACGACGTGGTCGTTGATCGCGTCCTTGTAGCTTCCTTCGGGTCCGGTGCCGAACAGCCGCCGGGCATTGGTCTCGTTCTCGCAGAACAGGAACCGCGCCGCCTGGAGCGCCTCGAAGCGCAGGCCGGGCATGGCGGGGTGGACGGCGCGGACCGCCCGCTCGCCGTCCGGCGCGATCCGGGGCTTGGCCGCGCCGTCGCGCCAGCTCCAGGTGTTGCGGGCGACGAGCTGGGGCAGGACGTGGAGGCGGGCCGCCTCCGGACCGCGATTGACGACGGTGATCCGCATGAGGATCTCGTCGGGCGAGGCCTTGGCGTAGTCGACGCAGACGTCGAAGAACCGGTCCTCGGCGAGGATGCCGGTATCCTCCAGCTCGTATTCCGGCGCGTTTGTCCCGCGCCGGCGGGCGTTCTCGGCGACGAGGTCGTCGTAAGGGAAGGGCTTGTGCGGGTAGCGGTAGAGCATCCGCTGCCAGGCGTGGCTCGGCACCGCGTCGAGGTGCCACCAGAGCTCCTTGGCGTCCTCGCCGTGGTTGCCTTCCGCGTTGGACAGGCCGAACAAGCGTTCCTTCACGATCGGGTCGGCGCCGTTCCAGAGCGCGAGCGACAGGCACCAGTGCTGGTTCTCGTCGCAGAAGCCGGCGATGCCGTCCTCGCCCCAGCGATAAGCGCGGGAGCGGGCGTGATCGTGGGGAAGATAGTCCCAGGCGTCCCCGCCGGGGCTGTAGTCCTCGCGCACCGTTCCCCACTGCCGCTCGGCGAGGTACGGCCCCCAGCGCCGCCAGCCGTCCTCGTCCGCCCGGAGCAGCCGGCCGCCCTCGGCCGTCTCGAAGATCGGCGCGCGCCCGCCGGCAGTAATCAAGCTCGGTCCTCCTCGGCCTTGTCGGCCGGAGGGGCCGCGACACGATTGCTTCGTCGCGAGCCACCGATCGTCACGGCGATGCACGCTGCGCGATCATGCATCGCCGCGCGCGTGTTGCAAGCGGCGACGCCCTGCTTGAACCGCGCGCGAGGCGATCGACAGGGCGGCTCGCGCGATCGCAGGCTCAGTCCGGCATTCCGGCAGCACCGGGCTTGACCGCCTCGATGCGGATCGTGTCGAGGGTGAAGCTTCCGTCGGGCTCGACGGCGAAGTGGCGCCGGCCTTCCTCCGACAGCTGGTCCTGAAGGAAGCGGATGGCGTTCGCCGCAACATCGGGCGTGCGCATCCGCGCGATCCAGACGGGAAACTCCATGCGCAGCCGGTGGAGCGACAGGTGCCGCAGCTCCAGCCCGGCCGCCTCCACCATCGCCGCCCATTCGCGCGCGCCGTAGTCGCGAACATGCGATGGATCGCGCAGGAGCTCGACGGCCTGGAGATGCGTGTCGAGGAGAGGTACGCCCGGCGAGGACACGTCGGAGGCGAGAAACAGGCCGCCCGGGGCCAGCACCCGCGCGGCCTCGCGCAGGCCCGCGGCGGCGTCGCTCCAGTGATGGGTGCTGAAGCGCGTGGCGACCGCGTCGAAGGATCCCGCCTCGAAGGGCAGCGCTTCGGCCCGCGCCTGGCGGGTTTCGATGGTGCGAAGGCCCCGGCGCTCGGCTTCCGCCGCCACCGCCGCCAGCATGTCGGCTGACAGGTCGCAGGCGACGACCCGCCCCGCGTGAGGCCCGGCGCGGTAGCTGACATGACCGCCGCCGCAGCCGAGGTCGAGCGCGGAGGCCGGACGAACGGCCGCCAGACGCGCCTCGATCCAGTCGAGGTCCTCGCCCGCGGCATGCACCGCGCTCGTCACGTAGGCCGCGGCCTGCGCGCCGAACTGGCGCCGCACCACGCTCGAATGGGTCTCGCTCATCGCCTCGTCTCCATTGGTCGTTCCGGACGAAACGTCCGCGTCTCGCTCGGGCGCCGGGGCGGTGCCCATGTCTTGTTTTCGCGTCTCATCGCAGTCCCCGCGAGGCCATGTCGAGCCCGAGAAGCAGGAGGCCGAGGAGGAAGGCGCGCCGGAAGGCGGTCGGGCTGACCCGGGCGCGGATCCTCTGCCCCGCGGCCATTCCGAGAAGGGCCGGCACGACCGCCAGGAGCGAGGCGGACCAGTTCCCGCCGGCGAGGCTCCCGTGCGCGGCCAGCCCAACCGCCAGGGCCAGGGTCGAGACCGTGAACGACAGCCCGAGCGCCTGGACGAGATCGTCCTTGCCGAGGCCGAGCGACTGGAGATAGGGCACCGCGGGCATGACGAAGACGCCCGTCGCGCCGGTGACCATTCCCGTCGTCAGGCCGACGACCGGCGCGGCGACCGGTTCCCAGGCCTCGGGTAGCCGGAACGGGCGGACAATCAGCGTGACGGCGGCATAAAGGACGAGCGCGACGCCGAGCGCCCGCGTCGTCAGCGCCGGCTCGCCGCCCGCGAGCAGCGCCGATCCGGCGAGCGTCCCGGCCGTGATCGCCGCCATCATCGGCCAGAACCGCCGCGCCAGCGTGCCGAAACGCGGACCCGCCAGCAACTGCCAGAGATTGGTGACGAGCGAGGGCGCGAGCAGGAGGCCGGCCGCGGCGAGCGGCGAGAGGAGGGCGCCGAGGATGCCCATCGCGACCGTCGGCAGCCCCATGCCCGTGACGCCCTTCACGATGCCGGCGAGAAAGAAGGTGGCGCCGACCGCGGCGAGGAGGGGCAGGGACAGGTCCATGCGGCAACCTCGGCCGACCGAGCGCCCGCGCGCAATTCGGAAGGAGCGGCGTCAGGCTTCGGTTGGCCCGAAGGCTCGTTGCGTGCGAACCTGTCCGTCATGCGCTTCGACCTGCCTGATCTCCGCTTGTTTCTCGCCGTCGTGGATGCCGGCAGCATCACCCACGGCGCCGCGGCCGCCAACCTGTCGCTCGCGGCCGCCAGCGAGCGGCTGCGCGACATGGATCTCGCCGCCGGCGTGCCGCTTCTCCTGCGTGGCCGCCGCGGCGTGTCGCCGACCCGCGCGGGCGACGCGCTCGTGCATCACGCGCGCCTCGTCCTGCGCCAGGTCGGCGCCATGCAGGCCGAACTGTCGGACCATGCGCGCGGCTTCCGGGGCTCCGTCCGGCTCCTGGCGAACTCGGCGGCGGTGGCGGGCTTCCTGCCCGAGCGGCTCGGTTCCTTTCTCGTGCGCCATCCCGGCGCGGACATCGACCTGTCGGAGCGGCCGAGCACGGAGATCGTCAAGGCCGTGGCCGGAGGCTTGGCCGAGATCGGCATCGTGTCGGACTCGATCGAAACCGGAAGCCTGTCGGCGCGGTTCTTCGCGACCGACCGCCTCGCCGTCGTCATGGCGCGCGATCATTCCCTGGCGAGCGAGCGCCGGATCGCCTTCGCGCAGGTTGCAAGCGAGCCGATGATCGGCTTCGACGGCGCCCTTCAGGTTCATATCCGCGAGCAGGGCGAGCGCATCGGCTGCCGCGTGCGCCCGCGGGTCACCCTGCGGACCTTCGACGGCGTCTGCCGGCTGGCCGCCGACGGGGCGGGGATCGGCATCGTGCCGGAGACCGCCGCCCGGCGCGCCCGGCGCAGCATGCCCTTGGCCGCCGTGCGGCTCACCGACCTTTGGGCGACGCGGCGGCTGATGCTGTGTTCGGCCCCGCCGGACAGGCTCGAGCCGCTGCCTCTCGCTCTCCTGCGCCATCTGGCCGGGCGCGACGGCGACGCGCGCCCAACCGCCGGCGCCACCCCCGACGCCGCGCGATCCTCCATCTGAACTGGAGGATCGTGCCGGATACATTCCGAAACAGAACAACATCATAAGAAATGGATGTTTCGGATCTGTTCATCCGAAGTTCACCCGTCCGGCGTCATTGTCGATGTCAAGGACGAGGCCGAAGAAGAGGTCGGCATCGGTCCGGGAAAGACTGATGGAGTTCAAGATGCGGAAGATCGTACTTGCCGGTTTCGCGCTGCTGTTCGCGGCCTCGCCCGTTCTGACCGCGGTGGATGCTTCGGCGCAGAGCCGCTGGCACACCGAGCGCCAGTTGCGCGAGGAGCGCCGCGAGCTTCGCGACGCCCGCCGCGACGTGCGGCGTCTGGAGCGCCAACTGGACCGCCGCGACGACCGGCGCCATGCCCGGCCGGCCTGGGTGCGCAAGGGCGGTCGCTATGCCGGCGGCGGCGTGGTGGTCCGCGACTACCGGCGCTACGGCCTCCACGCGCCGGGCCGCGGCCAGCATTGGGTGCGCGTCAACAACGATTACCTGCTCGTCGCCGCGGTCGGCGGGCTGATCGGCGCGATCATCGCCGGCCGCTGATCAGGCGGGAACGGGCGCCGTGCGGGCGGTCTCGGGATCGAGGCCGCCCATCTCGCAGATCCGTGTGAACTCGGCTTCCGTGACCGGCTGGACGGACAGGCGCGAATTGTTGACGAGCACCATCTCCCCGAGCGCCGGCTCGGCCTTGATCGCTTCGAGCGTCACCGGTTTCGGCACGGCGCAGACCGCGGCGATATCGACGCACTCCCAGGCCGTGCCCGGCGCCGTGGAATCGGGATGGGCGGGGGCCGAGACCGCCACGATCCCGACCACCGCCTTGCCCTCGTTGGAATGATAGAAGAAGCCGCGGTCGCCGACGCGCATCTCGCGCATGAAGTTGCGGGCGCCGTAGTTGCGCACGCCCGTCCATTCCGTGCCCTCGGCGCCCTCGGCGACCTGCTGTTCGAAGGACCAGGTCGAGGGCTCGGACTTGAAGAGCCAGAAGCGCATCGGACCGCTCACGCCTTCGGGTTCTTGAGAGCCCAGTTCCAGCGGCGCACGCTCACCGCGGCGAAGAGGCCGGCCTTGGCGTAGGGATCGTTGGCGGCGATGGCGCGGGCGGCTTCCTCGCTTTCCGCCTCGACGACCACCATGCTGCCGACCGGGTCGCCCGCCTCGTTCAGGAAGGGGCCGGCGAAGGCGAGGCCCTCGCCGAGGCTGGCGAGGTAGTCGAGATGGGCGGCGCGCGTGTCCTTGCGCAGCGCCAGGGCGCCGGGCTTGTCGTCGCAGAGAAGGGCGAAGAGCATCGAGAGGTCCTTTGAGGCTGGCGGAAAAGGGTCAGTCGGTTTCGCGCTTCAGCGGCCGGGCGAGAAGCGCGCGCGCCGCCTCGTCGACGGTGAGGCGGTTGTCGAGGATCGCCGCGACCGTTTCGACGATCGGCGCCTCGATGCCGGCCTCGCGGGCGAGACGGGCGGCGATGCCGGCGGAATAAACGCCCTCGGCGAGCTTCAGGCCGGACAGGTCGTCGCCGCGCCCGAGCGCAGCGCCGTAGGCGAAGTTGCGCGATTGCGGCCCGGAGCAGGTCAGCACGAGGTCGCCGAGGCCGGACAGGCCCATCAGCGTTTCCGGCCGCCCGCCGAGCGCCTGGCCGAGGCGGCGCAGCTCGACGAAGCCGCGCGTGACGATCGCGGCGAGCGCCGAGGCGCCGAGGCCGCGGCCCGACACGATTCCGGCGGCGAGCGCCAGAACGTTCTTCAGGGCGCCGCCCGCCTCGACGCCGCGGATGTCGGCGGAGGCGTAGCAGCGAAATCCCTCGGCCGAGAGCCATCGCGCCGCCTCGTCGGCGAGCGGCTCGGTGCCGGCGGCCACCGTGACGGCCGTCGGCAGGCCGCGCGCGACGTCGTCGGCGAAGCTCGGCCCGGACAGGACCGCCACCCGCGCATCCGGAAGCTCCTCGGCGACGATGTCGGAGGCGAAGCGGCCGGTCTCGCGCTCGATGCCCTTGGAGCAGACGACGGCGAGGACGCCGGGGGCGAGGCTCGCACCGCGCGCCCCGCGACGGGCGGCGCGCAGCGCCTGCGCCGGAACCACGAGAAGGAGGATGCCGGCCGCGGTGGCCGCGCCGGCAAGCTCGCCGGAGACCGCGAGGTCGGGCGACAAGCGGATGCCGGGCAGGTAGCGCTCGTTCGCCTG
>CANJKV010000214.1 GCA_947474855.1 Aurantimonadaceae bacterium | reverse complement strand
TCGAGCCGCCGCACCCGCTCGTCCTCGATATAGGTCAGGCCGATGTCGACCTCGAAGTCCTCCACCCCTTGCGCGATGTCGGCCGAGGTCATCGACTGGATGTCGTAGGCGACGTCGGGATGCTTGTCGTGGAAGGGGGTCGTCAGGCGGGATACGACCGCGAGGGCCGTCGGAATGACCGCGATGCGCAGCGTTCCGCTGAGCTGCGCGCGCCCGCTGGCGATCTCGTCGCGCATGGAGCGCACGTCGCCGACGATGCGGCGCGCCCAGGCGAGGACGCGCTCGCCCTCCGCCGTCACGCCCTGGAAGCGCGACCCGCGGTTGACGAGCGTCACGCCCAATTGCTCCTCCAGGTGCCGCAAGCCGGCCGACAGGGTCGGCTGCGTGATGCCGAGGCGTTCGGCCGCTCGGCCGAAATGACGCTCGCTGGCCAGCGCGATGAAATATTCGAGCTTATCGATCACCGCTGCCGGGGCTCCCCAACGAAGGACGCCGCGCCCGATCACTCTGGCGCGGCGCCCTCAGTCTGACATCGCCGGCGACCCGAAGCGACCCCGATCGATCGCATAGGGTTGCTTATTATTGCGCGGCAGGTGCCGGCGCAGGCGCTGCCGGCGCCGCGGGGGGCACCTCGGCGCCGACCGGCAGGGCCGGATGCGCGGTGTCCTCGACGGCGAAGGGGATGTACTCGCCGATCGGCGGGTAGACCTGGACGAGCCCCTTCAGCACCATCTCCACCGCGACGAACAGGATCACGGCGAGGCCGACATAGGCGATCCAGCGGTGGCGGTTCAGGAGCTTGGCGATGAAGTTGGCGGCAAGGCCCATCAGCGCGATCGACAGGATGAGGCCGAAGGCGAGGAGGGACCAGTGATGCCCCTCGGCAGCGCCCGCGACCGCCAGCACGTTGTCGAGCGACATCGACACGTCGGCCAGGATGATCTGCGTCGCCGCCTGGCGGAAGGTCTTGCGCGGCGCGCCGGTCTCGGCGCCGGACAGTCCCGCTTCGCCGTCCGCGTCGTGGTGGGACACGCGCAGTTCGGTCCACATCTTCCAGCAGACCCAGAGGAGCAGGATGCCGCCCGCGAGAAGCAGGCCGAAGATGCCGAGGAGCTGGGTGGCGACGACGGTGAAGGCGATGCGCAGGCCGGTCGCCGCGGCGATGCCCCAGAAGATCGCCTTGGCGCGCTGCTCCTTGGGCAGGCCGGCGACCGCGAGGCCGATGACGATGGCGTTGTCGCCCGCCAGGACGACGTCGATCATGATGATCTGGCCGAGGGCCAACCATCCTTCGGGCGTGAGGAGTTCGAACATGGAGGGCCTTTCGTGACCGCGAACGGGTGACATGCGACGCCCGTTCGGCCCCGACGCACCGCCCTTCTGGTTCGGCGGACGGCAGGTCGCGACGCAGCGGCGCGAGTGGGATCGTCCGCCAGTCCGACATCGCAGCCGCGTGGCTGCCAGAGGGGCCCGGCCTGGCTGCGCCGGCTTTATGACGGATCACGCAAAATTTCAACGCGGCGTGATGGATGGATTCCGCGATGGAAACGTATTCACGCCCCGATTGCCCGCGAGACCCGACCCGCCGACCATCAGGAGCCCCGCTTGACCGACCCTCATCTCACCCAGCTCGGCCGCGACACCCGTCCGGCCGCGAGCCCCGACGAAGCCGTTCTGGAAACCGTTCCCTACACGCGCGGCGACGGGCCGCCGGCGATCGTGCGCTTCACCTGTCCGGAGTTCACCTCGCTCTGCCCGGTGACCGGCCAGCCGGATTTCGCCCATCTCGTGATCGACTACGCGCCCGATGCGCGGCTCGTCGAATCCAAGTCGCTCAAGCTGTTCCTCACCAGCTTCCGCAACCACGGCGCCTTTCACGAGGACTGCACAGTGACGGTCGGGCGCCGGATCGTCGACGCGACGCAGCCGCTCTGGCTGCGGATCGGCGGCTACTGGTACCCGCGCGGCGGCATCCCGATCGACGTGTTCTGGCAGACCGGCGCGCCGCCGGAGGGCGCCTTCCTGCCGGACCAGGGCGTCCCACCCTATCGCGGGCGAGGCTGAGGACAAGCCTCGCATGTCGATTGATCCCGCCTGCGTCAGCCACTAGACGCTTGGATCAAACAGATACGTCGCAAGCGGGAAAGCGGGACGCCATGGAACTCGACCGGATCGAAGACGCGATCGCCGCGATCGAAAGGGGCGAGCTGGTGATCGTCGTGGACGACACCGATCGGGAGAACGAGGGCGACCTCATCATGGCCGCGAGCCGCGCCAGCCCCGAGACCATGGCCTTCATGATCCGCCACACCAGCGGCATCATCTGCGTGCCGATGCTGGCGGATCGCGCCGAGCGGCTGAACCTGCCGCCGATGGTCGCCAACAACCTCGACCCGATGCGCACCGCCTTCACGATCTCGGTCGACTACAAGATCGGCATGACGACCGGCATCGCCGCCGACGAGCGGGCCAACACCGCCCGCGCGCTCGCCAACGACAACGCGGTCGGCTCCGACTTCCTGCGCCCCGGCCACATGTTCCCGCTGATCGCGCGCGAGGGCGGCGTCCTGACCCGCTCCGGCCACACGGAAGCCGGCACCGACCTCGCGACGCTGGCCGGCCTGCCGCCCGTCGGCATCCTCGCCGAGGTCGTCAACGACGACGGCACGGTGAAGCGCCTGCCCGAGCTCATCGAGTTCGCCAAGGAGCACGCGCTCAAGATCGTCTCGATCGAGGACCTCATCTCCTACCGCATCCGGCGCGAAAGCTTCGTGACGCCGGTCAAGGAACAGAAGACCACCGTCGCCGGCATGCCCGCGACACTGATCGTCTACGAGACGCCCTTCGACGAGATGCAGCACGTCGTCGCCGTGTTCGGCGACGTGCGCGGCCGCGAGAAGGTGCCGACGCGCATCCATCGTGAGCAGCCGGTGGTCGACCAGTTCGCCCGACCGAGGCAAGGGCACGACTGGGTCAGCCAGGCGGCGGACAAGATCCGCGACGCCGGCCACGGCGTCCTGATGCTCCTGCGCACGCCCCAGATCGACGATGCCGAGCTGAATCTCGACGCGCCCGCCGACCATGCCGACGGCGAGCGCCACGGCAGCGCGCTCAAGCGCCGCCAGCGCTGGCGCGAGGTGGGCGTGGGCGCGCAGATCCTGCGCGACCTGAAGGTCCGCTCGATCGCGGTGCTCGCCACCACCGAGCGCGACTACGTCGGCCTCACCGGCTTCGGCATCGAGATCGCCGGCACCATCCTCGTCGAGGACTGAGGACCGGGAGCGAGACCGCGCTCGAACCTTCGCAGGGGGAAGCGCGCCGACAGGTCGCGCGATCGAGAGCGCTGCCGGCGCGAAAACCGAAAACGCTCCCTCACGCCCGAGCGGTCGAGGGCGCGCCCCACGACGCCGCATGCGCCGCCTCGAAGACGCCGCGCGCGCGCGGGTCGTCTTGCCGCCGGTCGACGTTTTCCTGTAGGCGGCGGGCATAGGCCGCCGTCGCGCTTCGCGCCTGCGGCAAGGCTTGGTGAAGAGCCGCCAGCGTCTTCGACAGGCGGATCGACACTTCCACCTCCGCGACGCCCTCCCGCAAGATCGGCTCGAACGCGTCGCCGATGAAGTCCTCGATCGAAGGGCGCGCCACGTGAACGGGCGGCAGCTCGACGCGCCCGTCGGCGTTTCTCTCGTCCTCGCCGGCCGGAGAAAGCGTCAGGAAGACGCGAAGCAGGGCGTTCATCACCTCGATCGCCGTTCCCGGGTCGTTGGTCGCCGGAGCCAGGGCCCGGCTGGCGATCTCCGCCAGTGCGATCACGCCCAGACGCGGATCGTGATCGAAGGCGCGGTGCCGTTCGATGGTGAAGGCGTCGGTCAAGCGCGCGGCGACCGCGTCGTCGACGCGCCCCTCGACGCACAGCAGCGGCCGGGCCGGATGGACCAGCGTACCGGGAACGGCCTGCACGTGGAGGACGAGGTCGGCATCGGCCGCCACGCGGCACAGGCCCGGCACGTCGACGTGGCTGACATAGCCGACTCGTTCGCCATGGAGCCTGCGCGCGGCGTCCGGCACCGCAACGGCCGGACGCCCGCCTTGTTGAGGGTCCCGCGCAAAGGCCGCCATGGAACGGGCGGCAGCGTCCTCGACCCTGTCGATCACGTCCGACATGCGGCCGAAGGCGGTGATGTGGTCGATCCATCGCAGCAAGGTGGCGACGACCACCGCGACGAGAGCGAGCGTGCCGGCGAAGAGCACCACGCGCCCCTGGCTGCCGTAGATGCCGGTCTGAAGCCCGATGATGCCGACGATGGAGAAGACGAAGGCGCCCAGAAACGTCGAAAGTGCGTTCTGCGAGGTCGGGTCCTCGCGCATGAGCTGGGTCGCGCGGGGCGTGGCGAGCTGCGTCGCCGAACCATAGGCCGTCACCATCGCGGTCAGCGAGAACGTGGTGACGGCAAGCATGGAAGACGCCAGGATCTGGAGGATCGTGCCGACCGCGTCCTGACCGAGATCGGCGTGGAACTCGTAAGGAATGATGCGGCCGGCGAGCCCGGAGAGCGCCGCGAGGAGGATGCCGGCCGCGCTGATCAAGCCCGCTCGGAACCAGATCCGGCGCCGCAGCCGCTTCAGCACCCAATCCAAGCGGTTCATCGGCACACCTTCCCCTGCTGACCTGAAAGGTGGGAGCCGACGGTTCGCGGCAAGAGGGGCGCTCGACCTTTCCGCCGACGAAGTACCGGTTCCCAAACCTGCCGCGGGCCAAACGGCGCGCGGGCACTATCTCAGCGGGCGGGATCCCTCGCCCCCTCGGAGGCCGCGACGCGCATGCTCAATCTCTGGTACAAGAACGCCGTCATCTATTGCCTGGACGTCGAGACCTTCGCGGACGGCAACGGAGACGGCATCGGCGACTTCCGGGGCCTTGCCGACCGATTGGGCCACATCGAGGCGCTCGGCGCCACCTGCATCTGGCTCCTGCCCTTCTATCCCACGCCCAACCGCGACAACGGCTACGACGTCACCGACTACTACGGCGTCGACCCGCGGCTCGGCACGCTCGGCGACTTCGTCGCCTTCACGCACGCGGCGCGCGATCACGGCCTGAAGGTCATCGTCGACCTCGTCCTCAACCACAGCTCGATCGACCATCCCTGGTTCCAGGCGAGCCGCTCTGACCCGGATTCGCCCTACCGGAACTGGTACGTCTGGCGAAAGGACAAGCCGGCGGACGCGGAAGAAGGCGTGATCTTCCCCGGCGTCCAGGAGTCCACCTGGACCTACGACCGCAAGCGCGGCGAGTATTATTTCCACCGCTTCTACAAGCACCAGGCCGACCTCAACATCGCCAATCCGGCGGTGCGCGAGGAGATTGAGCGGATCATGGCCTTCTGGCTGCAGCTCGGCGTGTCCGGCTTCCGGCTCGACGCCGTGCCCTTCATGCTGGAGGACCTCGAAGGAGTCCATGCCGGCTGGGAGCCCGAGCGCTACCTCGCCCACATGCAGCAGTTCCTGTCCTGGCGGCGCGCCGAGGCGATCATGCTGGCCGAGGCCAACATCCCGATGGAAGAGGCCGGCGCCTACTTCGGCGACGGGGACCGTCTGCACATGGTCTTCAACTTCCCGCTCAACCAGAAGCTCTTCCTCGGCCTCGCCCGCCGCGACGCGACGCCCGTCACCGAGTTTCTGAACGCTTTGCCCGAAATTCCGCCGGCCAGCCAGTGGGCGACATTCCTGCGCAATCACGACGAGATCGACCTCGGCCGCCTGTCGGACGAGGAGCGCGAGGAAGTCTTCGCCGCCTTCGGGCCGGACAAGTCCATGCAGATCTACGAGCGCGGCATCCGGCGGCGCCTCGCGCCCATGCTCGGCGGCGACGAGCGGCGCGTCCAGATGGCGATGAGCCTGATGCTGTCGCTGCCGGGAACGCCGGTCATCTGGTACGGCGACGAGATCGGCATGGGCGAGAACCTCGACCTGCCGGAGCGCCATCCCGTGCGAACTCCCATGCAGTGGAGCGCCGAAGCGAACGGCGGCTTCTCCTCGGCGGCCCCGGACAAGCTGGTGCGCCCGCCCGTGTCCGACGGTCCCTTCGCCTTCTCCCACCTCAACGTCGAGGCGCAGGAGGTCGACCCGGACTCCACCCTCACGCAGGTCGAGCGGCTGATCCGCGCCCGGCGCGCGGCCCCCGAGATCGGCTGGTCTCAGGCTGGCGTACTCGACTGCGGCGACGCGGCGGTGATCGCCCTCGCCTACAACTGGCGCGGAAGCCGGACGCTGACGCTCCACAACCTCGCGGAAGGGCCGCGCAGCATGACCCTCCCCGCCGACCTCGATCTTGGCCGCTGCCGTCCGGTGATCAGCCGCGAGGCGAGCTTCGGCGAGGGCGGCGAGCCGCGCAACGTGCGGCTCGGCCCCTACGGCTATGCCTGGCTACGGCTGAGCTGACGCGATTTCGCGGATGGGGATGGACGCGGTAATGCGTTCCAATCTTTGTGCGGATCGCCCAATCTTTGCTCTCGCGAGCCAGCTGCAAGGATTCTAGACTGCTGTCTCGAACGAGCGGCCCGGGCGCCGCGCAACGCATGGACGGCACGATGGCAGGGTCGAACCTCGACGGGAGGGCCGCAGCGGATGGTGCTCCTCTGCGTTTCGGGCGCATGGGTCCGCTCGCCACGCTTCCCGTCTTCTTCGACCTGTCGGACAAGCGCGCGGCCATGGCCGGCGGCTCCGCGGGCGCGGCCTGGAAGGCCGAGCTCCTCGCGGCGGCGGGGGCCCGCGTCGACCTGTACGAGCCGGCCGAGAGCCTCGGCGAGGAGATGCGAGCGCTTCTCCTGGCCGTCGCTGCGGGCACGCTCGAGATGTCAGGCTCGATCCATCATCACGATCGCCCCTGGGCTACGGACGTCTTCGAAGGCGCGGCGCTCGCCGTCGCCGACATCGACACGGACGCCGGGGCGCAGGCCTTCGCCTGCGCGGCGCGCGCGGCCGGCGTGCCGGTCAACGTCATCGACAAGCCGGCCTTCTGCCAGTTCCGCTTCGGCACCATCGTCAACCGCTCGCCCGCCGTGATCGGCATCTCGACGGACGGCGCGGCGCCCATCCTCGGACAAGCGATCCGCCGCCGCATCGAAACGCTGCTGCCGCAGAGCCTCGCCGCCTGGGCGGGCCTCGCCGCACGCTTGCGCGAGCGTGTCATGGAGCGGCTCGCCCCCGGCCCCGCCCGCCGCGCCTTCTGGGAGCGCTTCTCCGGGGAAGCCTTCGGCGCCAAGGCGCCGGACGCGGGCGACGAGGCCAAGGCGCGCGGCCTCATCGAGCGTCTCGCCACCGCGCCGGATGCGGGCGGGCGCGTGACGCTCGTCGGCGCCGGCCCGGGCGAAGCCGAGTTCCTGACGCTGAAGGCGGTGCGTGCCCTCCAGGCCGCCGACGTCATCCTGTTCGACGACCTCGTCTCGCCGGAAGTGCTGGAGCTCGCCCGCCGCGAGGCCAAGCGCATGTTGGTGGGCAAGCGCGCCAGCCGGACGAGCTGCAAGCAGGAGGACATCAACGCGACGATGATCGCGCTGGCCAAGGCCGGCCGCCACGTCGTGCGCCTGAAGTCCGGCGACGTGTCCGTGTTCGGCCGGGCCGGCGAGGAGATCGAGGAGCTGCGGCGCGAGAACATCCCGGTCGAGATCGTGCCCGGCATCACCGCGGCCTCGGCGCTCGCCGCCGCCTTCTCCGTGTCCCTCACCCATCGCGACCACGCGCAGGAACTGCGCTTCGTCACCGGCCATTCGCGCAAAGGCGTCCTGCCGGAGGACCTCGACTGGCGCGCGCTCGCCAACCCGCGCGCGACGACGATCTTCTACATGGGCGGGCGCATGGCCGGGCGCATCGCGCAGGCGCTGATCGGCGAAGGCCTCTCGCCCGAAACGCCCGTCGCGGTCGCCGCCAACCTGTCGCGCGCCGACGAGACGCGCCGTGCCGGCCGCCTGGCCGATCTCGGCGCCATCGTCGAGGCCGTGGGCGTCGACCGGCCGATCCTCATCGGCGTCGGCGGCGTCTTCGCCGCCGCCCGCGCCCAGTCCGGTGATGGCCGCGGCGAAGCCGAGAGCTGGAGCACGGCCGCGGCCGGCTGAGGCCGGCGATAGCCCCGCGCCGCTCATCCTGCGCAGGAAGGTGAAGCCGTTTGGACGCGGCATGAGCCGTTGCCGCTACCGTGCTGACGCCGTTAACCAATTCGACTTCCGGCGGATCGAGGCGGAGATGCGACGGCGATAAAGTGTACCGGTGACAAGAGCCGGTTTGCCTCGCCTCCTTCCCGTGCCTAATCCTGTAGTCCGCTGGCGGACAGGAACGGAGATCAGGGCATGGATACGCGGCTTGACGAGAACGACGGGCTGATCGGCGAGATCCGGGCGGCGGCGGCGCGGCTCGACGGGCACGCCGTACGAACGCCCCTCCTCCAGAGCGAAGCGCTGTCGCGCCGCGTCGGCGGCCGCCTCCTGATCAAGGCCGAGCCGCTGCAGAAGACCGGCTCGTTCAAGTACCGCGGCGCCTTCAACTTCATCGCCCAAATGACGGCCGAGGAGAAGAAGCGCGGCGTCGTCGCCTTTTCCTCCGGCAACCACGCGCAGGGCGTGGCGCTGGCCGCGACCGAAGCCGGCTGTCCGGCCATCGTGGTCATGCCGGCCGATGCGCCCGCGCTGAAGATCGCCCGCACCCGCGCCTTCGGCGCCGAGGTCGTTCTCTACGACCGCTGGCGCGAGGACCGCGAGGCGATCGCGCGGACGATCGTGCAGGAGCGCGGCACGGTGCTGATCCCGCCCTTCGACCATCCCCGCATCATCGCCGGCCAGGGCACGGTCGGCCTGGAAGCGGCCGATCAGGCGCGCGCGCTCGGGCTCCCGGTCGACACCTTCGTCGTGTGCTGCGGCGGGGGTGGGCTCACCGCCGGCTCGGCGACGGCCGTTTCCGACGCGTTTCCCGAGGCGCTCCTCTACGCCGCCGAGCCGGAGGCTTTCGACGACACGGCGCGCTCGTTGCGGGCGGGCGAGCGGCTCGACATCGTGCCGGGCGGAACGTCCTTCTGCGACGCGCTGCTCGGGCGCCTGGGCGAGCTGACCTTCGCGGTCAATCGCCGTCTCCTGTCGGGCGTCGCGCTCGTCAGCGACGCGGAGGTCGCGGAGGCGATGCGCGCCGCCTTCCTGGAGCTGAAGGTGGTGGTGGAGCCGGGCGGCGCTGTGGC
>CANJKV010000213.1 GCA_947474855.1 Aurantimonadaceae bacterium | reverse complement strand
GGCGATCGCGTCCGCGAAAGCGAACGTCGGCGTCCTCGACGCGCAGGTCGGCGAGGCGCGAAACGTTCTCGGCGAGCTGGAGCTCGCCCGCGACAAGGCGACGCGCGATCTCGGCTTCGCGGTCCTCACCGCTCCCTATGACGGCATCGTCGGCAACCTCGCCGTCCAGCCGGGGGACTTCGTGTCGGCCGGCAAGCGCCTGGCCGCCATCGTGCCGGCAAGCGGCGTCTTCATCGACGCCAACTTCAAGGAAACCCAGCTCCAGCACATCGTCGCCGGCGAAGAGGTGCGCATCGAGATCGACGCGCTGCCCGGCCGCGAGTTGACGGGCAAGGTCGTCAGCCTGTCGCCGGCCTCCGGCTCGGTCTTCTCGCTGCTGCCGCCCGACAATGCGACGGGCAACTTCACCAAGGTCGTCCAGCGCGTGCCGGTGCGCATCGCCGTCGACCACGGGCCCGAGATGGCGCAGCTCCTGCGGCCGGGTCTCTCCGCGACGGTCGCGGTCGATACCCGGACCGCCCCGCTGCCCGGCGAGGCGCAGCCCCAGCTTGAAACGCCGCCCGCCGCGTCCCCGTCCGAGCCGGCCGGCATCCCTGTCGCCGCGCGCTGAGGCGCGGCGTCCCTTTTCGCCCGACGATTTCGAGACCGCTCATGTCCGCCGCCGCCGCCGTGTCCGCCGGCGCGGCTCCGACGTCCCGCCAGGGCGCCGCCGCCGCAGCCGCCCCCGCTTCCGCTCCCGCGTCCCCGTCGGCGTCCGCCGCCGGCCCGAGCGACACGATCTCGCCGCGCCGGATGATCGCCTTCCTGGCGATGGTCTTCGGCATGTTCATGGCGATCCTGGACATCCAGATCGTGTCGGCCTCGCTCGCCGAGATCCAGGCGGGCTTGTCGGCGTCCTCCGACGAGATCGCCTGGGTCCAGACGGCCTACCTCATCGCCGAGGTCATCATGATCCCGCTCTCCGGCTTCCTCGGTCGGATGCTGTCGACGCGGGTCCTGTTCACCATCGCGGCGGCCGGCTTCACCGCGGCCTCGGCGCTCTGCGCGACGGCCACGAACATCGACCAGATGATCGTCTACCGCGCGATCCAGGGCTTCATCGGCGGCGGCATGATTCCGAGCGTCTTCGCCGCGGCCTTCACGATCTTTCCGCCGTCCAAGCGCGCGGTCGTTTCGCCGATGATCGGCCTCGTCGCGACGCTCGCCCCCACCATCGGCCCGACGATCGGCGGCTATCTCAGCCACGCCTTTTCCTGGCACTGGCTGTTCCTGGTCAACGTGCCCCCCGGCATCCTCGTCGCGATCGCGGTGTGGAACCTCGTCGACTTCGACAAGCCGAACCTCAAGCTCTTCTCCAAGTTCGACTGGTGGGGGCTCCTCGGCCTCGCCGCCTTTCTCGGCGCGCTGGAATACGTCCTGGAGGAAGGCCCGCTCAACGACTGGTTCGAGGACGAGGCGATCCTCGTCCTGGCGGTGGTCTGCGCCTTCGGCGGGATCCTGTTCTTCTGGCGCGCCTTGCGTGCGGCCGAGCCGATCGTCGACCTTTCCGCCTTCCGGAACCGCAACTTCGCCTTCGGCTCGCTCTTCTCCTTCGTGATGGGCATCGGCCTCTACGGCCTGACCTATCTCTATCCCGTCTATCTCGGGCGCATCCGCGGCTACGACTCGCTGATGATCGGGCAGACCATGTTCGTGTCGGGCCTCACCATGTTCGTGATGGCGCCGGTCTCGGGCTTCCTGTCGGCGCGCATGGACTTGCGCGTGATGATGGCGGTCGGCTTCCTCGCCTTCGGCTCGGGCACCTGGCTGATGAGCGGCATCACCCACGACTGGGACTTCTGGGAGCTGTTCATCCCGCAGATCCTGCGCGGCATCGGGCTGATGATGGCGATGATCCCGATCAACAACGTCGCCCTCGGCACGCTCTCGCCCGCGCAGATGAAGGGGGCCTCGGGGCTCTACAACCTCACGCGCAATCTCGGCGGCGCGGTGGGCCTCGCCGTCATCAACACGCTTCTCAACGACCGCGACGCGCTCCATTACGAACGCCTCGCCGAGAGCGTGCGCTGGGGCAGCGCCGAAGCCGAGGAGCGCATCGCCTCGATGGCCGCCAATTTCGACGCGGCCGGGCTCGACGGTCAGGCGGTCGCGATCTCGCGCATGGCCGGCATCGTCAAGCGCGAGGCCATGGTCATGGCCTTCTCGGACGTCTTCCTGGCACTCACCGCGCTCTTCGCCGCCCTGGTTCTCCTGTCCGTCTTCGTTGCCAAGCCCGCCCGCGCCGGCGGGGGAGGGGGCGGGCACTGAGGCGCCCCTTCGCGGGCGCGGGGGGGGGGCGCGCTTGCCTGTGCCGAAGCGCGCCGTCAGGACGCGAGCAGGCGCTCGCGGATGCGGGCGGCGATGCGGTCGCGGACCTCGCGGTAGCTGCCCATGATCTGGTCGCGTGAGCCGGTGGCGACCGACGGGTCCGGCATCGGCCAGAACTCGACCTCGACCGATTCCGTCCCCGTCGCGTCGAGAACGGCGTGGTGGGCCTCGGGCGCCATGGTGACGATGAGGTCGAAGTAGCTGTCCTCGAGGTCGTCGAGGCGCTGCGGACGCTTGTGGCCGAGGTCGAGCCCTTGTTCCGCCAGAACGGCGTCGACGAAGGGGTCGCGCTCGCCGAGCCGCACGCCCGCCGAGGTGACGTAGACGCCCGGCGGCAGCAGCGAGCGGGCGATCGCCTCGGCCATGGGCGAGCGGATGGCGTTCATGCCGCAGACGAAGAGGACCGAGCTGAGGCCGGTTCGCGCGGCCGGGCGTTCCACCGAGCCGCTCATGCGCCGGACGCGCGTCTCGAGCCCAGGCGCGCCAAGCGGCTCAGCTCCGCCAGTGCAGGGCGCAGATCAGGGTGAAGAGGCGGCGTGCCGTGTCCATGTCCACCTCGATCTTCCCGGCGAGGCGCTCCATCAGCGTCTGCGAGCCGTCATTGTGGATGCCGCGCCGGCCCATGTCGATCGCCTCGATCTGGGTCGGCGTCGCCGAGCGGATCGCCTCGTAATAGCTGTCGCAGATCAGGAAGTAGTCCTTGATCACCCGCCGGAAGGGGGTGAGCGACAGGATGTGGAGGACGAGCGTCTCGCCCGCCTCGTCGCGGATGTCGAAGACGAGCCGCTTGTCGGCGATCGACAGCTTGAGCTTCAGGAGCTGCGGCTCCAATCCGGCCGGCTGGAAGCTGTTGTCCTCGATGAGGTCGAAGATCGCCACCGCCCGCTCGTGCTCGACGTCGGGCGTGGCGCGCCCGATGGTCTCGTCGAGCTCGACGTCGATCAGCTTCGACTTGGGGGGAGAGGAGCCGTCGGCCATCGCGGTTCCGGCCTCAGGCGAGGTTCAGGCGGATGGCCGCCGAACGGGCATGGGCGTCGAGCCCTTCGGCGCGGGCGAGCGCGACCGCCGCCGGAGCGAGGGCGCGCAGCTGCTCGGGGCCGAGCTTCAGGATCGAGGTCCGCTTCATGAAGTCGAGCACCGAAAGGCCGGAAGAGAAGCGCGCCGAACGCGCGGTGGGCAAGACGTGGTTGGAGCCGCCGACGTAGTCGCCGATGACTTCCGGCGTCCAGCGGCCGAGAAAGATCGCACCGGCATTGGCGAGGCGCGGCAGAAAGGCCTCCGGGTCCTCGACGGCGAGCTCCAGGTGCTCGGGCGCGATGCGGTTCGACAGGGCCGGCGCCTCGGCGATGAGGTCGTCCACCACGACCACCGCGCCGAAGTCGCGCCAGGAGGCGCTCGCCGTGTCGCGCCGGGGCAGGAGCTCCAGCTGGCGCCCGACGGCCTGCGCGACTTGATTGCCGAAGGCCTCGTCGTCGGTGAGGAGGATCGACTGCGCGGCCTCGTCGTGTTCGGCCTGGGACAGGAGGTCGGCGGCGAGCCAGTCGGGATCGTTGTTTGCGTCGGCGATCACGAGGATCTCGGAGGGGCCGGCCACCATGTCGATGCCGACCTTGCCGAAGACCTGCCGCTTGGCGGCGGCGACATAGGCGTTGCCCGGGCCCGTGATCTTGGCGACGGGCGCGATCGTCCGCGTGCCGTAGGCCAGCGCCGCGACGGCCTGCGCGCCGCCGATGCGGTAGATCTCGGACACGCCCGCAATCCGGGCCGCGGCGAGCACCAGCGGGTTCAGCCGGCCGCGCATGGCCGGAACCGCCATGGCGATGCGGGTGACGCCCGCGACGCGGGCGGGCACGGCGTTCATCAGGACCGAGGAGGGATAGCTCGCCGTGCCGCCGGGCACGTAGAGGCCGACCGACTCCACCGCCGTCCAGCGGCTGCCGAGCTCGACGCCGAGCGCGTCGGTGTAGCGGTCGTCGGCGGGGCGCTGGCGCGCGTGGTGGCTGGCGATACGGTCGTGGGCGAGCTGCAGGGCCTCCAGCGTGTCGCGCGGGGTCGCCTCGAAGGCCGCCTCGATCTCGCCTTCGGGAATGCGCAGCGTGTCCGGCGTCAGCTCCAGCGCGTCGAAGCGGGCTGTCAGCTCGATCAGGGCGGCGTCGCCCTCGCGGCGGACGCGCTCGATGATGGCCCGCACCGCCGCGTCGACGTCCACCGACGCCTCGCGCTTGGCATCGAGCAGCGCCTGGAAGGCGTCAGCGAAACCGGCCTCCCCGGACCGCAGCCATTGGGGCACGAGCGCTTTCCTTTCGTTCACGACGAGGCGACGCGCCACCGTCGCGGCGAACGCTTCAATCCGGCCGATCGTGGTCCGGCCGCGCCGCGGTGGCCCAGGCGCCCCCGACATCCGTCAGTTGCGCCTCGATCACCTCGACGTCGAGCCTTATCGCGGACCCCGCGGCGAAGACAAGCTCGACGGTGCCCGAGGGCGCATCGCCCGGCAGGAACCGGATGTCGAGGAGCGAGAGCACGGCCTGCGGATCGGAAAAGGCGGGGCCGAGGCGCTTGGCGCCGAGCACCTGGTCGAAGTGGAGAACCGCGCGGCGGCGCTCGAAGGTAGGCGGCACGGCCCGGCGAAAGAAGCCTTGCCGCGGCGGCTCGACGGCCTGTTCCCAGACGAAGCGGTTCATCGGCAGGATGAAGCGCTTCTCGGTGGCGAGGAACTGCAGTTCCTCCACCCGCGTCACCGCGTCCTGGCAGTAGGCCGACAGGATGCGCAGGTCGTCGGCGTCGATCGCCATGAGGCGCAAGGCGGGCATGATGAGGCGCGTCGCTCCGTCGAAGTACCGTCGAGGCGACACTTAGAGGCTCGCGGCCCGTTTGCCACCGCCGATCAGGCGCCGGCTGCCGGCCTGTGGCGCGCCAGCATCCGAAGCCCCGCGACCGAAAGGAAGAGCATGATCCAGACGGGGTTGGCGCGCGCGAACAGGAAGCTTTCCAGGAAGGAGTTGAGAAGGAGATAGCACAGGACCATCAGGAACATGTCGGCGAGGCGCCGGCTCTGCAGGTTGGTGCCGGAACGGAGGTAATCGCGCAGCGGCAGCGCGACGAGCGTCAGGGTGGCGACCGCGAGGCCCGGCCAGCCGAGCGCGATGGCGACGTCGAGGAAGCCGTTATGCGCGTTCGTCGCGCCGCGCGGGTCCCAGGCATAGTCCATGTAGGACTCGCCGCTCAGCACCACGGGCGTGCGCCAGAAGGATTCGAGCCCGAAGCCGGTCCAGCCCCGGCCCTCGAGGGCGCGCAGGCCAAAGTCCCAGATCTCCGTGCGGCCGGTGAAGGTCGTGCCCGGCGCGACCGCGTGGAGGAGATCGCGCAGCGCCGGCACCATGACCGAGCCGAGGGTGGCGAGCGCGGTGAGGGCGAGCATGGCGACGATGATCGCGACGGCGATCGCCCGAAGCCCCATGAGGCCCGGCACCACGACGAGGACGGCGACCACCGGCAGGAGGCCGAGCGCGGTCTTGGAGCCGGTCTTCAGGACGAAGAGCGCGCACGCCCCGGCGATCACGAAGCCGGTGAGCCGACTGCGGCAGCGCATGAGGTAGAGGCCGACGAAGAAAAGCGCGCCGAATACGGCACCCGCGACGTTCTTGTGGCTGTAGATGCCGCGCCAAAGGCCGGCCTGGTGCGCTTCGGCGCCGACGGCCTGGTGGATGGCGGCCGTGGGCATGACGACGAGGCCGCCATAGGACAGGGCGACCACGACGAACGCCGCGACGCCGAGGCCGAGGCGGAAGTCGCGCTCGCTCGCCGGCAGGCAGAGCGCGCCGGTGACGGCGAGCATGGCCGCGATGGTGAAGAAGGCCGCGCGGATGGACGCCGCGGGATCGATGGCGTGGAGCGCGGCGATCGCCAGCCAGCCGGCCATGGCGAGCCAGGCTGGCGAGAGCAGCGACAGCGCCGCCCGGCGCGGCGTCACCGTCAGGTGGCCGACGAGCGCGACGGCGGCGAGCCCGGAATAGCCGAGCTGGTTGACGAGGTTGCCCGTCGCCTCGACGCCGGCCGCCGAGGTCGCCTCGAAGGGCGTGAAGGTGACGAGGAGCGCGGTCAGGAGCCCCGCGCCCGCGACCAGCCGCAGGAGGCGCTCGCGCGACGCGCCGAGGTCGGGGCGCCGGTCGGCGCTGCCGCCCGCGGCGGCAGCGGGCCGCGGCGCCTCAGTTCTGCTCGGGACGGCGATACTGCTCATTGATCCGCCCGAACTCGGCGAGGAAGCGCCCGACCGCGACCTGCAGGGGGTAGAGCCCGATCAGCGCCGAGCGGGTGCGCCAGCCGAGCAGCGTGCCACGAACCGGGGCGGCGAGAAGCAGGGCGGCGCTCTTGGCGAGGGTTCGAAGCCGGCCGGCGGGGCTCGCGTCGCGCCGGTGCTCGATCATCGATGAGATCGCCCCGTTGCGCAGCGAGCGCGCGTTCAGCCAGGAGAACTCCGTGCGCCGCGCCGGCGTGGTTTCCTGGACCGCCGCCTCGGCGCACCAGGCGAAGCGCAACCCCTTGTCGCGGCAGCGGGCGTAGAAGTCGCTGTCGCCGCCGCCGATGAAGTTGAAGCGGGTGTCGAGAAAGGGCGCACCCATCGCCTCCAGGACGCGACGGCGCAGGAGGACGTTGCCCGAGGAGTAAAGGATCGGCACCGGCCCCGTCGCGCTGAAGTGCGGCGTGAAGACCGGGTGGCGCCGCGCCGCGCCGGCGCGCGCGCCCGGCTCGAACACGGCGCGCTGCGGGCCGCCGACGATGTCCGCACCCGTTGCCTCGGCGGTCGCGGCGAGGCGGGCGATCCAGTCGGGCGGCGCCACCTCGTCGTCGTCGACGACGAGAAGGAAGGCCATGGCGGGGAAGCGCGAAAGCGCGGTGTTCCAGCCCGCATTGTAGGCGGAGCAGTTGCCCCGCTCGTGGGCGACGATCGCGTGGCCGGCGAGCATGCCCGATTCGAACAGCGGGCGCGCGGCTTCGAGCCCTTCGCGCCGCTCGTCGTCGTTCTCGACGAGCACCACGGCGAAGGGCGGGGCGCCCGTTTGTTCGGCGAGCGAGCGCAGCGTCTTCAGGAGGTGGTCCGGCCGGCGGAAGGTCGGCACGCAGACGACGGCGCGAACGGCGTGCGGGTCGAGGCCGGGCGAGGTCAGGGCGAGCGTGATGGCCTGCGGCGTCGCGTCCATGCCGATCCCCATGAGCATTCGTAGGCCCCACAATGGCGCGAAAAGTTGAACGAAACCCTCTGCGCGCAGGCTCGAATTGTTCGGATCGGCTTAGCGGGATCCCAACCCGTGTCTGTCATCCTGCCTTCCATCGGTCCGAAATCCGCGGGACCCCGAGGGTCGCCCATGCATCTCCTGTTCGTCGGTTCCCTTCTGCCCGAGGCGGCGCCCGCCACCGGTTTCGACATCGCCACCCGCGCGATCGTCGACGGCCTCGAGCGAGCCGGCGCGCGGCTGACGCTTCTCGGCTTCCGCCGCCCCGGCTCCGCCCCGCCGACGGGCGAGGGAGGCGTTCGCGTCGTCGATCTCGGCCCCCTCAGAATCGAGAATTCCGGCGCCGGGAGGCTGACCAAGGCTGCCTGGGTGGCGCGGGCCCTCGGCCTCGGCCTTCCCGTCGCCGCCGCCAAGCTGTCGGGCCTGGGCGAAGCGGCGCTTCTTGCCCGGATCGCGAAAGCCGGTCCCTTCGACGGCATCGTCCTCAACTCGGTCCAGATGCCCGCGGCCTATCCCGCCCTGACCCGTTTGCTGCCGTTCCTCTACGTGGCGCACAATGTCGAGCACGCCTCGGCGGCGCAGAACGCGGCGAACGCGGACGGCGCGGCGAGCCGCTTCCTGTTCGCCCGAGAGTCGCGGCTGCTCGCCCGGATCGAGGCCGATCTCTGCGCCCGCGCGCGCCGCGTCGCCTGCTTGACCGACGCCGACCGGACGGGGCTCGGCGTGTCCTCGGCCAAGGGCCTCGTCCTGCCGCTGACGCTCGGCCGGCCCCCCCGCGCCGACGACGGCCGGCGAACCCACGACGTCGGCCTGATCGGCACCTGGAGCTGGGCGCCCAACCGCGTCGGGCTCGACTGGTTCGCGGCCGAGGTCGCCCCGCGCCTGCCGGCCGACATCCGCGTCGCCGTCGCCGGCCGCTTCGACGGTTCGCCGCCGTCGGCGCCGGCCAACGTCGCCTTTGTCGGCCGCGTGCCCGACGCCGCCGCCTTCGTGCGCGCGTCCCGCGTCCTCGCCCTCGCCACCAAGGGCGGCACGGGCATCCAGCTGAAGACGATCGAGGCGCTGGAGGAGGGAATGCCGGCGGTCGCGACGCCCGAAGCGCTGCGCGGGGTCTGCGAGCCGCCGAACAACCTCGCCGTCCGCTCCGATCCCGCGGCCTTCGCCCAGGCGCTGGTCGCGCTGGTCGAGGCCGAACGCCGTGGCGAGCGCTTGCGCGCCAACGGCAGCCGCTTCGCCGCCGGCCAGCGCGCCGGCCTCGCCGCCGCTCTGGCGCAGGCGCTCGGCGCGTTCGCGCCCGCCGCCTCCGGCGCGCCCGCCCGCGCCCGGCCCCCGGTTTGCATGTCGCTCGATCCGGAGCCCGTCCGATGAGGCCCCACGTCTTCAGCCAGGCCGCCGGCGCCCCCGTGGCGACCGCGGCCTCCTCCCCCTCCGCCGCGCCGGGCGCGCTGCGCCGCGCGGCGCCGCCGCCGGCCATCCGCACCATCGGCGCGGTGGCGGTCGCCGACCTGTCGCTCGACGAGGCGCTCGCCTGCGTCGGATCGGCCTTGCGCGAGCGGCGCTTCCTGCGCATCGCCTTTCTCAACGCCCATTGCGCCAACGTGGCTGCCGCGCGGCCGGACTACCGGGCGGCGCTCGACGGCTTCCTCGTCCTG
>CANJKV010000212.1 GCA_947474855.1 Aurantimonadaceae bacterium | reverse complement strand
GAATTCCTGGAGAACGGCTACATCGTCTCGCGCCACCTGGACGACAAGGCGGGCGTCGCCGTCATGCTCGCCGCGGCCGAGGCGCTCGCCCGCGAGAAGGCCGAGACCGAGGTCGACATCCACTTCCTCTTCACCATCGCCGAAGAGGTCGGCGTCGGCGCGGCCTCGATCCTGACGTCGGACGTCGCCTCGATGGTGGCGATCGACAACGGCACCACGGCGCCGGGCCAGAACTCGTCCGAGTTCGGCGTGACGATCGCCATGGCCGACCAGACCGGCCCCTTCGACTTCCACCTGACGCAGAAGCTCGTGCGCCTCTGCCGCGAGGAGGACATCCGCTTCCAGAAGGACGTCTTCCGCTACTACCGCTCGGACTCAGCCTCCGCCGTGGAGGCCGGCCACGACGTGCGCACCGCGCTGATCTGCTTCGGCGTCGACGCATCCCACGGCTACGAGCGCATCCATGTCCACGCGCTGCGCTCGCTCGCCGAACTCGTGACCGCCTACGCCACCTCGCCGATCGAGATCGAGCGCGACCGCGAGTACCACGCCGGGCTCAAGGGCTTCACGCGCCAGCCGACGCGCGAAGCGCCGCAGGTGATCGAGGACGACCCGGCGCCGGCGCACGTGCCGGCAGGGGTGATGTAAGGCCCTCGCACGTCACAGGCACCATCGTCGCCGAACGAGGCGCCTCCCCTCGCCCGCCTGCGGGAGAGGGTGGCGCGAAGCGCCGGGTGAGGGTGTCGGCCGCGATAGCTGCCGACTGAAAACGTCGCGAAGCGTCCCTCGCCTGCGGCGCCACCCTCATCCGCCTGCCGGCACCTTCTCCCGCAGCGGGAGAAGGGAGCAGCTTCGCCCTCAGACCCTGCCCACCAGCCGCAGCACGTGGCCGTCCGTTTCCGACGTCAGCCCGTCATAGCCCTTCACCGTGGCGTGCGGCACATCCACGGGATGCGTGTGGAGCGCCGTGATCACCACCACCGACGCGCCCGACGCCTCGGCCGCCTTGATGCCCGCGGGCGCGTCCTCGAAGACGGCGCAGTCGCGGATGTCGACGCCGAGGCGCTCGGCGCCGAGGAGGAAGCAGTCGGGTGCGGGCTTGCCACGCGTCACGTCCTCGGCCGTGATCATGGTCGCGGAGGGCGGCAGGCCGGCGGCGGCGAGGCGGCGGAGCGCCAAGTCGCGAGGGGCGGAGGTGACGATCGCCCAGCGCTCGGGCGGCAGCGCGGCGAGGAAGGCGGGAGCGCCGGAGATCGGCTCGATGCCGCCCATGTCCTCCATCTCCGCCTGGAGGAGTTCGTGCGCCTCCGCGACGGGGTCGACGCCGGGCAGGTTCAGACGGGAGATCGTGTCGATCGCCCGCTGCCCGTGGATCGTCGGCAGGAAGGCCTCGACGTCGAGGCCGTGGCGGCGCGCCCAGGCGCCCCAGCAGCGCTCCGTGGCGGCGATCGAGGTCAGGATCGTCCCATCCATGTCGAACAGGAAGGCTGCGAAGCCGCGGGTCGGAAGAGGCTGGGTCATGGACCGAGCCTCTATCCGAGCGGGGGCCGCGGGTCTACCGCTGCACCTGCATCGAGGGCGCGGATGCCAGGAGAACGCCGTCCGCCGGCACGGGAGCGAGGCGCACCACCTTGTAGCCGCGCTCCTGGAGGTCGGCGAGGAGGCCCGGCAGCATCGCCGCCGTGCGGCCGTGGATGTCGTGGAACAGGATGATGCCCCTGCCCTGCTTCTCCACCGCGGCCAGCGTCCGGGCGCGCACGGTGTCCGGGGTGGAGCGGAAGTAGTCCTTGGAGTCGATGTCGACGTCGATCGGCACGGTGTGTTCGCCCGCGAGGCGCGAGCGCAGCGTCGCGGTGTCCGCGAGATAGGGGAAGCGGAAGAAGGGCGCGGCTTCCAGGCCCGCGGGCGCGAGCGCGGCATCGACGCTGCGCTCCCCCTCGTGGATCTCCGCCATGGCGGCATCAGTCGAGAGCGTGCGCAGGTTCTTGTGGCGCTCGGTGTGGGAGCCGATTGCATGGCCGCGGCGGGCGACGTCCTGGGCGATGTCGGGATAGGCGTCGGCCATCTGCCCGACCATCAGAAAGGTCGCGCCGACGCCGTAGCGGTCGAGCGTGTCGAGGATCTTGCGCGTCTTGCCCGGCATCGGGCCGTCGTCGAAGGTGAGCACCACCTCCTTGGGTTGGAGCTCGAGGTCGGCCAGCGCGCCGACGTGGATCGTGCGCCCGTTCAGCGGCGAGGTGCCGGCGAGCGGAGCGAAGGAGCGGGCGAGCGGAAAGCCGGCCTGCGTCTTCGCCGCGCCGTCTTCCGCCGCGAAAGCGAGGCTCGGCGCGTCGGCTGCGGCGAGACTAGGCGCCTGTGCGAGGTCGACGGACGCGGCCTGCCGGTTCGGCATGCCCGCGCAGCCGGCGAGCGCGGAGGCGCAAAGAAGGAGCCCGAAGCCCGCAAGGTGCTGGCGCCGCATGGTTGACCCGTCCTGATCATGGTGAACGACGGGGTCTATGTAGACGGACCAGGGTTAATGCCGGGTTGGCGCGAGCGGCATCCGCCGCCCCGAGCCTCAGCCTTCGGTTGCGGTGGTGGTGCGCGCTTCCAGCGGGGCTTCCGGCCGGCGGATTTCCGGCAGCGCCTCCAGCACCAGCGGGTGGAGGTCCTCGGCCTTGCCCGCCTCGACGCGCTCGAAGAGCTGCCGGCGCATGCGCGGCTCCCAGTACATGTTGATGTGCTCGGCGACGTTGGGCGAGCGCGCGCCCATCGGCGCGGACTGGAAGAAGGTGGCGATCTGGTTCGCCATGCGCACGAGCTTATCGGACTCCATCGGGCCGCTCCCTGCCGGCTTCGACCGCCCCGGCGACGCGGTGCGGATGGGTGAGGATCTCGAATTCCTCGCCGCGGACCACCGCGACGAGCGTCAGCCCGACCGCTTCGGCCGTCTCGACGCCGAGGGCGGTGGGAGCGGAGACGGCGGCGAGCATCCCCGCCCCCATCACCGCCGTCTTCTGGATCAGCTCCACGGAAACGCGCGAGGTGACGAGCACGAGCCCCGAGGCCGGCTCGATCCGCTCGCGGGCGAGGAAGCCGACCACCTTGTCCAGCGCGTTGTGCCGCCCGACGTCCTCGCGAACGACGACGAGGCCGCGTTCGGGCGAGAAGAAGCCGGCGGCGTGGACCGCGCGCGTCAGCCGGCTCAGCGCCTGCTCCCGGTACATCGCCTCGAAGGCCGCCGCGATCTCCGCCGGCCCGAGGACCAGCCCGACGCCGGCAACCGAGGGCAAAGGCGGCGCGGCGAGCTCCAGGCTCTCGACGCCGCAGAGACCGCAACCGACCGGCCCGGTCATCATGCGCCGCCGCGCGGTGTAGATGCCCGAGCGCGCCTCGTTCAGCCAGAGCCGGCAGTCGATGCCGGCCTCCGTTTCGGCGACCTCCATCCGCTCGATCTCATGCGGATGCTCGACGATCCGCTCGGCCAAGGCGAGGCCGAGGCCCAGCTCCTCGACGTCTCGCGGCGTCGCCATCATCACGGCATGCGTCGTGCCGTTGACGGAGACGGCGATGGCAACCTCGTCCGGCACGGAGCGCTCGCCGAAGGCGAAGCCGCCGGCGCGGAAGGCGATGGAGCGGACGGCGCGGGCGGGAGGCGGCCCGCCGCTCACGCGACCATCCGTGCCGTCGACAGGCCCCTCACTCCGCAGCCTCGGCGATCGCGATGCGGCGGCTCTCCTCCGTCAGCTCGCGATAATCCTCCTGCCAGTCGGTCGGGCCGTTGGAGGGCGAAATCTGGACGGCGGTCACCTTGTATTCCGGGCAGTTCGTCGCCCAGTCGGAGAAGTCCGTGGTGATGACGTTGGCCTGCGTCGCCGGGTGGTGGAAGGTCGTGTAAACGACGCCCGGGGCAACGCGGGTAGTGATCCTCGCCCGCAGCGAGGTCGAGCCCGAGCGGCTGTCGAGGCGCACCCAGTCCTGCTCGCGGATGCCGCGCTGCTCGGCGTCGTGCGGGTGGATCTCGAGGACGTCCTCGTCGTGCCAGAGGACGTTCTGCGTGCGCCTGGTCTGCGCACCGACATTGTACTGCGACAGGATGCGGCCGGTGGTGAGCAGCAGCGGGAAGCGCGGGCCGGTGCGCTCGTCGGTCGGCACGTATTCCGTGATGACGAACTTGCCCTTGCCGCGCATGAACTCGTCGACGTGCATGATCGGCGCGCCTTCCGGGAAGGTCTCGTTGCAGGGCCACTGCACCGAACCCATGCGCTCCAGGAGGTCGTAGGTGACGTTGGCGAAAGAGGGCGTCGTCGCGGCGATCTCGGCCATGATCTCGGCAGGGTGGCCGTAGTTCATGTCCATGCCCATGGCCTGGGCGAGGCGCTGCGTCACCTCCCAGTCGGCGAGGCCGTTGCGCGGGGCCATGACCTTGCGCACGCGGTTGATGCGCCGCTCGGCATTGGTGAAGGTGCCGTCCTTCTCAAGGAAGGAGGAGCCGGGAAGGAAGACGTTGGCGTAGTTCGCCGTCTCGTTCAGGAACAGGTCGTGGACGATGAGGAGTTCGAGCGCGGCGAGCCCGGCGGAGACGTGCTTGGTGTCCGGGTCCGACTGGAGGATGTCCTCGCCCTGGACGTAGAGGCCCTTGAAGGTGCCCTCGACGGCGGCGTCGAACATGTTCGGGATGCGCAGGCCCGGCTCCTTGTCGATCACGACGCCCCAAAGGTCCTCGTAGATCGAGCGGACCTCGTCGGTGGAGATGTGACGGTAGCCCGGCAGCTCGTGCGGGAACGAGCCCATGTCGCAGGACCCTTGCACGTTGTTCTGCCCGCGCAAGGGGTTCACGCCGACGCCGACGCGGCCGATGTTGCCGGTGACCATGGCGAGGTTGGCGATGGCCATGACCGTGGTCGAGCCCTGGCTGTGCTCGGTGACGCCGAGGCCGTAATAGATCGCGCCGTTGCCCCCCGTTGCGTAGAGACGCGCGGCCTTGCGGACGTCCTCGGCCGGCACGCCGGTGACGCGCTCCACGGCTTCGGGCGAATGGCGCTCCTCGGCGACGAAGGCGGCCCATTCCTGGAAGTCGTCCCAATCGCAGCGCTCGCGCACGAAGCTCTCGTTGACGAGGCCTTCGGTGACGATGACGTGGGCGAGCGCGGTCACCATCGCGACGTTGGTGCCGGGCTTGAGCGCGAGGTGGTGCTCGGCCTCGACGTGGGGCGTGCGCACGAGGTCGATGCGGCGCGGGTCGATCACGATGAGCTTGGCGCCCTCGCGCAGGCGCTTCTTCAGCCGCGAGGCGAAGACGGGGTGGCCGTCGGTCGGGTTGGCGCCGATGACGAGGGCGACGTCGGTGTATTCGACGGAATCGAAGTCCTGCGTGCCGGCCGAGGTGCCGAAGGTGGTCTTCAGGCCGTAGCCCGTCGGCGAGTGGCAGACGCGGGCGCAGGTGTCGATGTTGTTGTTGCCGAAGCCGGCGCGGACCAGCTTCTGGACGAGGTAGACCTCCTCGTTGGTGCAGCGCGAGGACGAGATCGCGCCGACCGAGCCGCGGCCGTACTTCGCCTGGATATCCTTGATCTTGGCGGCCGAGAAGGCAAAGGCCTCCTCCCACGACACTTCCTGCCAGGGCTGGGAGTAGTGGTCGCGGATCATGGGGTTGAGGATGCGGTCCTTGTGGGTGGCGTAGCCGAAGGCGAAGCGGCCCTTCACGCAGGAATGGCCGCGGTTCGCCTTGCCGTCCTTGTAGGGCACCATGCGCACCAGCTCGTCGCCGCGCATCTCCGCCTTGAACGAGCAGCCGACGCCGCAATAGGCGCAGGTCGTCACCACCGAGCGGTCCGGCGTGCCGATCTGGACGACCGACTTCTCCTGGAGCGTCGCGGTCGGGCAGGCCTGCACGCAGGCGCCGCAGGACACGCATTCGGAGGAGAGGAAATTATCGTAGCTGGTCCCGGCCGAGATCAGCGAGTCGAAGCCGCGCCCGTCCACCGTCAGCGCGAAGGTGCCCTGCACCTCGCCGCAGGCACGCACGCAGCGCGAGCAGACGATGCACTTCGACGGGTCGAACTGGAAGTAGGGGTTCGACTGGTCCTTCGCCTTGCCGAGGTGGTTCTCGCCCTCGTATCCGTAGCGCACCTCGCGAAGGCCGACCGCCCCGGCCTGGGTCTGCAACTCGCAGTCGCCATTGGCCGCGCAGGTCAGGCAGTCCAGCGGGTGGTCGGAGATGTAGAGCTCCATGACGCCCTTGCGGATCGCCTTCAGGCGCTCCGTCTGGGTGCGGACCTTCATGCCCTCCACCACCGGCGTCGTGCAGGAGGCCGGCGTGCCGCGCATGCCCTCGACTTCCACGACGCAGAGCCGGCACGAGCCGTAGGCGTCCATCATGTCGGTGGCGCAGAGCTTCGGCACCCCGATGCCCGCCTCCGTCGCCGCGCGCATGACGGAGGTGCCCTCGGGCACGGTGACGGAAAACCCGTCGACGGTGAGCGTCACCGTCTTCTCGGCGCGGGACTTCGGCGTGCCGTAGTCGATCTCGTGAACGAGGCTCATGGACGTGTCCTCCACGCGGAAGCGGAATGGATGCGGCCCCGAAGCGAGCTCACCTGACGGCAGACGGCGCTCATTCCGCGGCCTCGCGGATCGGCGTGCCGTGGAAGTCCTCGGGGAAATGCGTCAGCGCGCTCATCACCGGGTAAGGCGTGAAGCCGCCCAGCGCGCAGAGCGAGCCTAACTTCATGGTATTACAGAGGTCCTCGACGAGGGCGAGGTTCTCGGCGACGCGCTCGCCGCGCATGACCTTCTCGACCGTTTCGCGCCCGCGCACCGCGCCGATGCGACAGGGGGTGCACTTGCCGCAGGATTCGACGGCGCAGAACTCGAAGGCGAAGCGGGCCTGCTTCATCATGTCGACGCTGTCGTCGAAGACGACGATGCCGGCATGGCCGATGAGCCCGTCCTTGGCCGCGAAAGCCTCGTAGTCGAAGGGCGTGTCGAAGAGCGAGCGCGGGAAGTACGCCCCGAGCGGACCGCCGACCTGGACGGCGCGCACCGGACGCCCGGTCTCGGTGCTCCCGCCGATGCCGTCGACGATCTCGCCGAGCGTCAGGCCGAAGGCCGCCTCGTAGAGGCCGCCATGCTTCACGTTGCCGGCGATCTGGAGGGGCATGGTCCCGCGCGAGCGGCCCATGCCGAAATCCTTGTAGAAGGCGCCGCCCTTGGCGAGGATCACCGGCACGGAGGCCAGCGTCACGACGTTGTTGATGACGGTCGGCTTGCCGAAGAGGCCCTTGTGCGCGGGCAGCGGCGGCTTGAAGCGGACCTGCCCGCGCTTGCCCTCCAGGCTGTCGAGGAGCGCGGTCTCCTCGCCGCAGACATAGGCGCCGGCGCCGACCCGCACCTCGACGTCGAAGGCGCGCCCGCTGCCGAGAACGGAGGGACCCAGCACCTTCTCCCGCCGCAGGATCTCGACGGCCTCGCCGAGCACCCGGATCGCGACCGGATATTCCGAGCGCAGGTACACGAAGCCCTTCGTCGCGCCCGTGCCGAGGCCGGCGATGGCCATGCCTTCGAGGAGGCAGAAGGGGTCGCCCTCCATGATCATCCGGTCGGCGAAGGTGCCGGAATCCCCCTCGTCGGCGTTGGCGACGATGTATTTGCGGTCGGCGGAAAAGTCCGCGACCGTCTTCCACTTGATGCCCGTCGGGAAGCCTGCGCCGCCGCGGCCGCGAAGGCCCGACTCCAGCACCTCGGCGACGGTCTTCTCCGCCCCAAGCTCGATCGCGCGCGCCAAGCCTTCCAGGCCGCCATGAGCGCGATACTCGTCGAGCGACAGCGGGTCGGTGATGCCGCAGCGCGCGAAGGTCAGGCGCGTCTGGTTCTTCAGGAAGGGATGCTCGTCGACGAGGCCGATGCGCTTGGAATGCCTGCCGCCCGTGAGAAGCCCGGCATCGAGGAGCGCCGCCGCTTCATCCGGCTCGACCGGGCCGTAGCCGACGCGGCCGTCGATCGTCTCGACCTCGACCAGCGGCTCCAGCCAGGCCATTCCGCGCGAGCCGTTGCGCACCACGACGGCGTCGAGGCCGCGGCGGGCGATCTCCCGAATCAGCGTGTCGGCGATCTCGTCGGCGCCGCAGGCGACCGCCGCGCTGTCGAGGGGCACGAAGATGCGGGTCGTCACAGCATCACCTCCTCGACCAGCGCCTCGGCCCGCGCCGGCGTCAGCCGCGCGACGAGCCGGCCGTGGTCGATCATGGCGGAGGGGCCGCTGGCGCAGAGGCCGAGGCAGTAGACCGCTTCCAGCGTCACCTGCCCGTCCGGCGTCGTTTCGCCGAACGTGACGCCCAGCGCCTTCTCGACCGCCTCGGCGACGGCGTCGCTGCCGCGCGCCTGGCAGGCCTCGGCCCGACAGACCTTGAGGACATGGCGACCGCGCGGCGCCTGGTGGTAGTCGTGATAGAAGGAAACGACGCCGTAGACCTCGGCGCGCGAGAGATTCAGCGCGGCCGAGACGAGCCGCACCGCCTCCTCGCCGACGAAGCCGTATCGCGCCTGGAAGGCATTGAGGATCGGCAGAAGCGGTCCTTCGAGCTGCTTCAGCTCGGCGATGATCCCGGCGGCGTCCTCGGCGTCGAACGCCTTGAAAACGGTCAAAGCGCCCTCCATTCCGAACTTCGAACCGTTCCAAGCTTAGACGGCAGTCACGCGGAAGATCAAGCGCAACGAAGCGTCCTTTGATAGAGAAAATCTATCAAGCGAGCCCGATGGCGGCCACCTCGTTCCAGAAGGCTTCGATGAGCGCGGGGCGCGGGGCGCGGCGAGCGGTGACGAGGCCGATGCGATAGCTCACCCCGCCACCGATCGGCACCATGACGATGGGCGCGCCGAACCGCAGGATCTCGGCCGTTCGCAGCGGCATGATGGTGGCGAAGCGGCCGGTGCGTACGTGGGTGATCAGCGCGACCATGGAATTGGACTCGAGAATGGTGCGCACCTGCCGCCCCTCGGCGGTCAGGTGCCGGTCGAGGATCCGGCGGTTCTGCATGGAGCTCGACAGGAGGCAGAGCGGGATCGAAGCGACCTCGGCCCAGGACACCTCGGCCCGCTCGGAGAAGGCATTGCCCTCCGTGGTCACGAGGCAGTAGCGCTCGGCATAGAGGAAGCGCGAGTCGAGCCGCCGCACCCGCTCGTCCTCGATATAGGTCAGGCCGATGTCGACCTCGAAGTCCTCCACCCCTTGCGCGATGTCGGCCGAGGTCATCGACTGGATGTCGTAGGCGACGTCGGGATGCTTGTCGTGGAAGGGGGTCGTCAGGCG
>CANJKV010000211.1 GCA_947474855.1 Aurantimonadaceae bacterium | reverse complement strand
TCACCCGTCTCTGGCGGCGTCCTCCCGAGTTCGGGTCTGTCCCAACCGGGTCCCGGGTCTGCCTTCGGGGATACTCCACGGCGCGGACCGTTACGGCCCGCACCGCTCCTCGCGCGTCGCGCCGCCCGGGCCGCCGCTCCTCCGGAAGAAGCGTGCCTCGCCGGACCTCGCCCGCCGACCCTCTCGAACGATCCCGGTGATCATTCGCGCCCATCCGATCGGGCCGGCGGTGAGGCGGACGATAGGAGTGGTGGTCGGGGGAGTGGATAAGTTTTGTCGCGGCACGTGGCGAAAGATCGACGCTCATTCCGAGTAGCATGTCTGGGTGGCAACGCGGCGGGCCGCTTCCGGCGTCGATCCGGACCAAAGGGACGGACTTGATCGTGGTCGCGCCGTCGAGCTAACGTCGTTGCATCGACCGAGTGGCAACTAGGGTTCCGGACGGCTCAGCCGTTGCTGGACCGAGCGTTGCAGAGACCGCGGGAGTTCCGCGGCTGCACCCAAGGGGCAAAATCCCAGGGGAGGAGACGTCGAGATCAACCGGCGCACCGTGCGCCCAAGGGGTCTCAATGACGCTTGCCTCGCTGCTTCTCGTTATCCTTGCGTCGTTCATTCACGCGAGTTGGAACCTGCTGGCCAAACGGGCCGCCCCGGTTGGCCCGGTCTTCGTCTTCGCCTATAACCTCGTCGCCTGCGCCGCCTACGCGCCGTGGGTCCTGTACCGGCTTGCCGAAGGCACGTTGGCCTGGACGCCGGAAGGCGTCGGTTTCGTCTTCCTGAGCGGCATCATCCATCTCGCCTACAGCCTGTGCCTTCAGCGCGGCTACCAGGTGGCGGAGCTGTCCGTCGTCTACCCGGTCGCGCGTGGCACTGGACCGATGCTATCGACGATCGGGGCCATCCTGATCCTCGGCGAGGCGCCGACGGGTCAGGGTCTGGCCGGTCTGGCTCTCGTCGTCATCGGGATCGGGCTCATCGCCACCCAAGCCGACCTGACCGCGTTCCGGCGACCGGGCGGTCAGGCCGGGGTGCGATGGGGCACGGCGACGGGCGGCCTCATCGCCTCCTACACGGTGGTAGACGCCTACGCGGTCAAGGCGCTCGGGATCGCTCCCGTGGTGCTCGACTGGTTCTCCAACCTTCTGCGCTTCTTCCTACTCCTGCCGCTAATGCTAGCGAACCCGAACCGCGCCTTTGAGCGGATGCGTGGGTTCTGGTGGATAGCGATCGGAGTCGGGCTCCTGTCCCCACTCTCCTACATTCTCGTCCTCGCCGCGCTGACGGCGGGCGCCCCGCTCAGCCTCGTGGCGCCGATGCGGGAGATGTCGATGATGGTAGGAGCACTCATGGGGATGGTGATCCTACGGGAGACCGTTGGTCCATGGCGGCTCGCGGGCTGCGCCATCCTCGTCGGCGGCGTCATCCTCTTATCTGCAAGCTGAAGTCGGCTTCCGGGCAACGGATAGCATGGCAAGTTCGTCTGAAAGGGGTCGTCTGCGGTTTCTCGGAGCGTTGGAGCGCTTCGTGCTCTCGTACGGGAGAGGGATGACCCGGCGGAGGGGCCAGGCGAAAATGGAGGCTTGCATTCGGCTGGGCTCGAATACGCGGTGGGCAGGAAAGGCCGGGGTCTACTCGAACCGCTCCGGCAGGTAGGCTTCTTCCGCGAGGTCGGAGAAGCGGGTGAACTCGGCCTGGAAGGCGAGGGGCACGGAGCCGGTGGGGCCGTGGCGCTGTTTGGCGATGATGACCTCGGCCTTGCCGCGCGCGTCGTTCATCGCCTGCTCCCACTTGAGGTGCTCGTCGGTGCCGGGCTTGGGCTCGCGGGCCGCGAGGTAGTATTCCTCGCGGTAGACGAAGAGGACGACGTCGGCGTCCTGCTCGATCGAGCCGGATTCGCGAAGGTCCGAGAGCTGCGGGCGCTTGTCCTCGCGGTTCTCGACCTGTCGCGAGAGCTGCGACAGGGCGATGATGGGGACGTTCAGCTCCTTCGCCAGGGCCTTGAGGCCCGTGGTGATCTCGGTGATCTCCTGGACGCGGTTGCCGGCGGTCTTCGACGAGCCCTGCATCAGCTGGACGTAGTCGATGATCATGACGTCGAGGCCCTTCTGGCGCTTGAGGCGCCGGGCTCGGGCGGAGAGGGCGGCGATGGAGATGCCGCCGGTCTGGTCGATGTAGAGCGGTAGGCGCTGCATCGTTTCCGAGCAGGCGACGAGCTTCACGAGCTCCTGGTCGTTGATCGAGCCGCGGCGGATCTTGGAGGAGGAGATCTCCGTCTGCTCGGACATGATGCGGGTGGCGAGCTGCTCGGCGCTCATTTCGAGGGAGAAGAAGGCGACGACGCCGCCGTTCTTGGCCTGGAAGGTGCCGTCGGCCTGGTCGGCGGGCTCGTAGGCCGCGGCGACGTTGAAGGCGATGTTGGTGACGAGCGAGGTCTTGCCCATGGCCGGGCGCCCCGCGAGGATGATGAGGTCCGAGGGCTGGAGGCCGCCCATGCGCCGGTCGAGGCCCATGATGCCGGAGGATACGCCCGACAAGCCGCCGTCGCGATCCTTGGCGGCGGTCGCCATGCGCACCGCGATCGTGACGGCGTCGGTGAAGGACTGGAATCCGCCGTCGTTGCGGCCCGTCTCGGCGAGCGAGAAGAGGCGCTTCTCGGCCTCCTCGATCTGGAGCTTGGGCTCCATGTCGAGGGGCGCGTCGAAGGCGAGGTTCACCATCTCCTCGCCGATGCCGATCAGCGAGCGGCGCAGCGCCAGGTCGTAGATCGCCCGCCCGTAGTCGCCGGCATTGATGATGGTGGTGGCTTCCGCCGCGAGGCGCGCGAGGTACTGGGCGAGGCTGATGTCGCCGACCCGGTCCTGCGCGGGCAGGAAGGTCTTGATCGTCACGGGGTTGGCGAGCTTACCCATCCGGATCATCTCGCCGGTCTTGTCGAAGATCTCCCGGTGGAGCGGCTCGAAGAAGTGGTCGGGCTTCAGGAAGTCGTGGACGACGTAGTAGGCGTCGTTGTTGACGAGGATGGCGCCGAGCAGCGCCTGCTCGGCCTCGATATTGGCGGGCGCCTCCCGATAGAGCGGGGCTTCCTCCTGAAATTTGCGCGCAGGCTCCGCCACCGTGCCGCTCCTTCTCATGCCATGTCGTCAAAATCGGACCCGACCGGCCGGGGCGCGAGTCGGAAAGGGTCCATACTAGCACGGCCGAACCCGCCGCAAGCTGACGCGGAGGCAACGGTCGGCGGCCCTGTGAATGGCGGGGATCGGTGTGGACGGGCTGTGGATGGCGGATCGGACGGGCGCGCCGGATCAGCCGGCGAGCTGGGCATCCGGCACGGCCGCGAAGGACTGGCGCGCCGCGCCGCCGTCGAGCAGGCGCAGCCGCGACTCGGCTTGCGCGATATAGTCGCGGGTGACGGGAAGCGCGTCGATGCGCCGGGCGAGCTGGATCTGGAAGACGACGAGGTTCTGCCAGCGAAAGCCGCACTCGGCAGCCGACAGGTAGAATTCCCACATCCGGCAGAAGCGCTCGTCGTAGAGCGCCTTGGCCTCCTCCCGCCGGGCGGCGAAGCGCAGGCGCCAGGCCTTCAGCGTTTCGGCGTAGTGAAGGCGCAGGACCTCGACGTCGGTGACGACGAGGCCGGCGCGTTCGGTCGCGGGCAGGATCTCGGACAGGGCCGGCAGCGTGCCGCCGGGAAAGATATGCTTGGCGATGAAGGCGTTGGTTTCCGCCGGGCCCTCCAGGCGGCCGATCGTGTGGAGCAGCATGACCCCGTCGTCCGCGAGAAGCCGGCGCGCGGCGCCGAAATAATCGGCGTAGAAGCGCGGGCCGACGTGCTCGAACATGCCGACGGACACGATGCGGTCGAAGCGGCCGGCGGTGTGGCGATAGTCCTCGATGCGGAAGCGGGCCCGCGAGGCGAGGCCCTCGTCCGCGGCGCGGCGGTTGGCGACGCCCTCCTGCTCGGTCGAGAGGGTGATTCCGGTGACCTCGCTGGCGCAGTGGCGCGCGAGATAAAGGCCGAGGCCTCCCCAGCCGCAGCCGATGTCGAGAACCGACAGGCTCGGGCGGTCGATGTGGAGCTTGGCGGCGATGTGGCGCTTCTTGGCGAGTTGCGCGGTCTCCAGGTCGTCGGCGGGCGATTCGAAATAGGCGCAGGAATATTGCCTGTCCGCGTCGAGGAAGAGGTCGTAGAGCGCGCCCGACAGGTCGTAGTGGTGCTCGACGTTGCGGCGCGAGCGCCCGGGCGTGTTGCGCAGGCGCAGGGGCTTCAGGAGCGCGCCGAGCTTCTCGGCGGCCCGCATCCAGGGCTCGTCGGTGGCGTGGGTGCCGGCATTGCGGAAGACGAGGGCGAGGAGGTCGTGGATCGTGCCTTCCACCAGGTCGATCTCGCCGTCCATGTAGCGCTCGGGAAAGGCGAGGCCGGGATTGAGCGCGACGGCGCGCTCCGCGGCGCGGGTCTTCAAGCGCACGTGGACCGGCTTGCCGCTGCCGTCGCCCCAGCGCGACTGGCGGCCGGCCGAATCGGTCACGACGAGGGTGCCCTCGCGCACGAGATGGCGGACGTAGAGGGACAGGATCGGGTTCATCGCGGATCGTGCCTCCGGGCGCGCCCGCGAGCCCGCCCCGGCGCAAGGCTCGACCGACACAGGCGGCCGGCCGCGATGATATCCTTTCTCGCGGATGCGAAAAGGGCCCCGGGGATGCCGGGGCCCGATGTTTCAACAGCGCGGCAATGATCAGCCGGCGGCCGCTTCGTCGCCTTCGGCTTCGGTGGCCTCGCCCTCGTCGCCCTCGGCCTCGGCCTCGTCGCCGAGATCCTCGTCCTCATCGTCGCCGTAGATGGCGGCGGCCGAGGTGAGATCCTCGCCGCGGGCCTGGCGCTCGGCCTCGTCGGGCGAGCGTGCGATGTTGACGGAGATCTCGACCTCGACCTCGGAATGGAGGGCGATGGTCACCGGGTGGATGCCGATGGTCTTGATCGGCTGGTTCAGCTGGATCTCGCTGCGGCCGACCTTGAAGCCCTGCTCGCGCAGGATCTCGGCGAGGTCGCGGGTGGACACCGACCCGTAGAGCTGGCCGGTCTCGGCGGCCGAGCGCACGACCACGAAGGAGCGGCCGTTCAGCGTCTCGGCGACGGACGAGGCCTCCGCCTTGCGCTCTTCGTTGCGCTGGATGATCTGCGCCTTCTGCGCTTCGAAGCGGGCGCGGTTGGCGTCGTTGGCGCGCAGCGCCCGGCCGGTCGGCAGGAGGTAGTTGCGGGCGAAGCCGTCGCGCACGCGGACGGTCTCGCCCATCTGGCCGAGCTTGGCGACGCGCTCGAGGAGGATGACTTCCATGGGATGATTCCTTGGGTTCGTGTTGGAAGGTCTTGCGGGGTCTCAGGTGCCGGGCGGCGCGACCGGCGGCCGATTGGCGCGACCGGTCTCGATGATGCCGAACACCGTGAAAGCGAGGATCGGGAACAAGAGGAGGACGATGGCCGCGTAGGCGGCGAAGAGCAGGAGGCCGCGGCCCGCCCGGCCGCGGGTGCGCCGGTGAAGGGCGGCGAGGCCGACGAGGCTGAAGGCGGCGAAGTAGGCGCCCACCACGACGCCACCGACGAGCCCGACCGGCTCCGGCAGAAGGGCGGCGACGAGGCCGAGCGCGAACAGCGTGACGGCGACGCGCGGCAGGCGCCCGGCGGCCGGGATGTCGTCGCGCGGGCGCGGCAGGCGGCCCGAGATGCGGGCGGCCAGCGCGCCGAGATAAAGGCCGACGACCAGCGTCACCACCAGCATGGCCGGCTGGACCATCGGCACGAGGTCGGCGATGAGGCGTGCGAACTGCAAAACCTGCTCGGGCGTCAGCCCTTCCGCCGTCGCGCCGCTGGCGGTCAGGGCCGCGGCGAGGTCGACGGCCACCGAGGCGGGATCGTAGGCGACGAGCCAGCCGAGGATCACGCAGGCCAGCACGCTCATGCCGACGAGGGCGTGGAAGACGCGGGGCAGCGGATACCAGTCGAGCGCCGGGGGCTGGCCGGATGCGGCGTCGCCGACGGGGCGCGCGAGCCCGGCAAGGTGGCCGGCGACGGCGGTCGGCAGCATCATCGTGAGAAGCAGGGACAGCGCGTTGAGGCCGGCGCCGGTGGCGGCGTAGAGGAGGCCCGCGGCCGTGAAGGCGGCGACGAAGCCCGCGGCCGTTCCCCAGCCCAGGCTCGCGATCGCCACCGGGATCGGCGCGGCGAGGGCGAGGCCGACGGCCGTCGACGAATCGAGGACGACGCCCGCGAAGAGCAGGCCGCCCGCGAGTCCGGCGGCGATGCCGACGAGAATGGCTTGGGGGGTCATCAAAGGGTTCGCTGTCCTGCGGGAAGAGCAGTTAGGGACGCTGGTCCCAACTCGGCTGAATCCGGGCAAACGAGCCCGCCGCCGCCTGTTCGCGGACGGGCCCGGGAGCCGGGCGCCCGAACGGGGCGCCCGGCGGCCGCACTTACTTCAGGACGTAGGGCAGGAGGCCCAGGAAGCGGGCGCGCTTGATCGCCTGGGCGAGGGCGCGCTGGTTCTTCTGGGAGACCGCCGTGATGCGCGAGGGCACGATCTTGCCGCGCTCGGAGATGTAGCGCTGCAGGAGGCGGACGTCCTTGTAGTCGATCTTCGGCGCGTCGGAGCCGGCGAACGGGTCGGACTTGCGGCGGCGATGGAAGGGCCGGCGCGTCGGGAGCTGTGCGATGTCGACCATTGTGGCTTACTCCGAATCGCTGTCGGTGGCGCGGGGGCGGCGGGGGCCGCGATCGTCCTCGCGGTCACGGCGCGGGCCGCGGTCGCCGCGATCACCGCGGTCGCCACGCTCGCCGCGGCGCGGGCCGCGATCGTCGCGCTTCTGCATCATGGCGGACTGCCCGTCTTCGTGGGTGTCGACCTTGATGGTGATGTAGCGCAGGATGTCTTCGTTGAAGCGCATCTGGCGCTCCATCTCATGAAGAGCCGACGCCGGGGCGTCGATGTTCATGAGCGTGTAGTACGCCTTGCGGTTCTTCTTGATGCGGTAGGAGAGGGTCTTCAGACCCCAATTCTCGACCTTGCCGACCTTGCCGCCGTTCTGTTCGATCACGCCGCGATATTGTTCGACGAGCTGATCGACCTGCTGGCTGCTGATGTCCTGGCGTGCGAGAAACACGTGCTCATAGAGCGCCATGGCGTCGCCTTTCCTTGTCCAATCGTTTGCCCGAGATCCAAGGCGGCTAAGCCTCTGCGACTAACCCGATGGGAAAGGCGCGTCGAAGGAACGGTCGAGAGCGGAGACACGGGAAGTTTCGCGCCTTGAGGCACGGATCGAGCCGGGGAGAACCGGTCGCCTTCCGTTCAGCCACCGGCCGAGGACCGGGCATGACGAGGCGGCGCATAAAGCAAATGGCGGGCAAGCGCAAGTCTCGACGGCGTCCCCCGGTACCACCGCTGGGTGCCTTGCGCCTTGACACGCCGCCTCGCATGCGCCTTCAACCCGCGCCAACGACAGCTCGGTCCGCGGCGCAACGTCGGGGCGCGACAGACCAAGAAAGCGGGAGGCGTGGCCATGGCGTTCGCGTTGGTGTTTCCGGGGCAGGGCAGCCAGAGCGTGGGCATGGGGCGGGCCCTGGCGGACGCTTATCCCGCGAGTCGGGCGGTGTTCGAGGCGGTGGACGCCGCGCTGGGCCAGCCGCTCAGCCGGACGATCTTCGACGGTCCCGAGGCCGATCTGACGCTGACGGCGAACACGCAGCCGGCACTGATGGCGGTCTCGATGGCGGCGATGAAGGCGCTGGAGGCGGAAGGCTTTCCGACAAGCGAGGCAGCCTTCGTGGCGGGGCATTCGCTCGGCGAATATTCGGCGCTCTGCGCGGCCGGCGCGCTCGACGTGTCCGAGGCGGCGCGGCTCCTGCGAATCCGCGGCGACGCGATGCAGGCGGCGGTGCCGGCGGGCGAGGGCGCGATGGCCGCGATCCTTGGGCTGGACCCGGACGCGGTCGCCGCGCTCTGCCGCGAGGCGGCGGCCGAAGGGGGCGCGTGCGAGCCGGCCAACGACAATGGCGGGGGGCAGATCGTCGTGTCGGGCAGCGCCGCGGCCGTGGCGCGGGCGGTGGCGCTGGCGCCGGAGAAGGGCGCCAAGCGCGCGATCCCGCTGTCGGTGTCGGCACCCTTCCACTGCTCGCTGATGAAGCCGGCCGCCGATCGCATGGCCGCGGCGCTGGCGGACGCGGCGATCCGGCAGCCGTCGAGCCCGGTGGTGGCGAACGTGCTCGCCTCCGCCATCTCCGATCCCGGCGAGATCCGCCGCCGGCTCGTCGAGCAGGTGACGGGACAGGTGCGCTGGCGCGAATGCGTCGAGTACCTCGCCGCCAACGGCGTCGACACGCTGATCGAGGTCGGGAACGGCAAGGTGCTGGCCGGATTGGCCAAGCGCATCGACAAGTCGCTGAAGACCGTTTCCGTCGGAAGCCCCGACGACATCGCAGCCGCACTGGCAGCCGTGCGCGGCTGAGGCGCCAAGTTTCAGGAGATCAACGAGATGTTCGACCTTTCCGGCCGCAAGGCCCTCGTCACCGGCGCTTCGGGCGGCATCGGCGAGGCGATCGCGAGGACGCTGCACGAGGCGGGCGCGACCGTCGGCCTTCACGGCACGCGGCGCGAGAAGCTGGAGGAGCTGGCCTCGAGCCTCGGCGGCGAGCGCGTCCACGTTCTGCCCGCCGACCTGGGAAGCCGCGACGACCAGAAGGCGCTGGCCGAGGCGGCGGAAGCCGCGCTCGGCGGCATCGACATCCTCGTGAACAACGCGGGAATCACCAAGGACGGGCTCTTCGTGCGCATGTCCGACGAGGACTGGGACCGCGTCATCGAAGTGAACCTGACGGCCGCCTTCCGGCTGACGCGGGCGGTGACGCACGCGATGATGAGGAAGCGCTTCGGACGCATCGTCAACGTCACCTCGATCGTCGGAACGACCGGCAATCCGGGCCAGGCGAACTACTGCGCCGCCAAGGCCGGCATGGTCGGCTTCTCCAAGAGCCTCGCCCAGGAGATCGCCTCGCGCGGCGTCACGGTGAACTGCGTGGCGCCCGGCTTCATCAAGAGCGCCATGACCGACAAGCTGAACGAGAAGCAGCGCGACGCCATCATGGGCGCGATTCCCATGAAGCGCATGGGCGAAGGGGCGGAAATCGCCGCCGCGGTCCTGTTTCTCGCCTCGAACGAAGCCGGCTACGTCACCGGCCAGACCCTCCACGTCAACGGCGGAATGGCGATGATCTGATGCCTTGGCCCCGCCGCCGCAGCGGCGGTGGCCACCGATGTTTGGCCGGCCCCGGCTTGATTCAGGGCCTGCCGCCGTCTAACGAGAGCGAAAAGCCTTCGCAGCCAACACAAGGAACGGCAATGAGCGATACCGCTGAAC
>CANJKV010000210.1 GCA_947474855.1 Aurantimonadaceae bacterium | reverse complement strand
GCGTCTCGTCGTCATCGGCTCGAACCCGGCGCTGCTGGCCGCGCGCGACGCGCTCGGGATCGAGGTCGACTTTCCCGAGGTCACGGCCGAGGACGCCGAGTGGCCGCACCTCGCCTGCCTCCAGGCGGGACCCGAAGGCGAGCCGATCCGCCCCGGCGTCCTGTCCGCCGATGCCGGCCGCTTCGCCTATCTCGCCGTCGAGCGCGGCGTGCGCCTGGCGCAGGCCGGACGCGTCCAGGGCATCGTCACCGCGCCGCTCAACAAGGAGGCGCTGAACAAGGCCGGCTACCACTATGCCGGCCACACCGAGATGCTGGCCGAGCTCACGGGCTCGAAGGGCTCGGTGATGATGCTCGCCCACGACAACATGCGCGTCAGCCACCTCACCACCCACGTCGCGCTGAAGGACGTGCCTGCGCGCCTGACGCCGCAGCGCTTGCGCTACGTCCTCGACCGGACGAACGAGGCGCTCGTCGCCCTCGGCCTGACCCGACGCCGCATCGCCGTCGCCGCGCTGAACCCGCATGCCGGCGAGGGCGGCCTCTTCGGGCGCGAGGACGACGAGGTCTCCGTGCCGACGATCGCGCAGGCCAATGCCGACGGGCTCGACGTGGTCGGCCCGGTCCCCGGCGACACGGTCTTCGTGAAGCTTCGCGGCGGCCAGTACGACGCCGTGATCGCCATGTACCACGACCAGGGCCACATCCCGGTGAAGCTCCTCGGCTTCAACGTGAACCCCGAGACCGGCACCTGGGACGCGCTGTCGGGCGTCAACATCACGCTCGGCCTGCCGATCGTGCGCACCTCCGTCGACCACGGCACCGCCTTCGACATCGCGGGGCGCGGCATCGCCAACGAGCTCAGCCTCCTCGAGGCGATCGACTACGCCGAGCGCCTCGCCGGCGCCCGCGCGGCCTGAGGGGAAGGGGACGATCATGACCGCGCTCACCGCAGCACACCTCGCCGCCCCGATCGAGATCCAGCGCCCGCCGATCATCCGCTTCGGCTCGGGCACCGCCGCCACCGCCGGCGAATGGGCCAAGTCGAAGGGCGCGCGCCGCATCCTCGTCGTCGCCGACGCCTTCAACGCGGCCCGCGTCGAGGCCCTGAACCTGTCGGGCGAGGTCGCCGTCTTCGGCGAGGTCCGCCCCGAGCCGGACGTGCCGAACCTCGAAGCGGCGCTGCGCGTCGCCGAGGACCTGCGGCCCGACCTGGTGATCGGTTTCGGCGGCGGCTCGGCCATGGACCTCGCCAAGCTAGTCGCGGTGCTGCCGAACAGCGGGCAAAGCCTCCACGAGGTGGTCGGCCCCGAAAAGGTCCGCGCCAAGCAGTCGCTCCTCGCGCAGGTGCCGACCACGGCCGGGACGGGCAGTGAGGCGGGCACCCGCGCCCTCGTCACCGACCCGGCGACGCAGAACAAGCTCGCCGTCCAGAGCTTCCACATGCTGGCGGACATCGCCATCGTCGACCCCGACCTCACGCTGACGCTGCCCGCGGCCGTCACCGCCGCCAGCGGCGTCGACGCCATGGCGCACTGCGTCGAGGCCTTCACCTCCAAGAAGGCCCATCCGCTGATCGACGTCTACGCGATCGAGGGCGTGCGCCTCGTCGGGCGCTTCCTCGCCCGCGCGATCCGCGACGGCTCGGACGTCGAGGCGCGCGCCGGCCTTTGCCTCGCCTCGCTTTATGGCGGCTTCTGCCTCGGGCCGGTGAACACCACCTCCGGCCACGCCGTCGCCTATCCCCTCGGCACGCGCCACCACGTCGCCCACGGCGCCGCCAACGCGCTCGTCTTCCCGCACACCCTTGCCTTCAACGCGCCCGCCGCGCCGGAGAAGACGCGGGCCGTCGTCGAGGCGCTCGGCCTCTCGGCGGACGGCGAAGCCGATGTGTTCGAGGCGACCTACCGCTACTGCGCCGATCTCGGCTGCGAGATGCGCCTGTCGGCGCTCGGCGTGCCACGCGACGACCTGCCGGCCATGGCGCGCGAGGCCCACGCCATCCGCCGCCTCCTCGACAACAATCCGCGCGACATCTCGGAAAACGAGATCCGCGCGATCTACGAAGCGGCTTACTGAGATGAGCGGAACCGCCCCCATGGCCAAGGAAGCCTTCGTCGCCCTCGTCACCTGCTTTTCGGACGACGAGGAGATCGACTACGCCGCCACGCGCGCGCAGGTCCGACGGCAGGTCGAGGCCGGCAACAACATCATGTGCGCCGGCACCAACGGCGACTTCTCGGCGCTCACCTTCGCTGAGAAGGTGAAGCTGACCGAGGCCGTCGTCGACGAGGTGGCCGGCCGCGCCCGCGTCATCGTCAATGCCGGCATGCCCGCGACCTACGAGACGCTCAAGCTCGCCCGCGAATTCGACCGGATCGGCGTCGACGGCATCGCCGTGATCACGCCCTTCTTCATCCAGGCGACGCAGGACGGCCTCGTGCGCCACTTCTCCACCGTCGCCGACGCGGTCGGGACGCCCGTCTACCTCTACGACATTCCGGCCCGCACCCAGAACCACATCGAGCCGGCGACGGCCAAGGCCCTCGCGACCCACGGCAACATCGCCGGCATCAAGGATTCGGGCGGGGCGCAGGAAACGCTTGCAGCCTATCTCGGCGTCGGGCGCGAGGTGCCCGGCTTCGCCGTCTATTCCGGCCCCGACCACCTCGTCCACTGGTCGCTCCAGAACGGGGCGGCGGGCTGCATCTCGGGCCTCGGCAACGTCATGCCGAAGGTGCTGGCCGGCATCATCGCCGCCTTCAACGCCGGCGACGAGGCGGAGGCCGAGCGCCAGCAGGCCATCTTCGGCGCCTTCCGCAAGGACCTTTACGCCCTCGGCTATCCGCCGGCGCTCGTCAAGCGCGCGCTGTTTCTCATGGACCCATCGGTCGGGGCCAGCCGCCAGCCGGCGCTCTTGCCCGACCCCGCGCAGGACGAGAAGATCCGCGCCATCCTCGCGGCCTACGGTCTCGCCTGACGGCGTGGCCGCCCGGGCTGGACGCCGCGGGCGGCCTCGCGCGCCGCTGGTCGTCAGCTGCCGGCGCTGAGCTGGGGCACGAAGGGCAGGCTGCGCAGGCGCTTGCCCGTCGCGGCGAAGATCGCGTTGCCGAGCGCCGGCGCGGCCGAAACCGTCGCCGTCTCGCCCATGCCGCCGGGCTCCTCCGTGCTCGGCACGATGTGCACCTCGACGGGAATGCTCTCGTTCATGCGGAGCTGGCCGTACTCGTCGAAGCTCGTCTGCACCACGCGGCCGTTCTCGACGGTGATGCCGTTGTAGAGCGCCGCCGAAAGCCCGAACAGAAGGCCGCCCTCGACCTGCGCCCGGATCGTGTCCGGGTTGACGACGTGGCCGCAGTCGACCGCCGCGACCGCGCGCTTCAGCTGCACCGCGCCCTCCGGCGTGACGGCGACGTCGAGGATGACGGCGATGTAGCTGCCGAAGGACAGGTGCAGCGCGACGCCGCGGCCCTCGCCGGCGACCTTCGCCGCCGCGGGGTCCCAGCCGGCCTTGTCCGCCGCGAGCTTCAGGATGCCGGCCGCGCGCGGGTTCCGGGCGAGAAGCGCGGTGCGGTACTCGACCGGGTCCTTGCCCGCAGCGAGCGCCACCTCGTCCATGAAGCTCTCGACCACGAAGACGTTGTGCGTCGGCCCGACGCCGCGCCACCAGGACACGGGAACCGGCGGGTCCTCGCGCACCCAGTCGACGAGAAGCGCTGGAAAGCCGTAGGGCGGCTCGGCCGCGCCCTCGACCGCATCCGAATCGAGGGTCCCGTCCGGCAGGCCCGTCGGCAGGTAGGAACCCAGCACCGAGCCGCCGGTGACGTGGTCGATCCAGGCGAGAGGCATGCCGTCATCGCCGAGGCCCGCGGCGATCCGGTCGTAATAGGCCGGGCGGTAGAGGTCGTGCGCGAAGTCCTCCTCGCGCGACCAGACGACCTTGACGGGATAGTCCACCTGCCGGGCGATCTCGACGGCCTGCGCGACGTAGTCGGCCTCGAGGCGCCGGCCGAAGCCGCCGCCGATGAGCTGGTTGTGGAGGATCACCTTCTCGGGCGGGATGTTCAGGATCTTGGCGGCGATCGCCTGCGCGGCGGTCGGCACCTGGGTGCCGCACCAGATCTCGCACTCTCCCTCGCGCACGTGGACCAAGCAGTTGATCGGCTCCATCGTCGCGTGGGCGAGGAAGGGCAGCTGATAGACCGCCTCGACCTTCTTCGGCGCGGCGTCGAAGGCGGCCTGCGCCTGTCCTTCCTCCTTGGCGAGGATCGGCTTGCCGGTCTCGGACGCCGTCTTCAGAGCGGCGAAGAGCGCGTCCGTGTTGAGGCCGGCATTCGGCCCTTCCTGCCACTGGATGCCGAGCGCGTCGACGCCCTGGCGCGCCGCCCAGTAATGGTCGCCTGTCACGGCCACGGCGTTGTCGAGCTTGACGACGTCGTGCACGCCCGGCACGGCGCGCGCCGCCGCATCGTCGACGCTGCCGAGCTTGCCGCCGAAGATCGGGCAGGCCGAGACGGTCGCGATCCGCATGCCCTCGACCCGCACGTCGATGCCGAAGACCGCCGTGCCGTCCGTCTTCTCGCGGCCCTCGACGCGCGGGGCCGGGGTGCCGATCAGCGTGAAGCGCGCCGGGTCCTTCAAGGGCACGTCGGTCGGGATCGGCAGCTTGGCCGCGTCCTCCACGAGCTCGGCATAGGTGGCCGAGCGCGCGCCGTCGGGCGTGGACACCACGCTGCGCGCCACCAGCAGTTCCGCGGGATCGAGGCCCCAGCGCTGCGCGGCGGCCTGGACGAGCATGGTGCGGGCAGCCGCGCCCGCCTCGCGCAGCGGCACCCAGGTCGAGCGGATCGAGGTCGAGCCGCCGGTGGTCTGCGACTGGAGGAGCGGCTGCTTATAGAGTGCCTCGTCCGGGGGCGCCGGCAGGACCGTGACCTGATCGAGCCCGACTTCCAGCTCCTCGGCGATCAGCATCGCCTCGGCCGTGTGGATGCCCTGGCCCATCTCGATGTTGGGGATCAGGAGCGAGATTTTGCCGGCCGGGTCGATGCGCACGAAGCCGCCGGGCGCGAAGCCCTGGAAGGCGTCGCCCGTATCGCCGCCCTCGACCTGGCCCTCGATGGCGCGAAGGCTCGGCTGCTCGCCGCCCTGCGCCCAGACCTTGCGACCGAGCGGCGAGAGCGCGAAGGCGATGGTGAGGCCGGTGCCGAGAAGGCCGCGGCGGGTCAGCCGGAGATTGGCCGGCCGGGAAGCCGGCGTGGATGACGCGGCGGCCGCGGCGCGGGTCGCGAATGCGAGGGAATCGCCCATGGGAACCGTCTCCTTGCCTCAGGCCTTCGCCGCGGTCTTGATCGCGGCGCGGATGCGCGGATAGGTCCCGCAGCGGCAGATGTTGCCCGACATCGCCTCGTCGATCGCCGCATCGTCGGGCGTCGGATTGGCGGCGAGAAGGGCGGAGGCCGACATGATCTGGCCGCTCTGGCAGTAGCCGCACTGGACCACTTGGTGCTCCAGCCAGGCCGCCTGGACGCGCCCGCCCGGATCGGTCGCGCCGACGCCCTCGATGGTCACGACCTCGGACCCGACAACCGTGGACGCGGGCGTCACGCAGGAGCGGATCGCCTGCCCGTCGACGTGCACAGTGCAGGCGCCGCACTGCGCGACGCCGCAGCCGAACTTCGTGCCCGTCAGCCCGAGAACGTCGCGCAGCACCCAGAGCAGCGGCATGTCCTCGGGAACGTCGACGCTGTGGCGCTCCCCGTTGATGGAAAGATCGATCATGGCGGCCTCGATTGCGGCGCCCGCCGGTCGGGCGACTATTAGTTTGGAAGGCTTCCAATTTAACGGAGACGGGACCGCGGTAAAGACCGGGCCCTTGCCCTTCCCGTCGCCGGCTAAGAGCCGGACGTCTGGCGCCTCGGGGGAGCGTCAGGGGCAGCCGAGCGCGTCGGCGACCTCCATCAGGGACTGGGCGACGACGTCCCAGTCCGATGCGGGCTCCAGATCGGTGGTCTGGCCGGCTCCGTGCTCCCGAGGGCGGCGCACGAAGATCGTGCGCAGGCCGAGCGCCCGCGCGGCGACGAGATCGGCATTGTGGGCCGCGACCATCGCGACGCGCTCCCGCGGAAGGCCGACCGCTTCGGCCGATCTCAGATAGGTCTGAGGCTGCGGCTTGTAGCTCCGCGCGATCTCCGCGCCGAGGATGACGTCCCAGGGGAGGCCACCGAAGCGGGCGAGGTTCATCATGCCCGCGATCGAGCCGTTCGAGATGGGGCCGATCGGGAAGCGCCGCTTCAGGCGCGCGAGCCCCGCCACGCTGTCCGGCCAGGGATCGAGGCGCTGCCAGGCGCGGTTGAGGTCGGCGAGGTCGGTTTCCGGGAGCTGCCGGACGTCGGCGCCGTGGCGAAGGAGCACGGTTTCGAGGTTCTCGCGGTTGAGGACGTCGAGCTTGACCCACGGGCGCTCGCCGGAGCGCACCGCCTCCATGGCGGGCTGGTAGAGCGCGCGCCATTCATCGGCGAAACGATGCGGATCGACGTTAATGCCGTGGCGCTTCAGGAACGGCTCGGCCTCGCGCGCGACGCTCGACCGCCAGTCGACCACGGTGCCGAAGACGTCGAAGCCGAGGAACCCGACCTCCTTCAACGCGTCGCTTGCCATCATTCCCCTCCGCTCGTCCGACAATGCCGAAGCGAATGGCGCCTTCGTTGGGTTCGCTTCACACGCGCAGGCACCAGAGCGCGAGGAGCGGAGCGTCGCCCGAGGCCATGGCGTGGCGGATGTTCGGCACGTTGAACAGCGTGCCGCCGATGCCCGGCTCGAACCAGTCGCTCTCGCCGTGCCGGAAGCGGCCCGGCGAGAGCACGAGATAGATTTCCTCCGGCCCGTGATCGTGGTCGGGATAGCGCACCTGCGGGCCGAGCAGCGAGGCGCCGATCATCATGTCGCCGCGCTCCTCCAGCCCGCCCGGGCCGATCACCATGGCGTTGGCGTGACCTTCCGCCCAGTTCTCGCTGGCGAAGGGGCCGCCCGCCGGCCGAGGCTTCCAGGCGAGCCGGGGCTCCAGCGCCGCGAAGTCGCGGGCGAGGCGCGCGAGCGGGGCGGGGGCGTCGGCGAGCGGGGCGAGGGCGGCAGGCAGGTGGCGGCACACCTCGCGGCGTGCGGGCGCTCCGGTGCCGGCCGGCGCCACGTCGCCCAGAGCAGCGAAGATGCGGTCGATCGAGGCGCGGGGCTGCGCCTCGAGGGCCGCGGCGTCGAAGGCCCGGCGAAGGCTCTCGACGAAGGCGGCGAGGCGCGGGTCTCGTTCGGTCATGGTCGTCGCATTCCTCCCGACGTCGTCGCCGTCTCAGCCGGACGACAGGGCGGCGGCCTTCGTGCCGGCCGCCTCGAGCCCGGCCGCGACGGCGTCGGCGAAGCCCTTGTCCTGCATGGTGGTCAGGGCCGCCCCGGTGGTGCCGCGATAGTCGATCATCTCCTGAACGATGCGCGAGGGGTCGCCGTTCGCGCCACGAAGCAGCTGGCTCGCATCGGCGACGACGCTGCGTGCGGCGCGCTCGGCGAAGTCCCGCGGTAGGCCTTGGCCGAGGGCATGGTCGATCAGCGCGGTGGCGAGTAGGGCGGGAAAGGCCGCGCCCGAGCCCGTCAGGCCGACGCAGTAGTCGATATGGGATTCCCGCGGCACCTCGGCCGCTTCGCCGCAGGTCTCGAACAGCGCCTGAACGAGGGCCTTGTTCTCGGCGGAGACGGCGGGCAGGGCGTACCAGGGCGTGAAGGAACGGCGGATGGCGGCGGCGGCGTTGGGTATCGAGCGGACCACCTCGACCGCTCCCGTTCGCTCGGCGATCCTGTCCACGGGAATGCCGGCCATCACGGACAGGACGAGCTTGCCGCGGGCGTCGATCGAGAGGTCCGGAAAATCCTGCGGGCGCACCGACAAGATTACGATGTCGGAGCGCTCGGTGAGTTCGCGATTGTTCCGGGTCCAATGGACGCCGGGCGTTTCGGCCGCGCCGCGCCGGTCCGCGCGGCCGGAGATGGTCAGGCGCGCGGGATCGAGGCGGCCGGAGGCGAGGACGGCGGAGGCGATGGCGCCGCCGAGCCAGCCGTTGCCGCCGACGATGCCGATGCGGGCGGTGATGGTCATGGGCGCGTCCTCGGGTTCGGGGGGCGTCGGGCAGGCTTGCGGACGCGATCGAAGGTGGCGCGCGACCGCCGCTCGAGACGGCGCGCGACGGGGACCTCCCGGTGGGTCATATGATATCGCTCCCGTCCTTCAATAAGACTTTGTCTTTGTTGGGCGGCATTCAGGCCGCGTCATCGATGGCTCACATTCTCGACGGAGAACCGTCGCTCATTTTCGTGAGAGGGGCTCGGAGCGGCCGATTGTTCTGGAAAGTCTGCGACGAAAGATTGCCGATGGTCAAATCCGCTCTGTGCTGGTCTTATTGTTTCATCTTCTGTGATCAATCATATCTATCGAGTGCGAAAAAACACTGTTCTTTATGAGATCGTGGCCTGCCCCCATTGAAGTGGCCCTCCCTGAAGTAGGTTTTTGAGCCTTTGGAGGATGCCTAGGATGCCTAGGATGCCTAGGATGCCGAGGAAGAAGCCGAGCCCGGAGGAGATCGTCGCCGAGCTTCGGCAGGTGGACGTTCTCGTGTCGCAGGGGCGCCCTGTTGCCGAAGCGGTGCGCACGATCGGCGCGACGAGCTTCACCTATTATCGCTGGCGCAAGGAGTTCGGCGGGCTGAAGGTCGACTAGGTGAAGCGGTTGAAGGAGTTGGGACGCGAGAACGAGCGCCTGCGCAAGGCGGTCTCGGATCTGACGCTCGAGAAGCTGATCCTCAAGGAGGCCGCGATCCGAGAAACTGGTGAGCTCCGCCCGCCGTCGCCAATGCATCGAGCACGTCATGAAGAAGTATGGCGTATCCGAGCGTTTGGCGTGCCGGGTTCTGGGGCAGCATCGCTCAACGCAGCGCAAGGTGCCGAAGGGACGGGCTGACGATGCGGCGTTCATCGAGCCCGGTAGCCCATGGGAGAACGGTGAATCACGAGAGCTTCAACTCCAAGCTTCGCGATGAACTCTGAATAGTGAGATCTTCTACAGCCTCGCCGAGGCCCGCATCGTCATCGAGAGCTGGCGCCGGCACTGCAACACCAAGCGTCCACACTCGAGCCTGGGCTACCGTCCGCCGGCACCCGCCGCTGTGCCGTGGCCGCAAGCGCCACCGCAGCCCGCTTCGCCGGCCACCTCGAACATCGCCGGCAAGCCAACCATGCATCAGATTCGAACCGGGCCACCTAACGGGAGCAGGCTAGAGGGACCTACCTTGGGGCGTCACTGCATCTGACTCGCTGACTTCACGAAGGCCCTGCATTGCAGGGTTTCTGCGAAACGCGCGTCATCCTGACTCAACCCATTTCGCGTGAATAGATGACTCACCCCGATCAAGATCCGGAACGGCGCTGCCCTGGAT
>CANJKV010000209.1 GCA_947474855.1 Aurantimonadaceae bacterium | reverse complement strand
GCGCTCGCTGGAGGCGGCCAAGGCCGCGGCGCAGGCGGAAGGTCTGACGGCGGTCATCCTCTCCGACCGGATCGAGGGCGAGGCGCGCGACGTCGGGCGCATGCACGGGGCGCTCGCCCGCGAGACCGTCGAGGAGGGGCTTTTTCCGCGCCCCTGCGTGATCCTGTCGGGCGGCGAGACCACGGTGACGGTGCGAGCCAAAGGCGGGCGCGGCGGGCGCAACACGGAATTTCTGCTCGGCCTCGCCGAGGCGCTCGACGGCGTGCCGGGCGCCCTGGCGCTCGCCGCCGACACCGACGGCATCGACGGCAGCGAGGGGAACGCCGGGGCCTTCTGCGACGGCGACACGGCCGAGCGGCTGCGGGCGCGCGGCACGCCGCTCGCCGGCTTCATGGCGGCGAACGACGCCTACTCCGCCTTCGAGGCGCTGGGCACGCTGTTCGAGCCGGGCCCGACCGGCACCAACGTCAACGATTTCCGGGCGATGCTCATTCGCTGACGGCCTCCTCATCGCGGAAAGGCGATGCGCTGCCCGGTCTCGGGATGGGGGATCACCGTCATCGGGTGGGCGTAGATGCTTTCCAGGAGGTCGGCGCGCACGAGGTCGTCCACCGAGCCGTCGGCGACGAGCCGGCCGCCGCGCAGCGCCACGAGGTGGTCGCAGAAGCGGGCGGCCATGTTGATGTCGTGGAGGACGACGGCGACGGTGCGCCCCTCCTGGCGCGCCAGGCGCCGCACGAGGTCGAGCACCTCGATCTGCACGGCGACGTCGAGGGCCGAGATCGGCTCGTCGAGAAGCAGGCAGGCAGCGTCCTGCGCGATCAGCATGGCGATCCAGACGCGCTGGCGCTCGCCCCCCGAGAGCTGGTCGACGAGGCGGTCCGCGAAGCGCTCGACGCCGGTGATGCGGCGCGCGGCCTCGGCCTTTTCGGCGTCGAGGGCGGAGAAGCGCCCGAGCGCCCCGTGCCAGGGGTAGCGGCCGAGCGCGACGAGCTCGGAGACCGTCAGCCCGGCCGCGGCGCTGAGCTGCTGCGGCAGGTAGCCGACGCGCCGGGCGAAGTCGCGCGAGCGCCAGCTCTCCAGGACCCGGCCTTCGAAGAGGACGCTGCCGGTATCCGCCTGCATCTGGCGGGCGAGGACCTTCAGGAGCGTCGACTTGCCCGAGCCGTTGGGGCCGAGGATGCCGGTGACCTGGCCGGCGGGCAGGTCGAAGCCGACCCCGTCGAGGATCGCGCGCCCGCCGATGGCGAGGTGGAGGTCCCGGACCGCGAAGGCCGGCGCTGCGGGGACTGCAGCGGCGGCGGCGAAGGCGAGGGAGGGCATCAGGCGGCCTTTCGCGACTGGAGGAGCCAGAGAAGGAAGGGAGCGCCGACGAGGCTCGCGACGAGCCCGGTCGGCAGCTGGAGGGGATGGGCGAGGGCGTTCGCCGCGATGTCCGCGACGAGGAGGACGAGGGCGCCGCAGGCGGCGGAGGCGAGGACGGCGGCGCCGGCCGCCTGGATGCCGAGCCGGCGCACGATGTTGGGCGCCATCAGCCCGACGAAGGAGAGCGGCCCGATCACCGGCGTCGCGAGCGCCACGGCAAGGCCCGACAAGGCGAGAAGCGTCGCCCGCGCGGCTGGTACGGGAACGCCGAGCGCAGCGGCCGGGGGGAAGCCCAGCGGGAGCAGCGCCAGCCAGCGTTGGAGAAGAAGCGCCAGCGGAACGAGGACGGCGGCGCCGGCTGCGACGACAAGCGCCGAGCCGGGCGACACGTTGGCGGTGAAGCCGGCGAGCCAGCCGAGGAGCTGGATCGCGCGCGGGTCGCCCGTCGCCGACAGCACCACCACGACCGCGTCGAGGAGGGCGTTCACCGCGAGGCCCGCGAGAAGCACGCGCTCGGGCGCGAAGCCGGAGCGCCGCGCGAGGACGAGGACGAGCAGGAGCGCGGCCAGGCTGCCGAGAAGCGCGGCGCCCGTCACCGAGGCCGCGCCCGCGGCGCCGACGAGGAACACCGAGAGCACCATCGCGAAGGTCGCCCCGGCGCTGACGCCGACCACCTCCGGGCTCGCCATGGGATTGGCGGTGAGGCGCTGGAGGAGAAGGCCGGCAAGGCCGAGCAGCGCGCCCGCCCCGGCCGAGGCGAGGAGGCGTGGCCAGCGGAAGGGCAGCACCGCCTCGAGCGCCGCGCCCGTGGCTAGGCCCCAGCCGCCCGGCGCGTGGCCGAGAAGCAGCGCCGCGGCGAAGGCGGCGAGCGCGAGGAGGGCGAGGACGAGGGCGCCCCGGCCCGGACGACGCCGGGCCCGCTCGGGATCGGACGGCTTGATCGGCGGCGCGCTCCCCCGCGAAACCCGCGGCAGGAGCCACAGAAGGATCGGCGAGCCGAGAACGGCGGTAACGGCCCCTGTCGGCAGGAAGTCGGCGAAGGGGCCGGCGAGCAGCGTCACCAGGAGGTCGGTGAGGAGGAGGATGAGGCCGCCCAGCACCGCCGACCAGACGAGCCGGTTCTTGACTCGCGTCGCCCCCGCCGCCCGCGCGATGGCCGGCGCGACCAGCCCGACGAAGCCGATGACGCCGACGCTGGCCGAGACAAAGGCGGCGAGCGCGACGGCGAGGGCGATCGCGAGAAGGCGCAGGCGCTCCGCCGGCACGCCGAGCCCGCGCGCGGCGTCCTCGCCGAGCTCGACGAGCTGGAGCGGGCGCGCGAGAAGGAGAGCGAGCGGCAGGAGGAGGGCGGCGCGGATCGCGAGGCCGCTCGCCGGCTCCCAGCTCTGCTGCGACAGCGAGCCCGCGCCCCAGATCAGGAGGCCGGCGAGGTAGCGGTCCTCGACGAGGGTGAGGAGGCCGGCCAGCGCCCCGGCATAGAGGCTGACGACGAGGCCGGCCAGCACCAGCGACACCGCCGCGAATCCCTGGCGCCGGCTGAGAAGAAAGACGAGGCCCGTCGCCGCCCCCGCGCCGGCGAGCGCCACGAGGTCGCGCCCCCAGCCGTAGAGGGCGGGCGCGAAGAGGCCGGCGAGCGCCAAGGCGAGGCGCGCGCCGGCATCGGTCCCGATCGTCGTCGGCGAGGCCAGCGGGTTGCCGAGCGCCGCCTGGAGGAGCGCGCCGGCGAGCCCCAGCATCGCTCCGCAGAGCAGCGCCATGACGAGGCGCGGCAGGGTCGAATGGAGGAGCACCATCCGGTCGTGGTCGAAGGCGGCGACCGGCAAAGGCCCTGCCGCCTCCCGTAAGGCCGGCAGGAGCACGAGCACGCCCGTGGCGAGCGTCGCGGCGAGAAGGCCGAGCGACAGGGCGCCCGGTCCGATCGGCTGGCGCAACGCGCTCACGCGCTCGCCCCCTCGGTCGCGAACCGGGCGAAGCGCCGGGCGGAGGGCAGGGCGCCGAACATCAGCGCGGGCGGCAGGACGGTGAGGCGCCCGCGCTTCACCGCCGGCAGCTCGCGCCAGAGCGGGCCGCGTTGGAGGGTCGGCAGGGCGTCGGGCGGCACGGGGTCGAGAACGAGGATGTCCGCCTCGCCGGCTTGCGCCAGCCGCTCTACCGGCACGGTCTCGAAGCCCCAGAGATTCGTCTCCGGCTTCCAGGCATTGCTGATGCCGATCGCGTCGAGGACGCCGGCGGCGAGGCCCGGCCGGCCGTAGACGCGCACGTGCCGCGCGTCCATGAAGGACAAAACGAGCACCGGCCGGCGGCCCGCAACCGCGTTGCGTTGCTTCCGACCGGCGAAGTCGGCCTCGGTCTCGGCGAGGAAGCGCGATGCCTCGGCGGCGAGGCCCACCATGTCCCCGAGCGCCAGCGTCACCGCCTTCGCCTTGTCCAGGGCGGGCGCCGAGCCGTCGTAGATCGTCAGGCGCTTCACCGGCGCGATGACCGAGAGCGCCTCCTCCTGCTGGGCGACGTAGTCGGTGGTGAGGATGAGGTCGGGCTTGAGGCTCGCCAGCACCTCGCGGTTGACCGCGAGGTCGATGCCGAGATCGACGGTGCCGGCCGGCAGAACCGGCTCCACCACCCAGCGGCTCCAGCCGCGGGCGTTGGAGAGGCCGACCGGCGGGAGTCCGAGCGCGATCAGCGTTTCGGCCAGGGCGTAGTCGAGGACGGCGACGCGCAGGGACGCGGCGCGGGCCGGCAGGACGGGCGCGGCGAGAAGCGCGGCGAGGCCCGCCAGAACGGCGCGGCGCGACGCCTGCCGCGTCCCAACAGATTGGAATCCTTCGAGAAACTGTTGCCGGGATGCAAGTCTCCCTTGGGGATCGTCGAGGGAGACCGCAGCGGCGCCGCGATGCGCCGGCCGGCGAAAAGAATGCGCTTTCAAGGAGTTCCGCTTTCCCAGCGTGGCTTCGCCGGGCGCTTGTGTCGCCCGAGCGATATGTTGACTCCATTTATCCTGTTTTATTACCGATGAAGCCATGCCCTTCGCAAGCGCAACCGAGCGGGGGCCGAGCATTTTCAAGGACCGTTCCGATGTCGCGTGCCCCCGTCACCTCCTTCCTGCGACCCGTCCTGCTGTCGGGCGCCGCGACTCTGGCGCTCGCGGCTGCGGCACAGGCGCAGTCGCCGGCCGGCGGCGTGGTGCAGCTGGAAACGGTGACGGTGGACGTGGACGGCGAGGCGAATGCTGCCGGCGGCGGCTCGACCACCCGCAACGCCAGCGGCGCGCCGGAGGCCGGCGCCTCGGCTGCGACCTTCCGGGCCGACGGCTACGTCGCCACCGTGTCGGACAGCGCGACCAAGACCTCGACGCCGCTCGTCCGGGTGCCGCAGTCGGTCTCGGTGGTGACGGAGGAGCAGCTGGAGGACCGCAACGTCCAGACCCTGCTCGATGCGGTGTCCTACGTGCCGGGCGTTCGCGTCGGCGCCTTCGGCCTCGACCCGCGCTTCGACGCCTTCTTCATCCGCGGCTTCTCGGCGACCTACAGCGGCATCTTCCGCGACGGGTTGCGCGAGTTCAACAACGGCTTCGCCACCTTCGACATCGAGCCCTACACGCTCGGCGGGATCACCATCCTGAAGGGCCCCTCGGCCGGGCTCTACGGCTCGTCCAACGCCGGCGGCATCGTCGACCTGCGCTCCAAGCGCCCGACCACGCAGGCCTTCCGCGAGATCGAGGGCCAGATCGGCAGCAACGACCGCTACCAGGCGAACTTCGACGCCGCCGGCCCGATGAACGCCGACGGCACGATGTTCTACCGCCTGACCGGCGTCGCCCGCGACGCCGACACGGACTATCCCTTCGCCTCGGACGACCGCCTCGCGATCGCGCCGGCCTTCACCTACGCGCCGGACGGCGACACCTCGCTCACCGTCCTCGGCGAGCTGCAGCGCTCGCGCAGCGGCGGCACGGTCGCCTATCTCAACGAGAACCGGCGGGTCACCGATTTTCCCTACGGCGACCCGAACTTCAACGATCTCGACCAGACGCAGGGCCGCATCGGCGTCGAGTTCGAGCAGCGCATCGGCGATGCGCTCGTCTTCCGCCAGAAGGCCCGCTACCAGGCGGCCGACGTCTACGCCGAATACGTCTATCCGCTCGGCGGTCCGGTCGGCGACGTCCTCGCCCGCGGCACGGGCAATGTCGACCAGACGCTGAAGGGCGTCGTTTCCGACACGCAGCTCGAGGCCAAGTTCGAGACCGGCGCGCTCGCCCACACGCTGATCGGCGGCGTCGACGGCTCCTATGCCGAGTTCGAGAACCGCGAGGGCTTCGGCTCGGCGCCCTCGATCTCCGTCTCGAACCCAAGCTACGGCGCGCCGATCGGAACGCCGTCCTACAGCCTAGCTGGAACCGTCGACCAGGGCCAGATCGGCCTCTACCTCCAGGACGAGATCGCCTATGGCGGCTTCACGCTGACGCTCGGCGGCCGGCACGACTGGGTCGAGACGAAGTCGAAGAGCGGCACCCCGGAGGATCTCGGGGACGAGGAAACGCAGAAGGACGATTCCTGGTCGGGCCGCGTCGGCGTGTCCTACCTCTTCGACAGCGGCATCGCCCCTTACGCCAGCTGGGCGACCTCCTTCTCGCCGGTGATCGGCCTCGGACCCGACGGCTCGGCCTTCGTACCGACCGAGGCGGAGCAGTGGGAAGCGGGCGTCAAGTACCAGGTGCCCGACACCAACGCGCTGGTGACGGCCTCGGTCTTCGAGATCACGCAGGAGAACGGCGTCGTCCTGGTGCCGAGCGCCGACTTCTCCACCAACATCTCCGTCCAGCGCGGCGAGATCCGCTCGCGCGGCTTCGAGCTGGAGGGTCAGGCGAGCTTCGACAACGGCTTCAGCCTGATCGCGTCCTACGCCTACACCGAGGTCGAGTTCCGCGACGGCGCGCCCGAGACGATCGGCAAGGAACAGTCCTCGACGCCCAACCACACGGTCTCGATCTGGGGCGACTACACGGTGCAGGGCGGCGCTGCGGACGGCCTCGGCTTCGGCGCGGGCGTGCGCTACCTCTCCGCCAGCTTCGGCGACGACGCCAACACCTTCGAGAACGACGCCCGCGCCTTCGTGGACGCCGCCGTCCACTACGACGTGCCGCAGGTCCAGGGCCTGCGGGTCCAGGTCAACGCCACCAACCTTTTCGACGAGGACGCGCAGATCTGCTCCTCGGGCTTCTGCTACAAGGAGCCCGAGCGCAACGTGATCGGCTCCGTCCGGTACAGGTTCTGATCCATGAGCGCTTTCCCCCTCACCGCCTCCGCCGAGATCCGCGTTCCCGGCAGCTGGAGCCTGCTGGAGCGCGTCTGCGAGCATTATGCCGAGCACGGCGATGCGAGCTTTTCCGACGGCGTCGGGCGCATCGAGGTGCCCTACGGATCGGCCCGGCTGATCGTCTCCGGGCCGGACGCCATCAGCGTCACCGTCGACGGCTGCGACCCGATCGGCCTGTCCTACATGAAGCTCGGCGTCGCCGAGCACCTCGCCGAGATGGCGGAGGGGCCGGTCGAGCCCTTCAGCTGGAACGGCGACGGCACGGACGTGCGCCTGCCGCCTTTTCTGCGCGAGATGCGCGTCGTCTCGACCACGCGCCTGACCCCGCACATGCAGCGCGTGCGGCTCGCCGGCGAGGACCTCGGCCGCTTTGCCAGCGACGGCCTCCACATCCGCCTCGTCTGGCCGCCGAAAGGCCGCGCCCCGGTCTGGCCGACGCTCGGAGAGGACGGGCGCATGGTCTGGCCGCAGGGGCCGGACCGGCCGGAGGCGCGGGTCTATACCATCCGCCGCATCGACGTGGCGGCGGGCTGGGTCGACATCGACATCGTCCTCCATCCCGGCCTCGACACGCCGGGATCGCTCTTCGCGCAAGAAGCGCGGCCCGGCGATCCGGTCGGCATGATGGGGCCGGGCGGCGGCATGGAGCCCGACGCCGCCTCGCTCGTGCTCCTCGGCGACGACACCGCGCTGCCGGCGATTGCCCGCATCGTGGAGAGCCTGAGGCCCGGCACCCACGCGGTGGTCTTCCTGGAGGTCGACGGCCCGGCCGACGAGCTGCCGATCGCGGTGCCCGAGGGCGCCGAGGCGCAGGTCGTCTGGCTCCACCGCAACGGCGCGGCGGTCGGCACGGCGGGCCTCCTGTCGCAGGCCGTTCGCAGCCTCGACTGGGCGGCCATGCCTCCGGAGACCTTCGTCTGGGCGGGCTGCGAGTTCGCCGACTTCCGCGAGATCCGCAAGTTCCTGCGCAAGGAGCGGCGGCTGCGCAAGGATCGCCACCTCGTCGTGTCCTACTGGCGCCGGGGCCTCGCGGGCGACGAGGCCCACGCGCCGGCCGGCGAGGAGTAGGCGCCGGCCCTGCGGCATCGCGTCCCGCGAGGGTCGGGCACCCGGAACGATCGAGCGGCTGAGCGATTGGCGCCGGGACACCTGCCGCTCCCGGGAGACGCCTCCGCGCATGAAACCGCTTCGCGCCACGCTCGCCCTCGGCCTCGTCGCAGCCGCAGGCTTCGGCGGCTACGTCGCCCTGAACGGATGGCCGGCGGGCGTGCCGAGCTTCGGCCTCGCCGAGGCCGCGCCCTCCGGGGAGCAAGGCCGGGACGGTGAGGGCGGCGGCGAGCCGCCCGCGCCCGTGGTGCTCGCGGACGTGACCGCCGCCGACATAGCGATCACGGTCGAGGCCGTGGGCGACGCGGTGGCGCGCGAGAGCGTCGTGGTCACCTCGCGCGTGTCGGGCCGCGTCGAGGAGATCGCCTTCACCGACGGGCAGGACGTTTCCGCCGGCGACATCCTCGTGCGGCTCGACCCGGCCGATGCCGAGGACGAGGTGCGCGTCGCCGAAGCCGCGGCCCGCGAGGCGCTGCAGGGCTTCCGGCGCGCCCAGGACTTGGCGGAGCGCGAGATCGGTCCGCAGGCCGTCGCCGACGACCTGCGCCGCCAAGCAGAGGCCGCGGAGGCGCAGGTGGCCTCGGCCCGCGAGCGGCTCGACGACTACAACGTCCGCGCCCCCTTCGACGGCCGCCTGGGCCTTCGTACCATCAGCCTCGGCGCGCTGATCCAGCCGGGCGCCGAGATCGCGCTCCTCGACGCCATCGACCCGATCGAGATCCGCTTCACGGTTCCCGAGCGGTTCCTGGGAGAGGTCAGGCAGGGCGCCAAGGTCTTCGCGACCTCGCCCGCATACCCCGAGCGCCGCTTCGCCGGCGAGGTGACCGCGATCGCGAGCCGCGTCGACCCGGCGCTGCGCACCGTCACCGTCGAGGCGACGATCCCCAACGCCGACGAGGCGCTGCTGCCGGGTATGCTGATGAACGTCACGCTGGAGCTCGGCCTGAAGGAGGACGCGACGATCGCCCCGCCGCTCGCCGTGCAGCTCCAGGGCGCCTCGCACTTCCTGTTCCGCGTGGCCGAGGGCAAGGCCGAGCGCGTCGAGGTCGAGATCGGTCAGCGAGCGCCGGACGGGGTCGAGATCGTCAGCGGCTTGGAGCCCGGCGAGCGCGTGGTGGTGGAGGGCTTCCAGGACCTCCAGCCCGGCCAGCCGGTAGAGGAGCGCCCGCCGGCAAGGGCGCCGCCCGCCCCCGAGCAGGCCGCCGCATCCCCCGCCGCGACCGAGGGCTGAGGCGGCATGAAGCTCTTCGACACGGCGGTCTCCCGCCCGATCCTCTCCGCCAGCATCAACCTCCTCCTCATCGCCATTGGCCTCGGCGCCCTCTTCGCCCTGCCGATCCGCGAGTTTCCCGACGTCGATCCCCCCACCGTCACCGTCAACACCACCTATCGCGGCGCGCAGGCCGAGGTGGTGGAGCGCGAGGTGACGCGCATCATCGAGGAGGGCCTGTCCGGCGTCGCCGGGGTCCGGCAGATCCGCTCGACGACGCGGGACGAGGCCTCCGACATCGACCTCGAATTCGAGGCGGGCGCCGACATCGACGCGGCCGCCGCCGACATCCGCGACAAGGTCTCGGGGGTGCGCAACGACCTCCCCGACCTCGTCGAGGAGCCGATCATCGAGAAGGCCTCGGCCGACGACCAGCCGATGATGTACCTGACGGTGCGCTCCGACGAGTACGACACGGC
>CANJKV010000208.1 GCA_947474855.1 Aurantimonadaceae bacterium | reverse complement strand
ATGGCCTCGGCCGGGCTCTTCGCCTTCTTCTTCCTCGTCGGCCTGATGATGGGACAGGGGCTGCTGCTGGGGCTCGGGCTCGGGATCTCGGTCGGCTTCGGCCTGCCGCGGCTCGTCCTCGCGCACCTGCGCAAGCGCCGCTTGAAGAAGTTCATCGCCGAGTTCCCAAACGCGGTCGATCTCATCGTGCGCGGCGTGAAGTCCGGCCTCCCGCTCAACGACACGCTCAAGATGATCGCCGGCGAAACCGCCGAGCCGGTGCGCTCGGAGTTCCGCAAGATCGTCGAGAGCCAGCAGCTCGGCATGACGACGCCCGAAGCGGTTGATCGCCTCTACCAGAGCGTGCCGCTGGCCGAGACCAACTTCTTCTCCATCGTCATCGCCATCCAGGCCCAGGCCGGCGGCAACCTGTCCGAAGCGCTCGGCAACCTGTCCAAGGTGCTGCGCGAGCGCAAGAAGATGCGCGACAAGATCCAGGCCATGTCGATGGAGGCCAAGACCTCCGCCGGCATCATCGGCTCGCTGCCCTTCTTCGTGGGCGGCGTCATGACCATGACCTCGCCGGACTATGTCGGGCTCCTCGTCACCACGACGACCGGGCACATCATCCTCGCCGTCGCCGGCGCGTGGATGATGACCGGCATCCTGGTGATGAAGAAGATGATCGCCTTCGACTTCTGACGACCCCGGCGCCGGGCCGGCGCCCTCGACCCAGCAACGAACGCTCGATCCGTGGACCGCTTTCTCGCCTCCTTCGGCCTCACGCCCTCCTCGCTCTTCGCGATCCTCGTCGTCGTCGCGGTGTTCGCGACGGTGATGGCGCTCGCCATGCCGGTTCTGGCCGGCGACCGGCTGCGGGGCCGGATGCGCGCCGTCGCGCTCGAGCGCGACCAGATGCGGGCCCTGTCGCGCGCGCGCCTCGCGATCGAGAAGGATGCGCGCCGCAAGAGCCTGCGCCAGGAGAACAAGGAGGGCATCGCCGCGGTGGTCGTCCAGCGGCTGAACCTTCGCAGCGCGCTCGCCGACGACAAGACGGTGGCGAGCCTTCGCATCGCCGGCTACCGCGGCGAGCGGCCCCTGACGCTGCTGCTCTTCGCCCGCGCGGTGCTGCCGCTGCTGTTCTTCCTCGTCGCCCTCTTCTACATCTTCGGCCTCGGCTTCATGGCCGACTACGGCTTCATGCCGCGCCTCCTGGCCTGCCTGCTTCTCGCCTATGCCGGCTTCTACGCGCCCGTTCTGTTCGTCAACAACAAGGCGTCCAAGCGCAAGGCTTCGATCACCCGGGCCTGGCCGGACGCGCTCGACCTCCTTCTCATCTGCGTGGAGTCCGGCACCTCGATCGAAGCGGCGTTCCGGCGGGTGGCCGACGAGATCGGCATCCAGTCGATCCCGCTCGCCGAGGAGCTCGTGCTTCTGACCGCCGAGCTGTCCTATCTGCCCGACCGCCGCGCGGCCTACGAGAACCTCGTGGCACGCACCGGCCTTGATGCCGTTCGCGCCACCGCGACGGCCCTCATCCAGGCCGAGAAGTACGGAACGCCCCTCGGCACGGCGCTGCGCACCCTCAGCCAGGAGAACCGCGACACGCGCATGAACATGGCGGAAAAGAAGGCCGCGGCGCTTCCCCCCAAGCTCACCGTGCCGATGATCATCTTCTTCCTGCCGGTCCTCTTCGCCGTCATTCTCGGCCCCGCGATCATCCAGGTCATGGCGATCTATCGCGGGTGAAAACGCCGGACGGCCGGAAACGCGAAAAGGCCGGGCGGCGAGCCCGGCCTTTTCGCGTTTGGTGGGGTCCGAGGATCGCGCCGCCGGCCTTGCCGGATCACCCGTCGCCGGCCGGCGCTCCGGCGTCGTTCGCCTTGAGCATCGACCAGGTGTTGCGCTGGTCGAGCATCGACTTGAGATAGGCGACGTTGGCGGCGGCCTCGGTCGGATCGAGCTCGGCGGACGCGATTTGCTGCGCTTCATCGAAGCGGCCCTGGAGGCCGATCACCAGGGCCAGGTTCTGGCGCACGCGGCTGTCCGCGCCGGGCAGGCGAACGGCCGAGCGCAGGTAGGACTCGGCCGACTTCAGGTCGTTGGCGAGAAGGTGCGACATGCCGAGGTTCGACAGCACCGAGGGCTCGTTGGGCTGGATGTCGAGCGCCTTGCGATAATAGACGCGCGCTTCGTCCGGCCGGCCGAGCTGGTCCAGGATCGCCCCTTCCGCCGAATACAGGCGCCAATCGGGATAGTCGGGCGTCTGGGCGCGGCGAACCGTGTCGAGCGCCTTTTCCAGCTCGCCCGCCGCCGCCAGGGCCTTGCCGTAGGAGGCGAGGACGTCGCGGTCCTTGGGATGGGCGATCGCCACCTGCTGCATCACGGCGAGGCTCTGGTCGTTGCGACCCGTCATCTGGAGCGCCGAGGCGTAGGCGAGGCCGATGCCCTTGTCCTGCGGGGAGCGCTGGTAGGCCATGCCGTAGGAGCGCACCGCCGCCTCGATCTGACCGGGGGAGGTCGGCCCAGCCGGGCGCTCGCCGCCGCGGGCGATCGAGCCGGTCGTCATCGGCGAAACGCCCGCCGAGGCGCAGCCCCCGAGGCTCGCCGCACCGGCGAGAAGGAGGACCGCCAGCGCCGGCCGGCGCAGCGTGGAAAGGGCGCGGGACATGAAGGCTCCGATGCTCTATGGCGGTGATGCGGGGCGTCTCGTTCGCGGCCCCGCCGCCGTCCTGCCGACAATATTTCGTTAACCCTAACGAGGTGTTAACCGGCCGCGCGGATCATCCTGCTCGCAGCCCAGCGGAAGCCACCCATGTCCGACACGTCCAGCCATCCGACCGACAGCGCCGTTCTGCGGATCGTCACGAAAGCCGGCGTGAAGCGCCTCGACGGGGGGATCGGCGAGCACGCCCGCCGCATGCGCTTCTCCGGTGCCGCGGGCTCGGTGCTGGTGGTCCCGCCGCTCGACGGGGCGCCGGCGACGGCGCTTCTCGGGCTCGGCTCGGAAGGCGAGCACGGCACGGCCGAGGCGGCGCTCCTGTTCGGCCACCTGCCGGGGCACCTGCCGGCCGGCGCCTGGCGCTTCGAGCCGGAGGCGGGGGAGGGCGCCCCCGCGATCGATCCCACGCTCGCGCTCTTCGCCTTCCGGGCCGGCGCCTACCGCTTCGAGCGCTACAAGACCGCCGCGAGAAGCGACGACGAGGCGCCGAGCCTGAGCGTGCCCGGCGCCAACGAGGCGCTGGCGGGCGAGCTCGCGGAAGCGGTGCGGCTGGCGCGCGACCTCATCAATACGCCCGCCAACGACCTCGGGCCGGCCGAGATCGCGGATGCCGCCCGCGCCCTCGCCGAGCGTCACGGCGCGACGATCACCGTCACCGAAGGGCAGGCGCTGCGCGAAGGCTTCCCGCTGATCCACGCGGTCGGCCAGGCGAGCGAGCGGGGGCCGCGCCTCGTCGATCTCGTCTGGGGCGCGGAGGACGCGCCCAAGGTGACGCTGGTCGGCAAGGGCGTCGTCTTCGACACGGGCGGCCTCGACATCAAGCCGGCCTCCGGCATGCTCCTGATGAAGAAGGACATGGGCGGAGCGGCCAACGTCCTCGGCCTCGCCCACCTCGTGATGGCGCGGAAACTTCCCGTTCGTCTGCGGGTCCTGATCCCGACCGTCGAGAACGCCATCTCCGGCACCGCCTTCCGCCCGGGTGATGTCTTCCCGAGCCGCAAGGGCAAGACGGTGGAGATCGGAAACACCGACGCGGAAGGCCGCCTCATCCTGGCCGACGCCCTGGCGCTCGCCGACGAGGAGGCGCCGGACCTCATCGTCGACATGGCGACGCTGACGGGCGCGGCGCGCGTCGCGCTCGGCCCCGACCTTCCGCCCTTCTTCACCGACGACGAGGCGTTCGCCGCCGAGCTTGCCGGGACCTGCGCGGCGGTCGCCGATCCGCTCTGGCGGTTGCCGCTGTGGAAGCCCTACAAGGCGAACCTCGCCTCCAAGATCGCCGACACCAACAACGTCACCACCGACGGCTTCGCCGGGGCCGTGACCGCGGCGCTGTTCCTGCAGGGCTTCGTCGAGAAGGCGGGGACCTGGGTCCACCTCGACGTCTACGGCTGGCGGCCGAAACCCGGCGCGCTGGGCCCGGTCGGCGGCGAGGCGCAGGGCATCCGCGCGCTCTTCGCGCTCATCGCCGCCCGCTATGGGAAGGATGCCTCCCGGTGACAGAGCTGCCCGACCGCCGCCTCAACGCTTATCGCCCGGACCTCGCCGACATCCGGCTGGAGGGGCAGGTGACGGCCGAGCGCTTCGTCGAGGGGCGCCCGGCGCGCGTATCGGCGCCGCTCGCGCCGCTGCGCCGGAGCCCTTCGTCGGGCGCCATGCTGGAGACCGAGGCGCTTCTCGGCGAAACGCTGCGGGTCTTCGAAACGGACGGCGAGGGCTGGTCCTGGGTGCAGCTCGACGGGGACGGCTATGTCGGCTACGCGCCGGCGGACGCTTTGACGATGGGCGAGGCGCCGGCGCCGACCCACCGCGTCGTCGCGCCGCGCACTCTGCTTTTCCCCGGTCCCGACATCAAGCTGCCGCCGCTCGCCGGCCTGCCGATGGGCGCGCTCGTCACCGCGACGGGCGAGGCGAGAGACCACAATGCCGCCTACCGCCTCGTCGCGCCCTTCGGCGCGATCGTCTCCCAGCACCTGGAGCCGTTGGACGCGCAGGCGAGCGACTTTCCGGCCGTCGCCGAGCGCTTCCTCGGCGCGCCCTATCTCTGGGGGGGCAAGTCGGCGCTCGGCCTCGACTGCACCGGCCTCGTCCAGGTGGCGCTGGCGATGTGCGGGATCGCCGCGCCTCGCGACAGCGACATGCAGGAGAAGGCTCTGGGCGAGGCTCTGCCCCAGGGCGCGCCGCTGCGGCGCGGCGACCTCGTCTTCTGGCGCGGCCACGTCGGCATCATGCTCGACGAGGCCCGGCTCCTTCACGCCAACGCCCACCACATGATGACGGCGATCGAGCCGCTCGCCGAGGCGATCGCGCGCATCGGGGGACGGGGCGTGCCGGTCTCCTCGATCCGGCGGCTCTAAACGCCGCCCGGAGCCGCCGGGGCTCCCGCCTCAGTAGCCGCGCTGCCGGTCCACCAGGTTCTGCAGCGCTTCGCCGCGCTCGGCCGCTTCGATCTGGCGCATGATGATCGGCGCGAGCGCCGGGGCCGAGGAGGCCGCGGCGATGTGGGGCGTGACGAAGACGCGGGGATGGCGCCAGAGGGGGCTGGCAGCCGGCAGCGGCTCGGTTTCGAAGACATCGAGCGAGACTTCGGACAGGCGGCCGCTCTCCAGGGCCGCCAGGATGTCGGCCTCGTTCTGAAGGCCGCCGCGGCCCGCATTGATCAGGACCGGCCCCTCGCCGAGCGGCGTGCGATGCTTCAGCCGCGCGAAGAGCCGGGCGTCGAGGATGCCGCGCGTGTCCGGCGTCAGCGGCAGGAGGACGAGCACGATGTCGCTCTGGCCGAGCACCTCGGAAAGGCCGTCCTCGCCCGAAAGGACCTGAAGGGAGGTGTGGCTCTTCGGCGTCCGGCTCCAGCCGAGGACGCGGAAGCCGAGCGCGGCGAGCTTCTCGCCCGCGTCGCGGCCGAGCTCGCCGAAGCCGAGGATGCCGACGGTCAGCTCGCCGGCCGCCGGCTGGCCGCGCTCCGTCCAGACGCTTTTTCCCTGCGCCTCACGATAGAAGCGCCCGCGCCGGGCATGATCGAGGACGCGCCAGACGGCGTATTCCGTCATCCGGGCGGTGAGGTCGCCGGCGACGATCCGCGCCAGCGGCACGTCCGGGAGGTCCGCCATGGCGAGGAGGTGGTCGACGCCGGCGCCCAGCGAGAACACGGCGCGAAGGTTCGGCAGGGCCGCGAGGGCGCCCGCCGGCGGCTTCCAGACCACGGCGTAGCGGATCTCCGGATCGCCGGCGCCGTCGGGCAGGACGCGGATGGTCCGCGTGGGCGCGGCGGCGCGGAGCGCGGCGGCCCATTCCGCCGGGTCGAAGCCGGTGACGGCGAGAAGGATGCTCATGCTTCGGTTCCGGACTGGATGGTCGCGTCGGCGGCGAGAAAGGCGGCGCGGGCGCGGCCGTGCCGGGCGAACCAGTGCGCCGCCCCGATCAGGAAGGCGTTGAGGACGCGGCCCTCGTCGACCGCCGCGATCAGCTCGTCCGCCGGCACGGCGAAGGGGCGGATGTCCTCGTCCTCGTCCTCCATGCCCGCCGAAGCGCCGAGCGCCGACGAATCCACCAGAGCGAGGAAGACGTGGCCCATCTCGTCGCAGAAGCCGGGCGAGGTCAGCACGGAATAGCAGAAGGACACGGCGCGGGCGCGAAGTCCGGTCTCCTCGAACAGCTCGCGCGCGGCGGTCGCTTCCATCGCCTCGCCCTCGTCGAGGAGGCCGGCCGGCAGCTCGACGGCCGCTGCCTCCTTCGTGGCGAGCGCGTGGCCGATGCGGAACTGGCGGATGAGGACGATGCGGTCGGCGGCGGGATCGAAGGGGATGATCACCGCGGCCGGCCGGCAGCGGACGAACTCGCGATGCATCGGCCCGACATCGCGCGTGCCGTCGAGGCTGCGGTGGGTGACGGTCGCGACTTCCAGCGGGCGGAAGCCGTCCGCCACGCGCTTCACGTCCAGCTTGCAGTCGAGCGGCAGGTCGGCGATGACGTCGAGGGACGAATTCATGCTCTACTCCGATACGGCGCCGGTCGGCGCGGCCTCGATGGCGAAGGCGGCGGCCATGAGGGCCTTTGTGTACTCGGTCCGCGGCGCCTCGAAGATCTGGCGCGCGGGCCCGCGCTCGACCACCTGGCCCTGGCGCATGACGACGACCTCGTTGGCCAGCGCCCGCACGACCTTGAGGTCGTGGCTGATGAAGAGGTAGGCGAGGCCGTGCCGGGCCTGGAGGTCGCGCAGGAGGTCGACCACCTGCGCCTGGACGCTCATGTCGAGCGCCGAGGTCGGCTCGTCCAGCATGACGAAGCGCGGCTCCAGCACCATGGCGCGGGCGATCGCCACGCGCTGGCGCTGGCCGCCGGAGAACTCGTGCGGGTAGCGGAAGCGCGTCGCCGGATCGAGGCCGACCTCCTGGAGGACGGACACGACGCGGGCGTCGCGCTCGGCGGCCGAGAGGTTCCTGCGGTGGACGAGGAGGCCTTCGGCGATGATGTCGGCGATGGGCATGCGCGGCGAGAGCGAGCCGAAGGGGTCCTGGAAGACGATCTGCATGCGGTCGCGATAGTCGCGCATCGCCTTGAAAGAGCGCTCGTCGATGCGCGCGCCGTCGAAGCGGATCTCGCCCTTCGAGCCGATCATCCGGCACATGGCGAGGCCCAGGGTCGTCTTGCCCGAGCCCGATTCGCCGACGACGCCGACCGTCTGGCCGGCGCGCACCGTCAGGTCGATGCCGTCGACGGCCTTCACGTGGCCGGTGACCTTGCGCATGAAGCCGGTGCGGATCGGGAACCAGACCTTGAGGTCCTTGGCCTCGGCGACCACCGGGGCGCCGGGATCGGCCTCGGGCGGACGCCCCTTGGGCTCGGCGGCGAGAAGGTGGCGTGTGTAGTCGTGCCGCGGGTTCGCGAAGATATTGGCGGTCGGCCCCTCCTCGACGATCTTCCCCTTGTACATGACGCAGACCCGGTCGGCGATGCGCCGGACGATTCCGAGATCGTGGGTGATGAACAGCATCGCCATGCCGCGCGCCACCTGCTGCTCCTTGAGGAGCTTCAGGATCTGCGCCTGAACGGTGACGTCGAGGGCGGTCGTCGGCTCGTCGGCGATGAGGAGCTTGGGCTCGTTGGCGAGCGCCATGGCGATCATCACGCGCTGGCGCTGGCCGCCGGAGAGCTGGTGCGGAAAGGCGCCGAGGCGGCTTTCGGGATCGCGGATGCCGACCTGGGTGAGAAGCTCCAGCGTGCGCTGGCGCGCCGCCGCGCGGCCGAGCCCGCGATGGATGGAGAGCACCTCGCTCACCTGCCGCTCGATCGTGTGGAGCGGGTTGAGGGAGCTCATCGGCTCCTGGAAGATCATCGAGATGTCGTTGCCGCGCACGCGCCGCAGGATCTTCTCGTCCGCGGCGAGGAGGTCCGTTCCGTTGAAGCGGATCGCGCCGGTCGGATGGCTCGCGGCGGGATATTGCAGGAGCTTGAGGACGGACAGCGCCGAGACCGACTTGCCCGAGCCGGATTCGCCGACGAGCGCCAGCGTCTCGCCCGGCAGGATGCGGAAGCTGACGCGGTCGACGGCCGTCGCGACCTTGCCCTCGCTGCGGAAGGCGACGGACAGGTCCTCGACGGAGAGGAGGGGGGTGGGAGCTGCGGCGGTCATCGGTTCCGTCCGATCAGGCTGGCATCTTCGACGTCGACGCGACGCAACCCATCCGGCAGGCGCAGCCGCTTGTCGGACGAAACGACGATGCCGCAGGAAAGCAGCTCGGCCGTCGCGCAATGGATCGCGTCAGGCGTCTTACCGCCGAGCCGAGCGCGAAGCTCGGCGCTACGCCGGAGCACCGCGCGGTCGACCGGCACGACCGTCATGGTTTCGTCGCTTTGGAGAAAGCCCTCGTAACCAGCGATGAGGCGAACGTCGCGATCTCGCATCGGGACGACGAGGCATTCGGCGAGGGTCATCTCGCTGGTCACGAGACGGAACTCTCCCGCCGCGGCTCGGCCGAAAAGGGCCGTGATGCTGCTTTCCTGGCTTTCGACGAAACGGATGATGGCGTTGGCGTCGAGGTAGATGCTTCGCTCACCGAGGCTCAATCCCACTCGTCCCTCAACGCGCGCACTCGTGCTACCGCTTCTTCGACGCTAGTGTTGCGGTACGCGCCGATACCTCGAAAACGCATGAATCTCGGCTCAGGGTCGCTCTGTGCAACGTCGACGTGGACCGGCGCCTTGCCGTGAACGCCGCGACCGAGTTCGGACGGAAGTTCGTCCGGCCTCAGGTCGAGAGTGATGTGCCTGGCCTCGCTCATGATCGATCCTCCGATGGTTTGTCACTGAACGTGACGTTGTCGTCCTCGCCCGCATGTGGAAGATCGGAAAAGTCCTTGATGTCCAGCTCCCACTCGGAATCCTCGGGGCCGATTTCGGAGACCGTCACCGTAACGCGTAGGGTCGGGTCAAAGTCGCCGCGCAGCTTCGGGGGCAGGCGCGAGGCGGGATAGTTCAGCGAGACGACCCGCTTGAGCTTGCGGGGCGCTGTCACGCGAAGCTCTTTCTCGGGTCGAAGGCGTCGCGGACGGCTTCGCCGACGAAGATCAGGAGCGACAGCATGGTCGCGAGGACGACGAAGGTCGAGAGGCCGATCCAGGGAGCCTGGAGGTTGTTGCGGCTCTGGTTGAGGAGCTCGCCCAGCGACGGGGAGCCCGGCGGCAGGCCGAAGCCGAGATAATCGAGGGCGGTCAGCGACTCGATCGAGCCGTTGAGGATGAAGGGCAGGAAGGTCAGCGTCGCGACCATGGCGTTGGGCAGGACGT
>CANJKV010000207.1 GCA_947474855.1 Aurantimonadaceae bacterium | reverse complement strand
GATCAGGATCACGAAGGGAACGGCGAGGCGGTACTCGTTCGGCACCACGGACAGGTTCGCCGGCAGGTCGAAGGGCAGAACGCCGGCAAAGGGCCGCAGCAGCACCGACCAGTTGAACACCGCCAGCGTCTCGGAGAAGCCGACCACGTAGCCGCCCGCCACCGCGCCGTAAGGCTGCCCGATGCCCCCTAAGATCGTCGCGGCGAAGATCGGCAGGAGGATGTTGTAGGCGAGATCCGGCTGGAGGTTGACGTCGAGCGCCAGCATGACGCCGGCGATCGCCGCGAGGCCGCCGCCGATCACCCATGTCGCGTTGACGACGGTGTCGAGCGAGATGCCGGTGACGCGGGCGAGGTCCGGATTGTCGGACACCGCGCGCATCGCCTTGCCCAGGCGCGAGCGCGTCAGGAAGAGGTGGAGGCAGATGACGGCGACGGCGGTCAGGATGATGAGGAGCGCCTGCGGCTGCGACAGGACGATGTCGCGGAAGCCGGTCGGGAGGCGGTAGATCACCTTCCGCTCGCCGCCGAGGAGGTCGTAATTGCCCGTGCCGAAGACGATGCGGATAAGGCCCTGGAGCATGAGCGTCACGCCGATCGAGGCCATGACGAGCACGACCGGCCGCGCGCCGCGGGCGCGCAGAGGCTTGTAGAAGGCCCGGTCGAGGCCGATCGTGAACAGCGCCGTCAGGACGAAAACGACCGGCAGGAGAACGATGGCGAGCGGCAGGCCGACGTCGATCCCGAGGCCCGACAGCAACCCGACGAGCACCAGCGTCGCGAAGGCCGCGGCCGTCATCACGTCGCCATGGGCGAAGTGGGCGAAGCGCAGGATGCCGAAGATCAGCGTCACCCCAACGGCGCCGAGCGCGTAGATCGAGCCGATGACGAGGCCGCCGATGAGGCCTCGATTGATAAAGAAGATCAGCTCATCCAAGGCGTTGGACCGATGTTTGATTAAACTTGACGAGGGTGTTCATGTGACGCTTCAGCCGCCGAGGAAGCTCTTGGCGACCTCGGGATCGGCCAGAAGTGCCTCGCCCGTGTCGGTGTAGCGGTTGCGTCCGCTGGCCAGCACGTAGCCCTTATGGGCGATGCCGAGCGCCTGTTTGGCGTTCTGCTCGACCATGGCGACCGTCACGCCGGTCGCGTTGATCGCGAGGATCCGGTCGAAGATCTGGCTCATGTACATCGGCGAAAGGCCGGCGGTCGGCTCGTCCAGGAGGATGAGCTTGGGCTCGATCATCAGCGCGCGCCCGACCGCCACCATCTGGCGCTGACCGCCGGACAGCTCGCCGGCCGGCTGGTTGCGCTTTTCCTTGAGCGGCGGGAAGATGTCGTAGACGCGGGCCAGCAGCCCGGACCAGTCGTCGCGCCGGACATAGGCGCCCATCTCCAGGTTCTCCTGGACCGAGAGCGTGCGGAAGACGTTGTGCTCCTGCGGCACGAAGGCCATGCCGAGGCGAGAGAGGGCCTCCGGCTTCACGTTGGTGATGTCGTGCCCGTCGAACTCGATGCGCCCCTGCGTGACGTTCAGGAAGCCGAACATCGACTTGAGCATGGTCGACTTGCCGGCGCCGTTGGGTCCGACGATGACGCCGATCTGGCCCGCATCGAGCGAGAACTCGACGCCGTTGAGGATGTTCATGCCGCCGTAGCCGGCATGGACGTCGGTCAGCGAGATCAGGCTCATGCCCGCGCCTCCGCGGCGGCGGGCTTCGGGGTCGTCGCGTGGCCGGTCGGCGAGCCGCCGAAATAGGCTTCGACCACCGCCTCGTTCGCCTGGATCTCGTCCAGCGTGCCCTGCATCATCACTTGGCCGGCGGCCATGACGATGACCGGATCGCAGAGGCGGCCGATGAGGTCCATGTCGTGCTCGATGACGAAGAAGGTGTAGCCGCGCTCTCGGTTCAGCCGCTCGATGTTGCCGGCGAGGTCGTTGAGCAGCGTCCGGTTCACGCCCGCCGCGATCTCGTCGAGAAGCACGACCTTGGCGTCGGTCATCATGGTGCGACCGAGCTCCAGGAGCTTCTTCTGGCCGCCCGACAGGTTGCCGGCAAGCTCGTCGGCGACGTGTCCGATCTTGAGGAAGTCGATGACCTCGTCGGCCTTCTCGCGCACGGCGCGCTCGTTCTCGCGCACGCGACCACCGGCCACCCACGTCGCGAGCAGGCTCTCGCCGGCCTGATGCTCCGGCACCACCATGAGGTTCTCGCGGACCGTCAGGCGGGAGAACTCGTGCGCGATCTGGAAGGTGCGCAGGAGCCCCTTGCCGAACAGCTTGTGCGGCGGCACGCCTGTGATCTCCTCGCCGTCGAGGAGGATCTGCCCGGAACTCGGCGACAGGTTGCCGGCGACCATGTTGAAGAGCGTCGACTTGCCCGCGCCATTAGGCCCGATCAGGCCGGTGATCGAGCCCCGCTCGACCTTCAGCGAACAGTCGTTGACGGCGACGAAGCCGCCGAACCGGCGCGTGACGTGTCTGACTTCGATGATCGGGGGCATGACTCTCGGAATGTCGAGGGGAGGTCGCCGGAAAATGCCGGCACCACAATTCATTGCAAGGATTGCGGGCGCGTGTAAACTTTGTTGACGCGCCCGTCAAAGCGTACCGGTGCGCCGGCCGCGATCCTGTCCTATGTAAGCCTCTCCAATCCGCGGCCCCGCGTGCGGCCACCCCTGGGGACGAGGCGCTTGCTGACGACGACTACCATCGACCGCCAGGATTTCCGCGAAGCGATGAGCCGTTTCGCCGCCGCCGTGCTTCTGGTCACGACGGACGGGCCGGCGGGCCGGCGCGGCGTCACCGTTTCCGCGGCCTGTTCGGTTTCGGACGATCCCGCGACGATGCTCGTCTGCTTGAACCAGGGCAGCGTCCACAATCGTCGCTTCTCCGACAACGGCAACTTCGCGGTGAATGTCCTGTCGGTCGACGGCGAGCGGCTCGCCCGCGCCTTTTCCGGCGAGGGCGGACTGTCGCTGGACGAGCGATTCGCCCTCGGCGCGTGGGAGCGCAGGGCCACGGGCGCGCCGCTCCTGGTCGACGCGCTGGTCGCCTTCGACTGCCGGATGATCGAGAACCGGGTCGTCGCGACCCACCACGTCATGATCGGCACGGTCGAGGCGATGCGGTTTGGACCAAAGGCGCCCTCGCTTCTTTATCGCGATCGCCTTTATCACCAACTCTGACGAGGAACGGACGAAGGAGACGGGCGTGGCGCAGGCAGGGCTTCCGGCTTCCATCGACGAGACGGCCGAGCTTCTCGACCGCCAGAACTACGTCGCGTCGCGCCCGCTCGCGACGGTGCTGTTTCTCGCGCTGAGGATGAGGCGCCCGCTGTTCCTCGAAGGCGAGGCCGGCGTCGGCAAGACCGAGATCGCCAAGGTGCTCGCCGCCGCGCTCGATCGGCCTCTGATCCGGCTGCAGTGCTACGAGGGCCTCGACGTATCGTCGGCGCTCTACGAGTGGAACTACGCGGCGCAGATGATCGAGATCCGGCTCCGCGAAGCGGCGGGCGACACGAGCCGCGACGCCGCGCGCTCCGACATCTTCTCCGACCGCTTCCTGATCCGCCGTCCGATCCTCCAGGCGCTGGAGGGCGAGCCCGGCCGCGCGCCGGTGCTCCTCATCGACGAGCTGGACCGCACCGACGAGGCCTTCGAGGCCTTTCTCCTGGAGGTGCTGTCCGACAACCAGGTGACCATTCCCGAATTCGGCACCGTGCGCGCCGCCGAGCCGCCGATCGTCGTGATCACCACCAACCGCACCCGCGAGATCCACGACGCGCTGAAGCGCCGCTGCTTGTATCACTGGGTGGACTATCCCCACGCCGACCAGGAGCTGGAGATCGTCCGGCGCAAGGCGCCGCGGGCGAATGCCGAGCTGGCGGCGGAACTCGTCGCCTTCGTCCAGCGGCTGCGCGGGCTCGACCTCTTCAAGGCGCCGGGCGTCGCCGAAACGATCGACTGGGCCAACGCCCTGACCGAGCTGAACGCCGTGGCGCTGGATCCGGCGCACGTCTCCGACACGCTGGGCGTTCTCCTGAAGTACCAGGACGACATCGGGCGCATGGAGCGCGGCGAGGGGCGGCAGATCCTGAACGAGGTCAAGCGCGACCTCGCCGGCGCCGCGTGAGTGCCGTGGGCGCGGCGGCTGCTCCCGACGGCAAGCTCGCCGACAACATCGCCTGGTTCGCGCGGGCGCTGCGCCGCGCCGGCCTGAAGCTCGGCCCCTCCGCGACGCTCGACGCGATCGAGGCCGTGAAGGCGGCGGGCCTGGCCTCGCGCGACGACTTCTACTGGACGCTGCACGCCGTGCTCGTCAGCCGCCGCGAGGACCACGCGGTCTTCGACGAGGCGTTTCGGCTGTTCTGGCGCTCGCGCGAACTGATCGAGAAGATGATCGCGATGTTCTCGCCCAAGGCGCCGCCCGCCGACGCGCCCCGCGACAAGAAGCGCGCCGGCGAGGACCGCGCCGCCGCCTCGCTCTTCGAGGGCGCAAAGGCGCGCGAAACGCGGCAGGAGCGGCCGGAGATCGAGGTCGACGCCGCGATGACCGTGTCGCCCGACGAGGTGCTCCGGGCCAAGGACTTCGCGCAGATGAGCGCGCTCGAGATCGATGAGGCGAAGCGCGCCATCGCGGCCCTGCGCCTGCCGGCGGACCGGGTGCGCACCCGCCGCTTTCGGCCGACACCGCGCGGGCGCGCCATCGATCCACGAGCGACGCTGCGCGCCTCGCTGCGCACCGGCGGCGATCTCGTCCTGCCGCGCTTCCGCTCGCCTCGCGAGGTGCATCCGCCGCTCGTCGTCATCGCGGACATTTCGGGCTCGATGAGCCAGTATTCGCGAATCTTCCTGCACTTCCTCCACGCGCTCACGGAGCGCCGGAGGCGGGTGCACACCTTCCTATTCGGCACGCGGCTCACCAACGTGTCGCGCCAGATGCGGCACAAGGATCCGGACGAGGCGCTGGCGGACTGCGCCGGCCTGGTGAAGGACTGGTCGGGCGGCACGCGGATCGCCGAAGCGCTCGGCGTCTTCAACCGCGACTGGTCGCGGCGCGTGCTCGGCCAGGGCGCCGTGGTGCTGCTCATCACCGACGGGCTGGAACGGGGCGACGTGGCGGACCTCGAACGCGAGATGGATCGCCTGCACAAGAGCTGCCGACGGCTTGTCTGGCTGAATCCGCTGCTGCGCTTCGACGGCTTCGCGGCGCGGGCCGGGGGCGTGCGGGCCATGCTGCCGCACGTCGACGAGTTCCGCGCCGTCCACTCGCTGAACGCCATGCGGGCGCTCTGCGAGGCGCTGTCGGCGGACGGTGATCCGCGCAGCGCCGACCCGCGGCGCTGGTTGGCCGCGGCCTGACGACGAACGGAGGAACCCGATGTCCAACCTCGATGTGCTCGCCATTGCCGAGAGCTGGTCGGCGCAGGGCCGGCCGATCGCGCTCGCGACCGTGGTCGAGACCTGGGGCTCGGCGCCCCGACCGGCGGGCAGCCACCTCGTGGTCGACGCGGACGGCAACTTCGAGGGCTCCGTGTCCGGCGGCTGCGTCGAGGGCGCGGTGGTCGCGGAGGCCGCCGACGTCATCGCCGACGGCAAGCCGCGCATGCTGGAGTTCGGTGTCGCCGACGAGACGGCCTGGCGGGTCGGCCTGTCCTGCGGCGGGCGAATCAGGGTCTATGTCGAGAAGGTCGTCTGATGGACCTCGCGCTTCTTTCCGAGCTGAACGCGGCCCGGGCCGAGCGCCGCGCCGCCGTGCTCGTGACCGAGCTGGGCTCCGGCGTGCAGCGCCTCGTCCACGAGGCGGCGCTCGCCGAGGATCCGCTGGCCGAGCCGATCCGCGCCGCGATCCGCTCGGGCAAGTCGGGGACGATCGTGACTGAGGACGGCTCGATCTTCCTCAACGCGCACCTTCCGCCGCCGCGGCTCGTCGCGATCGGCGCCGTCCACATCACGCAGGCGCTCGCCCATATGGCGCCGCTCGCCGGCTACGACGTCGAGATCATCGACCCGCGCACCGCCTTCGCGACCGCGGAGCGCTTTCCCGGCGTCAGCCTGCGCGCCGAGTGGCCGCAGGACGTCCTCGATGCGCGTCCGCTCGACGCCTACACGGCGCTGTGCGCCGTGACCCACGATCCGAAGATCGACGACCTGCCGCTGATCCGCGCGCTGCAGGCCGGCTGCTTCTATGTCGGCGCGCTGGGCTCGCGGAAGACCCATGGCAAACGCGTCGAGCGCCTGAAAGAGGCCGGCCTCGGCGAGGCCGAGATCGCCCGGATCGAGGCGCCGATCGGGGCCGACATCGGCGCGTCGACGCCCGGCGAGATCGCCGTCGCGATCCTCGCATCCGTCGTCGAGGCCTTCCGCAAGCGCAAGATGTTCGCCGAGCGGCGGGGCGAGACGAAGGCGGCATGAAGTTCGGGACCATTCCGCTTGCCGAGGCCGAGGGCGCGCTGCTGGCCCACGCGCAGCGCCTGCCGGGCGGGCGGCTGCCGAAGGGGCGCCGGCTCTCGGCTGGAGATGTCGAGGCTCTGCGCGCCGCCGGTCTTGTCGAGATCGTCGGCGCGCGGCTCGAACCGGGCGACCTTACGGAGGACGAGGCGGCGGCGCGGATCGGCGTCGCGCTCGCGGGCGAGGCGATCGGAGCGGCGGCGGCCGCGACCGGCCGGGTCAACCTCTTCGCGGGCGAGGCGGGACTGTTCCTGCCGGACCGATCGGTGGTCGACGCGCTCAACGCCATCGATCCGGATCTCACCCTCGCCACGCTCCCCGAATATGCGCCGGTACCGCAGGGCGCGATGGTCGCGACGGTCAAGATCATCCCGCTGGCGCTGCCCGGCGCCGTGGTATCGGAAGCGGTGGCGCTGCTTCGCCCGCGGCCGGCCCTGCGCCTCGCCCCCTTTTCTGCGCGCAGCGTCGCCCTGGTCCAGACCGAGCTTCCGAGCCTGAAGCCCAGCGTCCTCGACAAGACCCGGCGGGTCCTGGACGATCGTCTCGCGGCGTCCGGATCGCACGTCGTCGCCGAGGTGCGATGCCCGCATCGCGCGGACGATCTCACGCGCGTGCTGCACGGTCTGCCGCCCGCCGACCTCGTGGTCGTCTTCGGCGCTTCGGCGGTGATCGATGCGGGCGACGTGATCCCGGCGGCGATCGAGGCGGCCGGGGGCGTCGTCGAGCATCTCGGCATGCCCGTCGATCCCGGCAACCTCCTGCTTCTCGGCCGTCTCGGCGAGGCGCGGGTCCTCGGCGCTCCGGGCTGTGCCAGGAGTCCCAAGGAGAACGGCTTCGACTGGGTACTCGACCGGCTCGTCGCGGGCCTCGAGGTGACGCCGGACGACATCCGCCGCATGGGCGTCGGGGGACTTCTCGCCGAGATCGCCAGCCGTCCGCAGCCGCGCGAGACGAACACGACGACGGAGGTCGCGGGCGAGCCGCCGCGCGTTTCCGCCGTGGTGCTCGCCGCCGGCCGGTCGAGCCGCATGGGCGGGCCGAACAAGCTCCTCGCGACCTTCGACGGCGTGCCGCTGGTCCGGCGCTCGGTGGAAACGGCGCTGGCGAGCCGCGCGGGCGAGGTGATCGTCGTCACCGGCCACATGGAGGCTGAGGTGCGGGCGGCGCTCGCCGGCTTGCCCGTCGCGTTCGTGTCGAACCCGCGCTTCGGCGACGGCTTGGCGACGTCGCTCGTCGCAGGCTTCGGGACGGCCGTGGCGGGCGGCGCGGACGGCGTCCTCGTGATGCTGGCCGACCAGCCGCTCCTCACCAGCGCGCATCTCGACGCGATGATCGCCGCCTTCCGTCCGAGCGGGGCCGGCGCGATCGTCCTCGCCGCGGACGAGGGGCGGCGCGCCAATCCCGTGATCCTGTCGGGCGTCTTCCGCGACGCGGTCGCCGCTTTGTCGGGCGACGTCGGGGCGCGCGGCATCGTGGCGGCGAACGGCGACCTCGTCTCGCTCGTCGAGATCGGCCGGGCGGCGAGCCTCGACGTCGACACGCCCGAAGCCATGGCCGAAGCGGGCGGGCGCCTCGCCCAGGCCTAGGCGGGCGGCTTGAGAGCCAGCGCCGCGCGCCGGCAGCGCTCGGAGCAGTACTTCACCTCGTCCCAGACGCGCTCCCATTTCTTGCGCCAGACCATCGGTCGGCCGCAATGCGCGCAGGTCTTGACGGGCAGGGTCGGCTTCTTGTGCGCCATGCCGGACGAGATCGGGCGGCAGGCACCTTCGTTCAAGTCGCTGCCATCGGTTCGAGCAGTGCTTCCGAAGCGTTCAGCCTGCGTTAAGCATCGAGGCGCACGATCCTTTTGCCGGCTCGCTCCCGGCCGGCGCGGCGAGGATGGTGCGTGCCGATGCAAAAGCAAAAGGTCGATCCCGGGTTCGAGCGCATGATCGGTGGATACGGGCTCACGACGGCCCAGATCCTCTACCGAATGCCGGACCACCCGACGTTCCTGCAATCCTTCTCCTGGCAGTTCGAGGACGTGGCGCCGGACTATCCGCGCCTTCATCGCTTCCTCGATCACTGGAAGCGCGAGGTCGAGGCCCCGATCCACTCGGTGCGCGTCAGCCACTCCCGGCTGATCAAGCCGGCGGAGGTGCGCTTCGCGCGCGAGCTCGGCTGGCTGCAGTAACCGGAGCGGCAACGGAAACTTTTCGTCGCAGCACGCGAAAGGGGCGGCGCCAAGCGCGTCGGGACTGCTAGATAGGGGTCGATGGCAATCGACTCCGATCTGCAACCCTTTCGCACCCGCGCGGCCCGCCCGCTCGTTCCCGGCGGCGCGGCGTCCCGCCGGCAGGCGGCGATCGGCCTGACGCTGTTCGCGCTGATCCTCGGGGGCTGGGTCGCGATCCACCTCTTCGGCGTCTTCGTTTTCCGCTTCACGCCCGCGACGGCGCTTCTAGCCCCGATCCTGATCGCGCTGCAGTGCTGGCTGACGGTCGGGCTGTTCATCGTCGCGCACGACGCGATGCACGGCTCGCTCGTGCCGTTCCACCCCCGCGTCAACGAGGCGATCGGCCGTTCCATCCTGATGATCTATGCCGGCTTCGGCTGGCGGCGGGTCCTGTCGGCCCACATGGCGCATCACCGGGCGCCCGGCACGCTGGAGGATCCCGACTTCTTCGCTGACGATCCCGAGCACTTCTGGCCCTGGTACCGCACCTTCTTCCGGCGTTACTTCGGGCTGTCCTCGGTGCTCTTCGTGTCGAGCGTCGTCACGGTCTACATCCTCGTCCTCGGGGCGAGGGTCGAGAACGTCGTCCTGTTCTACGGGATGCCCTCGCTCCTGTCCTCGCTGCAGCTCTTCTTCTTCGGCACCTACCTGCCGCACCGGCACGAGGAGGACGGCTTCGTCGACGCGCACAACGCCCGCTCCAGCGGCTTCGGCTGGGTGGCCTCGCTCGCGACCTGCTTCCATTTCGGCTACCATCACGAACACCATGCCCACCCGGCGACGCCCTGGTGGGCGCTGCCGGCTCGCAGACAGGAGGGCCAGTCCTCATGAGCCTCGCCGCCAAGATCCT
>CANJKV010000206.1 GCA_947474855.1 Aurantimonadaceae bacterium | reverse complement strand
GAGGACAAGAAGCTCTGGGGCATCGACTCCATCCTCGGCAAAGTGCTGCCGCTCGTTCACGCCGAGGGGCTCGCCGACGTTCGCCGGAACCTGCTCGCCGCTCATCCTCACGCAGCATTCGCGATCGAGCGGATCCTTGGCGATCTCGCGGAAGGTCGGCGCGTTTCGCTGCGACCGACGCTCCTCGTCGGCCCGCCGGGAGCGGGCAAGAGCCGCCTGTGCCGCGACCTTCTCGACGCGCTGGGGATCCCCTTCGCGGCGATCGATGCGGCCACCACGCTGGACCACGGGCTCACAGGGTCGGCACGGCGCTGGTCCAGCGCCTATCCTTCGGTGCCGTTGCGCCTGTTCACCCAGCACAAGATTGCCAATCCGGGAATCCTCGTCGACGAGCTCGAGAAGGCAGGCCGCTCATCTGCGGGGTCGGTGCACGACCCTCTCCTCTCCCTGCTCGAGCCGCTGTCCTCGAAACACTGGCGCGATCTTTTCCTCGACGCCGAGATCGACACCTCTGGCGTTGTCTGGCTCTTCACCGCCAACACGACGAGCGGCATCCCCGGCCCGCTCCGGAGCAGGCTGCGCGTGCTCAAGGTGCCCCTGCCCTCGGCCGAGCACGTGCCCGCTCTCGCCGACCGCATCCGGCGCGACCTCCTGGCCGAGCGCGACCTTGAGCCAGGCATGGAGCCGCCGTTCGACGGAGAGGAGCTGGGGGCGCTCGTCGATGCCTTCGGAGCCGAGGGAAGCCTTCGCGACCTCAGGCGCTACGTCGAGGAGCTCGTCAAGCTCCGCAGGCTTGAAGGCCGCCGTCACTGAGGAGCGGACCATGGACAACGGCAAAGGCTGGCGGAGGCGCATGAACCAGGAGTTCGGGGATCAGTTTCCGCACGGTGCCTTCCACTTCGCGGTCGGCAACGGGTGGTCCCTCCTCATCGCCGAGGTGTTCAGGCGCGTTGATGCGGCGCTTGACGACGAGGAGCGCACGTTCTTCGCCTGGAACGACGTGAAGGAGAAGTGGGGGCTCCTGCGCATGACGCACAACGGGAGCGACAGGATCGACGACATCGTCGACTGGGCGGAAGCGGCGTCGGAAAGGATCTGCGACCACTGCGGGCTGAGCGGACGCCTTCGCAAAAGCGGCCTGTGGCGGGTGCGGTGCCACGCTTGCGCCGGGATCTGAAGGTGCTGGTGTTGATCAGCACCGGCCTACCGACCTTGCCGACAGCAGCGTGCTCAACAGGTTCCCACGCTGATGGGCGTTGAAGCAAGGTGCCGATCCACATACAGATCTCCTGCGGTGGAAACCGTTGCTCGTTTCCTTCGGGATATCGCGATACAATCTTGAGCTTAGATATTCCTTGAGGCTGAGGTGGTCGCGGTTGGCTTTCTTGTCGGGTGAGACAGATCAGCACCTACGCGTCGGTCGGCCGCAGGATCCCGAATGCGCCGCCAGCCTCGCCGACACCGCCCCTATGTCGACTCCGTGGGATTCCAACTGGCCGGCACGACAAATATGCGCACTCCCAAAGGTCTCTGAGACATCATGACTGTTGATCAGCGATTTCTTGGCAACCGCGCCGACATCAGCATGCCCAACAGGGTACCGCGCCAATCGGGGTTGAAGCCTTGCGCCAATCCACATTTACCGGGATGCACATCCAGCCCAACTCGCAATCATCGACAGGTATCCGGTTCGGGGACGAAGCGAGCATCCGCTAGGAGCGCTTCGGCGAGGCGGCAGGCGCCGCCGGCGGCTTCCGCCATTTGCGGCAGAACGAGCCATTCCAACGTCCAGGCGGCTCCCGAGCGCTCGTTCTCGTGGATCATGGATTGGGAGAGTGTCCCAAGAAGCCCGGCATTGAGGCGCCCGAGCGCGACGAGCGCCTCGGCGGCGACCGGATTGCGCTTGTGGGCCATGGCTGAGGACCCTCCGCCGCCGGTCAGCTCGATCGCTTGAACGCGGGTCTGCGCCATCAACGCCACGTCCTGCCCGATCTTGGCGAGGCTTCCGGTGAAGAGCGCGAGCCCGTGCGCAACGTCGAGCACGGGCGTGCGGTCCGCATGCCACGGCTGGGCTTCGCGAAGGCCGAGGCGCCGTGCGAGATCCGCCCGAAGCGCCGGATAGTCCGGACCGAAGCTCGCCCCGTTGCCGATGGGGCCGCCTAGTTGGACCGGGAGCTCGGCGGCGAGGCGGGCTAACCGCTCGCGATGGCTCTCGAGCGGTACGCGCCAGGTGGCGAGCTTTTCGGCGGCGGTGAAGGGCAGCGCCGCCTGCATCCGAGTCTGGGCCATGAGGGGCGTCGCGGCCTGATCGGCCGCCATGTCCGCCAGCCTGCCGAGCACGCGGGCCACGCGGTCGTCAATCAGGGACAGAACCGTCTTCAAGCGCAGCATTAATCCGGTGTCGACGACATCTTGGCTCGTCGCGCCGCGATGCACGAAGCCAGCTTGCGCCTCGCCGCACGCGGCCCGCAGTTCGGCCACCAGATCCGGCACCGGCACGCCGTCACGGGCCATGCCCCGGCGGATGGCGGCCGTGTCAGCATCAAGGCGGGACGCCACATCGGCGATCGCGCGCGCGGCATCGGCGGGGATAATTCCGAGGTTGCCTTGCGCCTCGGCAAGCGCGGCCTCGAAGCGCAGCATGGCGGCGACTTCGGCGGAAGCCGAGAACTGCGCTGCTATTTCGTCGTCACCTGCAAGGCTTGCGACGAGTCCGTCCCCGCCCCCCGCCACGCTTAAGCGCGCTCCAGCGCAACGGCGATACCCTGGCCGACGCCGATGCACATGGTGGCGAGCGCCCGGCGTTTGCTCGTCAGACCGAGTTCGAGCGCGGCCGTGCCGGTGATGCGGGCGCCCGACATGCCGAGCGGATGACCGAGCGCGATGCCCCCGCCGTTGGGGTTCACTCTGCTGTCGTCGTCGGCAATGCCGAGGTCGCGCAAGGTTGCAAGCCCTTGCGAGGCGAAGGCCTCGTTCAGCTCGATCACGTCGAAGTCGGCCGACGAGAGGTCGAGGCGCGCCATCAGCTTCCTAGAGGCCGGCGCCGGGCCGAAGCCCATGATGCGCGGCGGAACACCGGCGGTTGCCCCGCCGAGGATGCGGGCGATGGGGGTGAGCCCGTGTCGCTTGGCCGCCGCCTCGCTCGCTACGATCAGCGCCGCCGCCCCGTCATTGACGCCCGACGCGTTGCCCGCCGTCACGGTGCCGCCCTTGCGGAAGGGCGTTGGCAGCTTGGCGAGGGCTTCCATTGTGGTGGCGCGGGGGTGCTCGTCCTGGGTGACGACCTTCGGCTCCCCTTTCCGCTGCGGGATGGTGACGGGGACGATCTCGCGCGCGAGGCGGCCGTTCTCCTGTGCCGCCGCTGCCTTGTTCTGCGAGCGGAGGGCGAAGGCGTCCTGGTCCTCACGGCTAACGTGGAAGTCCTCGGCAACGTTCTCGCCCGTCTCGGGCATCGAGTCGACGCCGTACTGCGCCTTCATCAGGGGGTTCACGAAGCGCCAGCCGATCGTGGTGTCGTGGATCTCGGCGTGGCGCGAAAAGGCGCTCTCCGCCTTCGGCATCACGAAGGGCGCGCGGCTCATGCTTTCCACGCCGCCCGCGATCATCAGCTCCGCCTCGCCCGACTTGATGGCCCGCGCTGCCGTGATCACGGCGTCCATACCGGAGCCGCACAGGCGGTTCATCGTCGTGCCCGGCACGGTGTCGGGGAGACCGGCAAGTAGGAGCGACATCCGGGCTACGTTGCGGTTGTCCTCGCCGGCCTGGTTGGCGCAGCCGAAGATCACCTCGTCCACGGCGCCGAAGTCGACGGACGGGTGGCGCTCCATCAGGGCCTTGAGCGGCACGGCACCGAGATCGTCGGCCCGGACGGAGGACAAGGAGCCGCCAAAGCGGCCGATGGGCGTGCGCAGGTAGGCGCAGATAAAGGCTTCGCTCATTTCAAAGCTCCGGAACGACGAGGTCGGCGACGGGGCCGGGCACTAGGAGTTCAGCGCCCGTCTGGGCTTGCAGGTCATCGACCGACAGGGACGGCAGCTTCTCGCGCAGTACGAAGCGCCCGTTCTCGATGTCGATGACGGCGAGGCTCGTGTAGACGCGCGTCACGCAGGCGACACCCGTCAGCGGCAGCGAGCAGCGCTTCACGAGCTTCGGCTTGCCGTCCTTCGTCACGTGGTCGGTGATGACCGCGACGCGCTTCGCGCCGTGGACAAGGTCCATCGCCCCGCCGACGGCCGGCACGCCCTTCGGCCCCGTCGACCAGTTGGCCAGATCCCCAGTCTCGGCCACCTCGTAGGCCCCGAGGATCGCGACGTCGAGGTGCCCGCCGCGCACCATGGCGAACGAGTCCGCGTGGTGGAAGAAGGCCGTGCCGGCTTTGAGCGTCACCGCCTTCTTGCCGGCGTTGATGAGGTCCCAGTCCTCTTCGCCCGCCCGCGGCGCCTCACCGAAGCCGAGGATGCCGTTCTCGGTGTGGAAGATCGCCTCGCGGCCGGGGGGCTGGAACTTCGCCACCATCTCGGGGAAGCCGATGCCGAGGTTGACGTAGGCCCCGTCCGCGATGTCCTGCGCGGCACGCCAGGCGATCTGGGTGGCGGAAAGCTTGGAGCTCATGCGACCTTCTCCGGGTAGGCGGCGCCGGCACGGTTGAGATCTTCCTCCTGCGCGGGGTTCGCCACCTCGACCACCCCCTGCACGAAGATGCCGGGGGTGACGACCGCTTCGGCATCGATGGCGCCGGGCTCGACGATTTCGGTGACCTGCGCGATCGTGACCGCCGCGGCGGTCGCCATCAGGGGGTTGAAGTTGCGGGCAGCCTTGTTGAAGACGAGGTTGCCGAGCCGGTCGCCCTTGTGGGCCTTGATGAGCGCGAAATCGGCCTTCAGCCAAAGCTCGCGCACGTAGGGGCGCCCGTCGAACTCCTCGACCGGCTTGTCCTTCGCGAGGTCGGTGCCGTAGCTCGTCGGGGTGTAGAAGGCCGGGATGCCCGCGCCCCCCGCCCGGATGCGTTCGGCGAGGGTGCCCTGCGGCACCAGTTCCAGCTCGATCTCGCCGGCGAGATAGCGCTCGGTGAAGACGCGCGGGTCGGCCGAGCGGGGGAAGGAGCAGATGAGCTTCCGCACCATGCCCTGTTCGATCAGCGCCGCGAGGCCGACATGGCCGTTGCCGGCATTGTTGTTGACGACCGTCAGGTTCCGCGGACTGCCGGTCGAAATGTACCGGTCGATCAGCGCGTGGATCAGCTCGATCGGTGCGCCCGAGCCGCCGAAGCCGCCGATCATCACGACTGCGCCGTCCGGGATGCCCGACACCGCCTCGGAAAGGCTAGGAATGGTCTTGTCCATGGGCACCTCGTCACATGTCCAGGAAGACGGTTTCGCCATCGCCCTGAAGGCGGATGTCGAAGGTGAAGACGGGCATTCCGTCGCGCTCCGTGCGCGGGGCGACGAGCGTCGCCCGCCGCGCCGGGTCGGGAATGCGGTTCAGGAGCGGGTCGACCGAATTGGCCTCCGCCTCGTCGCCGAAGTAGAGGCGGGTGTGGAGGCCGAGATTGATGCCGCGCGCGACGATCCAGACCGTGATGTGCGGCGCCTGCAGGCCGCCGCCGGGGAACGGCACGCGGCCCGGCCGGATCGTCTCGAAGCGGAAGAGACCATCCGCTTCGGAGACCGGCTGACGCGCCCAGCCGGCGAAGGCTCGATCCGGGGTCCCGCGCGTCTCGGTCGGCGAGTTGTAAAGGCCGGCGGCGTCGGCCTGCCAGATCTCGACCAGGGCGTCGCGCACGAGCGCGCCCGAGCCGTCGATGATCCTCCCCTCGACGAGGATCCGCTCGCCCACCGTCTCGGGCCCGACGACGATGAGGCCGAGGTCCTCCCTCCAGACGCCGGTGATCTCCACCCAGTTCGGGTTGGTGCCGATGTGGACGTAGGGTCCGGCGGTCTGGGACGGGCTTTCCTTCAAATAGTCGAGGCGCTGGACCATCAATTGCCCTCCATCCGGTTCTCGAACAGCGTGGAGCGGCGGCCGCGAAGCACGATGTCGAACTTATAGGCTAGGCTGTCCATCGGGATCGTGGCGTTGCGGTCGAGCGCGGCGACGAGCCGCTCGATGGCGGCGGGATCGGGGATCGTCTTCACGATCGGGCACTGGCCGATCATCGGGTCGCCCTCGAAGTACATCTGGGTGATCAGGCGCTGCGCGAAGGCGTGGCCGAAGATCGAAAAGTGGATGTGCGCCGGGCGCCAGTCGTTGACGCCGTTCGGCCAGGGATAGGCGCCGGGCTTCACGGTCCGGAAGGAGTAGCGCCCCTCCGCGTCGGTGATCGCCCGCCCGCAGCCGCCGAAGTTCGGGTCGATGGCGGCGAGGTAGCTTTCCTTCTTGTGGCGGTAGCGGCCGCCGGCATTGGCCTGCCAGAACTCCACCAGCGCGCCCGTCACGGGACGCGCGTTCTCGTCCAGCACACGGCCGTAAACCACGATGCGCTGCCCGATCGCCTCGCCGTCCTTGGCGAAGTTGCGGATGAGGTCGTTGTCGAGAGGGCCGAGGACGTCGTGGCCGAAAACGGGACCCGTCTCCTCCGAGGGCGTCGTCGGCATGGACAGGAGCGCGTGGCGCGGTGAGCGCAGGATTGAGGTCTTGTAGCCCGGCGTCAGGGCCGGCGGGTGCCAGTCCCGGTCGCGCTGGAAATAGGCGCCGCTCATCGTGCCGCTTCCTCCATCTCGGCGAATGTCGTCTTGGCGATCTTGATCGCGTGGTTGGCCGCCGGCACACCGGCATAGACGGCCACGTGCATCAGCGCCTCGACCACGTCCTCGGCGCTCGCGCCGGTGTTGCGCGTCGCGCGCACGTGCATCGCGAGTTCCTCGTCCTGCCCGAGCGCGGCGAGGAGCGCGAGCGTCACGATCGAGCGCTCGCGGCGCGTGAAGTGCGGGCGCGCCCAGACCGAGCCCCAGGCGCCTTCCGTGATGAAGCGCTGGAACGGCGCGTCGAAGGGCGTCGCCGCGGCGGACGCGTGGTCGACGTGGGCGTTGCCGAGAACAGCGCGGCGCACGGCCATGCCCGCCTCGAAGCGGCTCGGGGTCTCGACCTCGGCGCCGAGGTGCGAGGCGATCAGGGCGGCGACCTCGGCAGGCCGCTCCAGGCAGGGCAGATGCCCGGCCCCGGCGACGAGCTCGAAGCGGGCGCCGGGAATGCGCCCGGCGGTGTCGCGCACGAGGTCGGGCGGAGTCGGCTTGTCGTCGTCGCCGGCAATAGCGAGCGTCGGGGCGGCGATATGTGCCACCGCCTCGCGATAGTCGGCATCGCGCACGGCCGCGCAGGCCGCGGCGTAGCCTTCCGCCGGCGTCGCCTCCAGCATGGCGCGCCATGCGGCGAAGCGGGCGGGGTGGCGGCCGGCGTAACCGTCGGAAAACCAGCGCGAGGCGACCGCCTCGCCGATCGAGGCGACGCCCCCGGCCCGGACGGCGGCGATGCGCTCATTCCACGCGTCGGACGTACCGATCCGCGCGGCCGTGTTCATCAGGACCAGCCGTTCGACCCGCCCGGGGGCGTGGATCGCGACGTGCTGAGCGATCAGGCCGCCGATCGAGAGGCCGACGATCGAGGCCGAGCGCCAGCCGATGGCGTCGAGAAGCGCCGTCAGGTCCTCGGCGAGGAGCGGGATCGAATAGGGACCGGGCGTCGTCTCGCTGAGGCCGTGGCCGCGCTTGTCGACGAGGAGGATCTCGAAACGGTCCTCCAGGCGGGCGACGACGTCCTCCCAGATCCGAAGATCGGAGCCGAGGGAGTTCAGGAAGACGAGGCGCGCTCCGCCCCGCCGCCCGGCGAGCCGGTGGTGGATCGCGACCCCGTTCGCGCTCACGAATGCCATGACGTCCTCCCTGTGTGCCCTTCGACTATTGCGCTTGAACGGTCATGTAAAATGAGGATTCATGCCACTTCCATAACCCTGGAGTTATCGACATGCAGATGTCGGCGGTGCGCTTGCGTCATCTCAGGGCCTTCGTCGCCGTCGCCCGGCAGGCGAGCGTCGGGCGGGCCGCCTCGGACCTCGCGATCACCCAGCCGGCCGTATCGAAGGCGATCCGAGAGCTCGAGCAGATCCTGGGCGTCGAGCTGTTCGACCGCGCCCGGCGCGGTGCCGTGCCGACGCGCTTCGGCGAGATGTTCCTGCGCCACGCGGAGGCGAGCCTGTCGGCCTTGCGCCGCGGTCTGGAGGAGGTCGAGGACGCCACCGCGTCGCATGCGCTTCCCGTGCGCGTCGGCGCATTGCCGACCGTATCGGCCCGGCTGCTGCCCGACGCCATCCGGCGCTATCAGGCGCACGGCCTCGGCGCGGCACCGCGCGTCGTCACCGGCCCGAACGAATACCTGACGGAGCAGCTCCGCCAGGGCGATCTCGACATCGTCATTGGTCGGATGCAGGAGCCCGAGGCGATGACCGGCCTCGTCTTCGAGCACCTCTACTCCGAACCGCTGGTCTTCGCGGTGCGGGCTGGCCACCCGATCGCGGGAGTGCCGCTCTCGCCTGGCGCGCTCGGCGCCTTCGAATGCCTGCTGCCCCCGCCCGGCTCGGTAATCCGCCCGGCGGTCGACCGCTTCTTCGCGGCTTTCAACCTGCCGCGCCCGGCGAGGATCGTAGAAACCGTCTCGCTCGCCTTTTCGCGCCGCTATGTCCGCACGAGCGACGCGATCTGGGTCATCTCGGAAGGCGTGGTGCTGGAGGACCTCCAGAGCGGCGAGTTCGCTCGCCTCGCCATCGATACGGGCGACACGATGGGGCCTGTCGGCGTCACGCTGCGAGCCGGGGTCCTGCTCCCCGCGACCGCCGAGGTCCTTCTGAAGGAGCTGCGCGAGGCTGCCGCCGAGATCCGCGCCACCTGACCGAAGCGACGCCATATCGGCCTCAGGTCGTGGGGACGCCGGCGGGCCTGCGGCGCGCCTGGGTAGCGAGGCGGATCGGGGCGTTCGCCGCGCCTAGGCCGCGATAGCCGCGGCGCTCGACGATCTCGATGAAGAAGCCGCCTTCGAGCGCCTCCAGGTAGATCTGGAAGTATTCCCCGCCCTCGTCCCGGTCGTAGAGGATCCCGGCCGCGCGCATGGCTTCCAGCACCTCGGGCGCGAAGTCGAACTTGGCGTCAAGGTCGTCGTAGTAGTTCTGCGGGATGGACAGAAGCGGCACGCCCTTCGCTCGGAGCGCGGCGACCGTCGCGAAGATGTCGGGCGTGCGGAAGGCGACGTGCTGGACGCCAGGTCCGACGAATTGCGACACGAAGCGCGAGGACTGCGTGCGGCTGGACTGCGAGCCGTTGAGGACGATGCGCAGGCTCGAGTCGGCGTTCTCCAGCACTTGGCTGAGGACGAGGCCGCCGGGGTCTGGCACCTCGATCGCCGGCAACGGCCTGAGGTCGAAGATCGAGCGGTAGAAGAGCGTCCAGGACAGGATGTCCTCATAGCGCACGGTCTGGGCGACGTGGTCGACGGTCTCCAGGCCGGCGCCCGCATGAGCGCTCCAGCCGTCCTCCAGCTCGAAGTCGACCTCCCACTGCCGGCCGAGCGCGTCGTT
>CANJKV010000205.1 GCA_947474855.1 Aurantimonadaceae bacterium | reverse complement strand
TTGATCCTTATGTCAGCCGTTGAAGAGGTGCCGCGCGATCGACTCGAGCGGCAATTGCGTGTCGATGGCGTCCATCAGCATCGCCGCCTTGGGCATGCCGTAGACGAGGGATGAGGCTTCGTCCTGGCCGATCGCCAGCCCGCCTGCGGAGCGGATGTCGAGCATTCCGGCCGCGCCGTCGCTGCCCATCCCGGTCAGGATAATTCCCACGGATGTCCTTCCGAACCGTCTCGCCACAGAGCGAAAAAGCACGTCAACCGACGGACGATGGCCGCTCACCGGCTCGGACGGAACGAGCGCGCAGACCGGACGCAGGCCGCCGACGGTCAGGTGGGCCGAGCCGCCGGGCGCCAGATAGACCCGGCCCCGCTCGAGCGGCATTCCGTCGGCGGCTTCCTCCACCCGCGCCGGCGAGATCGCGTCGAGGCGGCGGGCGAATCCCTTGGTGAAGCCCGCGGGCAGATGCTGGACGAGCAGCGTCGGCGGACAATCGGCGGGCCATTGGGCCAGAAGCGTCTAGAGCGCCTCGATGCCGCCGGTCGAGGCGCCGGCAACGACGATCTCGGCCGCCGCCCCTGCCCCGTCCGCCTGGACCGGCGGCGCTGCCCGGGAGATGACGGGCGGCTCGCTTGCGGCGCCCTGGGCCACCCGCGCCGGCTCGCGCCCGCCGCCGCCGACCGACTGCCGGGCGCGGCGCTGCGACAGGGTCTGGATCCCGCGCCGCGCCGCGGCCGCGGCCTTGACGATCTCGCCGAGGCGCAGGAAGGCTTCTTCCGTCGCGGGCACCGGCTTGGGAAAGCAGTCGAAGGCGCCGATGGAGAGCGCCTCGATGGTGGTCGCCGTGCCGGGGCCGGTGAGGCTCGACACCATCACCACCGGCATGGGCCGCAGGCGCATGATGTGGGCGAGAAACTCGATGCCCTGCATCTTCGGCATCTCGACGTCCAGCGTCACCACGTCCGGATCGAGGCGCTTGATCGCCTCGCGCGCCTCGAAGGCATCGCTCGAATAGCCGACGACCTCGATCTCCGGATCGCGGCCGAGAGCATGGCCGATCAGGAGTCGCATGGTCGCGGAGTCGTCGACGACGAGGGTGCGCACGGGTCTCACGCGGCCCCCCGTTTGCGATAGGTGGTGATGCCCTCGTGGGCGAAGGAGGCGAGCGCCGGACCGACGATGCGCTCGGAATGGCCGGCATATAGCGTGCCGCCCGGCCGGATGCGGCGGGCGATGCGCGACCACAGGCCCTCGCGCGTCTGGGCGTCGAAGTAGATCGTGACGTTCCGGCAGAACACGACGTCGAAGTCGCCCCGCATCGGCCAGTCGCCGAGGAGGTTCAGCTCGCGGAAGGCGATGATCCGCTTCAGCGCCTCGTCGACCGCGAAGGTCCCGGCCTCGGGGCCGGCCCGGAACCAGCGGCTGCGCAGGGCCGGGGACACGGCCTCGAGCATGCGGTCCTCGTAGATGCCGGCCCCGGCCTTGGCCACCATCGAGCGATCGATGTCGGTGGCCAGAATCCGGACGTCGAGCCCCGCCGCTTCGGGAAGAACCGACAGGAGGGTGATGGCGATGGAATAGGGCTCCGGCCCGGCCGAGCAGCCGGCCGACCAGATCCGCACCCGCTCCCCGGCCCGCGCCCGCTCGGCGAGCGCCGGCAGGACGTTGCCCGCCAAGTCGTCGAAGTGGTGCGGCTCGCGGAAGAAGAAGGTGTAGTTGGTGGTCAGCGCCTCGACCATGACCTGGCGCTCGCCGGCCGCCTCCGGCTGCTCGACGAGATCGCAATAGTCGCGGAAGGCGGAAAGGCCAAGTTCCTTCACCCGGCGCAGGAGCCGCCCGTGAACGAGCGACAGCTTGGCGTCCGACAGGTCGATCCCCGCCTCGCGCTTGACGGCGCTCGCGATGCGCCGGAAGTCGGCGGCGTTCAGCGCCGGCCCGGCCACGCCGGACCCGGCGGGGCCGCGACGGGCCTCCGTCGCGGGTGCGGCGAGCGCGTTCACGAAACGGCCCGCAGCCGTTCCGGCAGCATGCGCTCGGGAGCGATGCGCGCGATCATGCGGCTGTCGACGGCGACGACCCCGGTGATGAAGGTCTTCGTCTGGTCCTGGGCGATCTCGGGAGCCGACTTCATCATGTCGGTCGAGATCGACAGGATGTCGGACACCGCGTCGACGAGCAGGCCGATGGTCTGACCTTCCGCGATCACGACAACGATGACGTGGCGGGGCGTGGGAACGCTCGCGGGGAAGCCGAGGCGGGCCGACAGGTCCACCACCGGCAAAACCGTGCCGCGCAGGTTGATGACGCCGAGGACGTAGTGGGGCGCGTGCGGGATCGCCGTGGTGGGCGTCCAGCCGCGGATCTCGCGGACCGCGAGGATGTCGACGCAGAACTCCTGCTCGCCGACGCGGAAGGCGATCATTTCCTGGCCGGCGAAGGCGGCCTTGCGCTGAACCGAAGACATGGCTCTCCCTACTCCGCCGCGATCGGCTCGTTGCCGAGGATGAACTGGTCGAAGGACTGGTCGCTCATCATCGCGTCGACGTCGATGATGAGCGCGACGCGCCCCTCGCCGGAGATCGTCGCCGCGGCGATGCCGGGCACGGGGCGGTAGTTCTTCTCCAGGCTCTTGATGACGACCTGCCGCTGGCCGCGGATGTCGTCGACGAGAAGCGCGACGCGCCGGTTGTTGTCGCCCTCGACGAGGATTGCGACGCCGGTCAGCGGGTCGGCGGGCGCCGTGCGGTAGCCGAGCTTCAGGCCGACGTCGATCAGCGGCAGGGTGCTTCCGCGCACCTTCACTGCCTGGCCCGCGCCGATCATCTGAAGATCCTCCGGCTGGGGCCGGAAGGTGACGACGATCGAGGCCAGCGGCACGACCAGCGTGTCCTCCTCAACCCGCACCACCATGCCGTCGAGGACGGCCAGCGTCAGCGGCAGGTTCATGGTGAAGGTCGAGCCGAAGCCTGGACGCGAGGTGATCACGAGCCGGCCGCCGAGAGCCTCGATCGACTGCTTGACGACGTCCATGCCGACGCCGCGGCCGGAGATGTTCGACACCGTCGTCGCGGTGGAGAAGCCCGGCAGCATGATGAGCTGATCGGTCTCCTCGTCGGTGAGAACCGCGTCGGCGGGGATCAGCCCCTTGTTCACCGCGATCTCGCGGACCTTCGATCGGTTGATGCCGGCGCCGTCGTCGGCGATCTCGATCACGATGCGGCCCGAGCGGTGGGCGGCCGAGAGGGTGACGGTGCCCTCCTCCGGCTTGCCGGCGGCAAGGCGCTTCTCCGGGCTCTCGAGGCCGTGGTCGATGGCGTTGCGGATCATGTGGGTGAGCGGCTCGGCGAGGCGCTCGACGACGGTCTTGTCGACCTCGGTGTTCTCGCCGCGGGTCTGGAAGCCGACCTTCTTGCCGGTCGCCGAGGCGACCTCGCGCACGATGCGGGGCATGCGCTGGAACACCGACTTCACGGGCTGGGCACGCACCGCCATGACGCTGTCCTGGAGATCGCGCGTCAGGCGCTGCAGCTCCTCGACGGAGTTCATGAGGTCGGAGCCGGTGGTCGCCGCGCCCGATTCCTCGAGGCGCTGCGAGAGGATCGCCTGCGTCGTCACGAGCTCGCCGACGAGGTCGATCAGCTTGTCGACGCGCGGCAGCTCGACGCGGATGACGGGCGCCGCCTCCTCCTTCTTCTCGCCGCCGGCCGCCGGCTTCTCCGCGGCTTCCGCGGCGGGCTTCGCCTCTGGCGCGGGCGCGGGCGCCGCTTCCGGCGCCGCCTCGGGAGCGGGCGCGCCGGTCAGCTCGCCCTGGATGCGGGCGAGGAGGTCGGCGACCGAGATGCCGGTGTCGGCGCCGGCGTCCGGAACGGCGATCTCCGACAGGTCGGCGAGGCCGAGCGCCTCGATCGTCAAGTCGCAGTCCCACTCGGCGAACTCGAAGATCTCGCGGATCTGCGCTTCGGTCACGTCGCCGGAAATCTCGATCGTCCAGGCGAGATAGGCGCCCTCGGGATCGAGCGCGTCGAGCAGCGGCAGGGCGTCGGCGTTGCAGGTGGTGGACACCGGGCCGAGCGTGCCGAGCTCGCGCAGGAGCACCGTCGCCTCGTTGGCCTTGGCGTAGAGCTCGGGGCGCGGGCGGAACGAGACGCGGAACTTCGGGCCGTCGCCGCCCCCGTCGAGGTCGCCCAGGTCTCCGAGGTCGAAGGCGACGGGCGTGAAGTCGAGGTCGTCGAAGTTGAAGGGGGTCTCGTCCTCGTCCTCGCCGCCGTGGCCGCCGGGCCCCTTGCCGGCCAGGCGCTCGAGCTCGGCGAGGAGCGGCGCGGTGCGCTCGGCCTCGACCTCGCCCCCGTCGCGGCCCGCGGCCACGAGGTCGTTGAGGACGTCGGCCGAACGCAGCATCACGTCCATGACCTCCGGCCCCGGATCGAGCCGGCCCTGGCGCACCTCGTCGAGCGTCGTCTCGAAGACGTGGGCGAAGCCGACGAGCTGCTTGAGCGCGAAGGCGCCGGCGCCGCCCTTGATCGAGTGGACGGCGCGGAACACGGCGTTGACCGTGTCCGCGTCGGTCTCGCCGCCGGCCATGGCGGTGAGACCGGTTTCGAGTTCCTGGAGCTGCTCCTCGCACTCCTGGAAGAAGACGATGCGAATCTCGTCGAGGGCGCTCATGGAAACGTCTTTCAGGCGGCGACGCGGTTGATGGCGCCGACGAGGCGCTGCGGGTCGAAGGGCTTCACGATCCAGCCGGTGGCCCCCGCGTTGCGGGCGCGGTCCTTCTTGGCGGGATCGCTCTCGGTGGTGAGGACGATGATCGGGATCGCCCTGAGGCCGCGGTCGGCGCGCACCGCCTCGATGAATTCGAGGCCGTTCATGCGCGGCATGTTGATGTCGGTGATGATGACGTCGGGCAGCGCGTTCTCGCGCAGCACCTCCAGCCCGTGGATCCCGTCCTCGGCCTGCAGGATGTTGAAGCCCGCCTCCACCAGGGCCGAGCGCAGGAGCTCGCGCATGGTGCGGCTATCGTCGACGGTGAGGATCGTCTTCGTCATCTCAGGCGGACTCGTTCGTGGACAGGGACTCGGGCGAAACGCCGAGGATGGACAAGTCGCGCAGCAGCGCTTCGGACGGCGTGGCGAGCGCGAAGGCCCGGTTGTCGGCCGCCCAGGTCGCACGGGCCGACAGAAGGATCTGGAGGCACTGGCCGCCGAGGCGCTCGACGCTCGATCCGTCGAGAACGATCGGCGCGCCGCGGTGGCCGATAAGCGTCTCGCGCAGCTCGGAGGCGGCCGTGAGGTCGAGAACGGCGGGCAGACCCACCGTCTCGCCGCCCTCCGGCAGGACGAGGCCCGACGCCTCCTCCCCGGCTTCGGCGTCGGCCGGCGCCTCGGCGGCGGCCGCGGCGAGCATCGCGGCGATCTCCGGCGGCAGGCCGGCGAAGGCGGCGTCGACGACGGGCTCGGCAACGGCCTCGACCTCGGGAGAGACGGCATCCGCCTCGATCTCGAGCGCGGGCGCCTCGACCTTGGCGCGGCGCCGGCGGGGCGGGGCCTTGGGGGCCGCGGCCGCTTCGAGCGCGGGCACGTCCTCGGCCGGCGCGGGCTTCGAACTACGCTTGGGCATCAGAACTCCTCCCAGCCGAGATCGGCGGCGGCCTGGGCCTGCGGCTCGGCGGCGCGCATGGCGGCACTCATGCCCCCGCCCGAAGCGGCGACGGCGACGATGGCGGGCGCCGGACGGGCGCGGGGCGCAGCGGGCTCGGCGGCGCGGGGGCTGACGGCCTCGCGCATCTGCTGGCCCATGCGGCGCAACTGCGCGACGGAGGCGCCGTCCGCGTCGGTGCGGAAGGAGGAGATCAGGCGGCCGAGCTCCTCGGTCTGCGAGCGCAGCGAGAGCGTGGCGGCCGTGGTCTCCTCCACCATCGCGGCGTTCTGCTGCGTCACGCGGTCCATCTTGTTGACGGCCTCGTTGACGTCGCCGATGCCGACGGACTGTTCCTTGGCGGAGCCCGCGATCTCCTGGACGAGGCTGTCGATCTGCGTCACCTGGGCGGCGATGCGGGTCAGCGCCTCGCCGGCGCGGTTGACCAGCGACACGCCGGCGCCGACCTGAGCCGTCGAGGTGCCGATCAGGGTCTTGATCTCCTTGGCGGCTTCCGAGGAGCGCTGGGCGAGCGCGCGCACTTCGAGCGCGACCACCGCGAAGCCGCGGCCCGCCTCGCCCGCCCGCGCCGCCTCGACGCCGGCGTTCAGCGCCAGGAGGTTGGTCTGGAAGGCGATCTCGTCGATGACGCCGATGATCCGGGCGATCTGCTGCGAGGACTTCTGGATGCCGGTCATGGACTCGACCGCTTCGCGCATCACCTCGCCCGAGCGCTCGGTGTCGAGGCGGGCGGCGGCGACCGAGCCGGCCACCGACACGGCGTTGTCGGCGCTGTGCTTGACGGTCGCGGTGATCTCGTCGAGCGCGGTCGCGGTGGTGTCGAGGCTCGCGGCCTGCTGCTCGGTGCGGCGGGCGAGGTCGTCGGCGGCGTGGCCGATCTCGGTGACGCCGTTGTTGATGGTGACGACCGAGGCCGACACCTGGCCGAGAGTGGAATGCAGGCGCTCGGCGGCGGCGTTGAACTGATCGCCGAGGCGGGCGTAGCGGCCGGGGAAGGTTTCGGTGACGCGGGCCGTCAGGTCGCCGTCGGCGAGACGCGTCAGCGCAGCTTCCAGAAGGTCGGCGACGCGGGCGGTGTCCTCGCCGCGCACGGCGCGCTCTTCCTCGGCCATGCGGCGCACCTCGTCGGCCTCGGCGCGGGCCGTTTCGGCGCGGACGCGGTCGGCGCGGAACACCTCCACCGCCGCGGCCATGGCGCCAATCTCGTCGGCGCGGCCGAGGCCGGGCACCGCGACGTCGCGCGCGCCGGCCGACAGGCGCTTCATGGCCTCGGCCATGCCGCGGATCGGCTTGGCGAGCGAGCGCATCATGGCGAGCGCGACGAGCACGGTGGCGGCGAAGACGATCGCCGTCCCGAGGGTCAGGATCGTCTGGATGCGCGAGGCGGCGACCGTGATGCTCTCGGCCGCGGCGGAGGCGATGCCGAGGCGCACTTCACCCTCGAGGACGCGCATCTCGCTCATGCCCGTCGAGGTCAGCGCCGCGTCGAGCGCCTGGCCCCTCGTCTTCGGATCGGCCGCGAGATCGGCCAGGGTGCCCATCTCGTCGCGATACGAGGCGCCGAGCGCGGCGATGCGGTCGAGCCGCGGCGCCTGCTCGGGCGCCAGATCCCGCAGATCGGCGATCGCGCCGGACAGGGCGACGCCGGCCGACCGGACGCGATCGGCCGCGCCGGCGTCGCCGCCGACGACCTGGTCGCGGACCGCGGCCTCGCCCGACAGGAGAGCCTGGGACAGGCGGCCGAGCGCTTCCTCGCGCCGGTGCTCGGCGTCGAGGCCCGCCTCCACCTCCCGCGCCGCCGACACGACGTTGGACGCTTCCACGAAGGCCAGGGCGCCCAACCCCCCTGCCGCTACGGCAACGATGCCGAAGGCGAGTGTCAACTTGCGGGCAACGGTCAGAGTCATGGCAAAGCGTCTCGGATGGGAGAAGTTGGCTTCGGAGGCGCCCTTCCACAATTCGAGGCAATCGCGGGGCCGGCAGTCTCGTCGACGAAGCACAGAATGCCGGCAAGTCGATAAGAATCGGTTATCCGCGCGGGCAGGCCATAAACTTCTGCAACCTTATCAACGAGATCGATATCGTTTTGAAATTCATCTTGCGGCAAGGCTTTTCTGGGAAGGTCGCTCCAGTTCACCTGATTGGGGCGATCTCATGGCGTCCACCGCGACGTTCGACTTCGGTATGTCCTGCCTGCTGCCTCAGGCGGAAGTTCTGCGCTACGCGCTGATCGGAAAGCTCGGCAAGCTTCGCTCCAAGAGCCTCGTGCTCGATCTGTCGAAGGTCGAGACGGCCGACATCAGCCTGGTGCAGATTCTTCTGTCCTTGAAGAAGAGCGCGGCGGCCAAGGGCGTCGCGCTGGAGATGCGCTCCTCACCCTTCGTTGATTCATTGCTGTCGCGCGCCGGCGTGGCGCCCTTCGGCGCGACCGGCGCCGGTAAGGAGTAAGTATAGATGAGCAAGAGCGTTCTTTGCGTCGACGACTCCGCCAGCATCCGGCAGATGGTCTCCTTCACGCTTGAAAGCGCCGGCTATTCCCCGACCACGGCCGTGGACGGGGCGGACGCGATCACCAAGCTGGAGACCCAGTCCTTCTCGCTGGTGATCACCGACCTCAACATGCCGAACCTCGACGGGATCGGCATGATCCGCAAGCTGCGGGCCATGCCCAAGCATGCCGGCGTTCCGGTGGTGATGCTGACCACCGAATCCGACGAGGCCAAGAAGGCCGAGGGCAAGGCCGCCGGCGCGACCGGCTGGATCGTGAAGCCTTTCGACCAGGCCAAGCTCGTCGCCGTCGTCAACAAGCTGATCGGGAACTGACGGTAGGACCATGGGTGGCGGGGACGTTCTCGAGACATTTCTGAACGAGGCGAAGGATCTTCTGGAACAGCTCGAGGCGGCCCTGCTCGACCTCGAGTCCCGTCCGGACGACCGTGAGCTCGTCAACACCACCTTCCGCGCCCTTCACACCCTGAAGGGCTCGGGCGGGATGTTCGGTCCGGCCGACATGGCGGCCTTTGCGCACGAGCTGGAGAACGGCTTCGAGCGCGTCCGCCAGGGCCAAGTGCCGATGACGCCCTCGCTCGCCAACGTCCTTCTCGCCTCGACCGACCACATCCGCCGCCTCCTGTTCCAGGCGGGCGGCGACCATGCGGCCGAAAGCGAGCGCCTCGTCGCGCTTCTCAAGGCCGAAGTCTCCGGCGATGCCCCGACGGTCGTGCCCGTCGCGGCGAACGCGCCGGCCGCCGTTCCGGCGGCGGCCCCGACGAGCGCCGAGCGCCGCTTCGCCGTGACGCTGCGCCTTCCGGCCAAGGCCCTGACCTTCGGAACGAACCCGATCGGGCTCGTCGAGGAGGTCGCCGAGCTCGGCACCGCCACGGTCACGATCCTCGACGACAAGCTGCCGCCGCTGGAGCGGATGACGGCCACCGACATCTATCTCGGCTGGCGCATCGAGCTGGAAACCGAGGCCGGCCGCGGCGCGATCGACGACGTGTTCATCTTCGTCGACGAGCCGGGCGCGGTCGTGATCGAGGAGCTCGACGCCGCTCCCGCGGCTGAAGCGCCCCCCGCCGCCGCGAACGCTTCGCCGGCACCCGCCGCGGCCGCACCGATCGCCGAGGTCGCCGTCGCGGCGCCCCTCCCCTCCCCCGCCGCGGTGCCCGCGGCGGCCGCCCCCGCTCCCGCCCCCGCAAAGCGCAAGGCCGAAGCGCCCGAGCCCCGCACCGCCGAGCGCACCGACAGCCACGTGCGCGTTTCGGCCCAGCGGCTCGACACGCTGCTCGACCAGGTCGGCGAGCTGGTGATCGCCCAGGCCCGCCTCTCGGCCCTCGCCCATCTCGGCCGCGACCCCGCGCTCACCGCCGTGGTCGAGGAGATCGAGCGCTTGTCCGCCGACCTTCGCGACAGCGCGATGGACATGCGGATGCTGCCCATCGACTCGCTGTTCAGCCGCTACCGCCGCGTCGTGCGCGACCTGTCGGGCGAGCTCGGCAAGGAGAT